>CAJUFK010000073.1 GCA_910585535.1 uncultured Angelakisella sp. | reverse complement strand
TCCTTGCACATCGCTCGATATGCGGAGAGCATATTGTCCACATGGCTCATCATCAACCCGGTCTTCCGACGCATGGAGAAAATCGTGTCCACCTCCAAGGTCTCCGGCGACACTTTGGCATAGTAGATCTTCAGCCGCCGGTAGTTCTTCATCAACAGCTTCACATCCTGATACCTGGCATCATACTCGTCTTTGATAATCTCCTCGCGCCTGACCAGCACCTCAGCCGCTGCTATTTTGACGACTTCCTCGATTTCTTCTTTGTGCATTACCGCCACCTCCTACTTCGCGTATTCTCACCTTCAGCGCCGCCAGCAAAGCGTTCTGCATATCGCCTTTATCCTTCAGCGCCTCTCTCACTGTCTCGTCCATTCCACCCTGCACCAACAGGTGGTGGATAACTACTGGATGCTCCTGCCCGTTCCGGTGCAGCCGCTTGTTCGCCTGCTCATACTGCTCCAAGCTCCAAGTCAGCCCAAACCAAATCGCATGATGCCCACCCTGTTGCAGATTCAAGCCGTAGCCGCAGCTCGCAGGATGCGCAAGCAGCACATCAATCTCGCCGCGGTTCCACGCCGCCTCATCCTCCGCGTTGGCGTAGACCCGGACGCGGAGCTTCGTCTCCGTGAGGGCTTCCATCAGCCGGTCACGGTCATGCTGGAAGCTATAGAACACCAGAGCGTGTTGCCCGTTCAACTGCTCGATCAGCTCCATAAAGGCGTCAATCTTGCAGTCATGCACCGCGACTGGGACATGGCTCTCGTTGTAAATCGCCCCGTTGCAGAGTTGCAGGAGCTTCCCAGTCAGGACGCCCGCAGACCCTGCCGTTATCGTGTCCTCATCCACTTGCAGCAGCAGCTCGGTCTCCAACTGGTGATAGGCTTTTGCCGCTGCCGCGTCGAGGGCCACCGGAATATCATTCTCCAGCACATCGGGCAGGGTCAGGTAGTCCGACGCCTTCATGCTGATGCAAATATCGCTGATGGCCTGCTTGATTCTGTCAAAACTGCCGTCCATCGGAGCGTAGCTGAATATCGTCGTGCGGTTGCGCTTGTCCGGCGTAAAGTACATCTGCCGGTAGGCTGAGATGGTCCGGCCCAGCCGCGCCCCCTCATCCAGCAGATAGAGCTGCGCCCACAGGTCCTCCAGCCCGTTGCTCGACGGGGTGCCGGTCAGCTCCACAATCCGCTTGATTCTGGAACGCACCAGCTTCAGGGCCTTAAATCGCTTGCTCTGCCCATTCTTGAAGCTGGAGCTTTCGTCCAAAATGACCATATCAAAGGGCCACGCATTTTTGAAATGCTCGACCAGCCACACTACATTTTCCCTGTTTATCACATAGGCGTCCGCCGGGGTAGCGAGTGCGCGTAGCCGCTGCTGCGTGGTCCCCAGTATTGGAACAATCCGCATCATCGTCAGGTGCTCCCACTTCGCGGCTTCCTTGCTCCAAGTGGCTTCCGCCACCTTCTTCGGCGCGATGATGAGGGGCTTTGACACCGCCCACCTGTTATACCGCAGCTCGCGGATCGCGGACAGGGTAATCACCGTTTTGCCCAGTCCCATATCGAGGAACAGGCCAATCGCGGGGTCGCTCACTATCCGGTCGATGCAATACTGCTGATATGGATAGGGACTAAACTTCATCCGGCTTTGACCTCCCTTCTATTTCAGCCAGAAGCTGCTTCACCTCCGCCAGCCCTTTCACGACGCGGACATCCGCGCCGCGCTTTTGCATTTCACCTATCGTGTACTTCTGGATTTTGGACAACCGGCCCGTTTCCGTTTTCAGCTCGGCGAAAATCACTTTTCCGTCTGCTGTGATAATGAGCCGGTCAGGTACGCCAGTCATGCTTGGACTGACGAATTTCAGGCACATTCCGCCTAACTTTTTCACGCCTTCAACGAGGCGTTTTTCTATGCTCGCTTCGGTCATTTTTAGCCTCCGTCCACACGCGCGCGTATAATACGGGCGTTTCCGAGAAAATAGAGACGCATAATTGCGTGTGTTTCTCTAATCTCTCTATTTTCTTGCTCTATTAAGATAAATGTTCCAATGTTCCACCCTCTAACTATCAGTAACAGAGCTATAACCGCTGGGTACTTGCGCTACTACCGCCCGTAGCAGTTTTAAGACCAACAGGCCGGAACATCTACCGGAACATTCGCGGAACAATGGAACATTGACCCCGGAACATTGGGGTACACTTTCGTGTCTGATTTACGACTTTCCTGTCTGATTGTTGAGCGTTAGTCTCAATGTTCCGGTGAATGTTCCACCCCCCTCAGCCTCTTTCGCGGTCCCATTTTTCGATGTCAACGCCGATCTGTTTGAGCATATAGGTGCAGAGCCAAAGCCGGTCATCTTCACCCATTTCATACCGCTCCAGCAGGGCGTCCAGCTCCTTCTCAAACTGGTCATAGAACCGGCGCAGCCGCGTCGGTCCCAGACCAAGCTGAGCATGGAGAACCCAGAGAATCATCGCGTCCAGCTCCAGCCGGTGCTTCTCGGTATAGACCGCGAGCTGCCGCTGGATTTCCTTGTCCATCGCCTTCCGCTCAGCCGCAGTGAGGTCGGCGCCGAAAATCTTGCCACCTGATTTCTTGATACGCATGGTAGCTCAGCCTCCCGCCGTCAGTAGTTGATGTGCCACTCCCCAAGAATCGTTCCGCAATCCGCGCACACCACATAAGTGTCCTGCCCGGAAATCCGGCGCATCCCGTTCTTGCTGCACTGCTCGCCGCTCACGACATTCCGATGCTTGCAGAACAGGGCCTTCAGCCGCTTCTTCTCCGGGACCTCCACGATTCCGTCCTTCTCTGTTGCCAGATACATAATCTCATCTCCTTCTCATAAAGCCCCGCTGCTTTCCGCAGTAGCCAAACCGGACGGAGCTGGTGGTCTTTTCCCATCCGGGCATCGAGCGGAGGATGTCGTTTATCTCGACAGCCTCGCCGTACCGCAGGTCTTTGGGAGACCCGCCGAACGCCTCGCACCATATCTCCAGCGCACATATCCGGTCGCGGGGGACCAGTCTGATCGTCTCATCTCCGACGGACACACCGTTCAGGTACATCCGCCTCTTATCAAGGTTCCAAGTGGGCCAGTCCTCCGGCACCGGGGTCTCCACGAAGTCAAGAATGATTCCTTCCTTGCTGCTGGTCTCCCTGTGAGATTCCTGCTCAGCCTTCGCCGCCTCCTCGATGTCACCGGTCAGGTACAGGGGTTCGCCCAGCCGCCAGCGCATCATCGCTTCGGCCCAAATCTGGTCAATCTCTCCGTCGAGGTGGAGCCACACATTCTTCCGGCGTTCCTGCGCCCCAGTGTCCACGGGCCAGAAGCGGCGGTTGCCGGTCCGGTCTCTCAGATACTCGGTGGTATTCGTCGTACCGAAGAACACGCACCGGCGGGGAATATCCTTCACATGACGCCCGTAGGCCGCTCTGAAGCGGTCAGCCCGCAGGCTGAGGAACTGCTTGATGCGGGACACATCGGTACTCCTGAAGGCGTCCAGTTCGCTGATTTCCACCAGCCACACGCCCTGTAGCAGCTCGCTGGCCTCCTTGCCTTCAAAGGTGCGGATGCCGTCGTTAAACCAGCCCCGGCTCATCTTATCCAGCAGGGTGCTCTTGCCGATGCCCTGCGGCCCGGAGAGAATGAGCATGACATCGTATTTGCACCCCGGCTCCATCGCCCGCGCTACCGCCGCCGTGAACGCCTTCCGTGTGACCGCCCGAACATAGGGGGTATCAGCCGCGCCGAGGTAGTCAATGAGCAGCGCGTCGAGCCGGGCCACGCCGTCCCAGTGCAGGGATTCCAGATAGTTCCTGACATCGTTGAACTTATGCTTCTCGCTGTGGAGTGAGAGAGCGCCGTCAATTTTGCCGTTGCCGGTGATCTTGTAGACCTTCTCGAAGTACCAGTAGAGGCCCTGATTGTCGTTGTCAGCCCACGCCCGCCGCTTCTCAAAGGCGCTCCACGGCAGGTCGCCCAGAATCTCCCCGCGCCCGGTGAACTCGTTCAGCGCGAACTTGCCGCGCAGGTTCGGGTCGTTCTCCAGAATCAGCCAGATGTTGTCAATGGTCGCCCGGATAGCTCCGGTCTGGCTGTTCAGCTCCAGCTTGGAGGTCCAGTCTGTGTCCGCCGGTTCCTGCTGGGCCTCATCTGCCAGTTTGCCGAAATCGCTGGCGGCGGACACCGCCCGTTCTTTGGCGATGAGCTGGGAAACCTTCATGTCCGCCACCGCCAGCTCGCACATCGCCAGATAGGACGGCAGGCGGTTCGGCGGGGTCTTATCGTCGGCAGCGTCGTCCCGGTCTCCGAACTTGTGCAGGCGAACGAGGTCAAATGCGTTCACCAGCTTGCCGGAGCAGGGGTCGGTGGCGTGGTGCGAGTAGAGGAACAGCCCGTTGTCGTAAATCACCGCGCCGCCGGTCGTGCTGCCGCCGAGGTAGGTATAGCGTTCGCGTGAGCCTATCACCGGCTCGTAGATGCCGGGGAGGTAGGCGTCCATCGCGCCGTAAATGTCGTATGTCCGGCAGAAGGCCCCAATGATGCCAGCCTTGCTGAGCGGATCGCTCTGCCGCGTCGCCAGCTTCCGGTAGGTGTTCTCCGCGCCGGGGACCTGCGGCCACTTGGACACATCCCGCCAGTCGCCCATCGACGCCAGCACCGCGTCCACATCCAGCATGGGCTTATCCTCGGCGTAGAACACATATTCGCTGTCTGCGCAGCAACTGGGCCAGTACATCATCCGCACGGCTTCAAAGGTGGTGGGGTCGGCATACTCGATGCCGACTTTTGCCGCCATGTACCGCGCAAGCGGTTCGTACTCGTCCGCCGAGGCCGTCCGGCTTAAAGGAAACAGGAGCCGGAGCCGAGGCTTTGCAGGCGTGTGCTTCCGCGTCGAATAGATACAGTAGCCGCAGCCCAGCCCAGAGGTTCGCAGCGCAATATCGTCTGTCCCGCCTGCGGGGATGTTGTCAAAGTCCAGTGTGATAAGGTCGCGCCCGGTCACAGCCCCCGCCTTCCGGCGTACACCGCGCAGACTGCCTGCGACGAAGCCGCCGATGTCCTTCAGATCGTCCTGCTCAGACTTCTTCAGGCTGAGGTACGCCTGCATGGTCTCGGTGGAGCGGCTGGGAACGCGGAGCTTTTCATAGAACTCCGATAAGGCGATGGACAGAGGCTGCCAGCTCACGCTCTTTCGGTTGTTGCCGATTGTTATGACGATGTTACGGTCATGTAGCACTTATGGCGCCTCCCTTCGTCATCTACTTCAGAAGCAGCTTAATCAAAGCATGAATCCCGCGCACCTTGTCGTAGCCCATAATCTTGCCTGTACCTGCCCAGAACTGGAACAGTGCATCATCCGACTGTCTCCGGCAGTGGAAATGCCCGGTCTGGGCGTTCTTCAGGGAATACTCGATGTTGTGCAATTCAAACTGCTTGATTGCATACTCCACTCGGTCAGGGTTCTTGGCAACCCTCTCCCGATGTTTTTCTTCTGCGTATAAGTGATAGCCGCCGTCAAAGGATTCTTCAGGGCAGGCTTCACGCTCTTTTCTCGTCATGTTATCAATCCTTTCTGGAAGAACTGTCAACCATCTCCCACCGAAATCTCCGGTCCGTCGGGACTTGTCCTGCATCCTCCATTTGGAACCGCCGATCAAAGTCGTGAACGGTTCTCCCGTTCGGGTGAAAAGGCACGGGTGAATCTAAGTCCCACTTCATAAGAAGCGCCCACAAATCAGGGTAGTTTTTTCGCAATAAGCGTAGTTGCTCTACGCCCTGATTGTGGCAGAACCAACAACCGCCGCGTGTAGCTGAGGTGTAAATTGGTGACAGCAAATCATTCTCGGTACACCATCTTCTGGCCTCTGCTTCGGTCCAGCCTGCTACTGCCAGCGGGGATATTCTTGTTACTCCGTCCAGTCGTTTAAGACGCTCCTGTTCATCAGCAGCGATACCTACATACTGCACAACCGTCCCAGTCTGGGGGGGGTTCGTGAAAACGCATCGAGCGGATTTGTTTTCAAGCGATCATTGCACCACGCGCCTTTTGTATATGGAAACCCAGCGAAGGACCCGTCCTTAAAACTCCCTCCGCTTTTTCGCTTCGGTATGTGATAGAAGATTTTCTCATATGTCTGCCGTGTTCCATCAGAGCACATCGTGCAGATGTGCTCTACTTCAATGCCATACCGTTCTTTGATGATAGCGTCCGCCTTTTTCTTAAACTCAACCATCGGTGGTAAGTCTGCTGAAATGCAATCTGTAGCCCACACCTCAGCATGAACAATACGGTCTAAAGGCCAGTCGAGTTTTTCAATCGCCCCCAAGCAGGCCAGCGAATCCTTGCCATACGAAAGGCTGAGCACATACTTTTTCATAATCAGTCTCAGTCCTTTCTGAAGAAGTCGCCCACCCAGCCGTCAGCGTTCAGAGGTAAATCCAGCGCCCACGGAATCGGCAGGGTCATAATCTTCACTACCGCATCGAGGTCTGCTTGGCTCTCCGGGCAGTCGATCACGCACTCATCGTGGACGTGGAACACGACCGGGAAACCGGCTTCTTCCAGATGCTCGATAGCAGCGGCGAGGCAGTCACGGGCGATAGCCTGCACACAGTTCTCCACCAGCTTCCCGCCGTAGGTCTCCAGCGGCGTCCACTGCTTCGTCGTCTGGTTCACGCCGTAGTAGGTGATGGACGGTCGCCCCCACTGGTTCTGGCCCAGCTCAGGCCGCGCATAGAACAGCTTCCGGCGGCTCGGCAGGGTAATGGTCAGGAAGTCCAAATCGTTTTCCAAATCGAACTCCCGCTGGAACAGGATGCCGTTCACCCCGGCCTGATGCCCTGTTTGAATGACCGATACCGCCGCGCTTTCGATGGAGTACCAGAGGTCCACAATACGCTTGTTCGCCTCGCGCCAGCGGCTCACGATGTCCGGCAGGTCAGCTTCGGGAATCCCCATATCCAACGCGCCCATCGCTATGAGCGCCCCAGTGCTGCCCTGATAACCGAGGGCCAGTTCAGCGACCTTGCCCCGCTGCCGCAGCGCATACTCCGGGTTGCCCTTTTTGATTTTCTCCAGCGGCACCCCGAACATCTGCGACGCGCTGGCTTCGTATATCTTCCCATGCGTCCGAAACACCTCTAACCGCCACTGTTCACCGGCCAGCCATGAGATAACACGGGCCTCGATGCTGGAAAAGTCAGCGTCCACCAACTTATGCCCCGGCGGAGCGATAAACGATGTGCGGATGAGCTGAGACAGCGTGTCAGGAACTGAGCCGTACATCACGCGCAGCTTCTCGGTTTCTCGGTCTTCAACGGCCTTCCGCGCCCACGGCAGATGCCCTATGTAGGTACGCGGGAGGTTCTGGACCTGCACCAGCCGACCGGCCCACCGACCCGTCCGGTTCGCCCCGTAGAACTGGAGCAGCCCACGGACGCGCCCGTCTGCGCAGACGGCAGCTTCGATGGCATCGTACTTCTTGGTGCTGGTCTTGCCCAGCTCCTGCCGGATTTTGAGCATACGCTCGGCGTCGCCCGTCACTTCGTCCGATTTCAGGGCGGAGGCTACAGTATCTTTCCGCAGGTCAGAGAACTCCAACTCGGCCTCCTTCTCCAGCCAGCGGGAGAGCTGAGCCACACTGTTCGGATTCTCCAGCCCTGTGATAGACACCGCCTCAGACATGAGCTTGTCACGGGTGCTGTTGCCGATCTCGATAGCTCCCCGCACCATGTCCATGTCCACCGCCACACCGCGAGCGTTGATGATGAGGTCGGTCTGCCACTGCTTCTCGATGTCGGCAGGCACCGGAAATCCCGACAGCCGCCGCTCGATCTCTTTCTCTGTCACGACATCGCCTTTGCAGTAGGTCCTGAACAGCTCCCACTTTTCGGGGTCGTGCTTTGGTAGGTTCCGGGTACGGCCCCCGTTGCTCTTTGTGGGAGCGCAGGGGACGCAGAAGTATCTGATGAGGGACTTGCCTACCGCCAGCTTTTGCTTCTCCTGTGGAAGCCCCAGAGCCTTTCCTGTGGCATCCAGACCGGCAGTAAATCCGCAGTACAGCCCGTGGAGCATCGTGTCGCGCCACTGGTCTACCGGCAGCGTGGCACCGAAATACTTCGACAGGCAGTACCACTCGAACGCCGCGTTGTAGGCGTGTTTGATATACGCAGGGTCTCCGATGGCTGCTTCCAACCAGTCCGGCAGCATCTCACCATTCGCAAGGTCGATGATCTCCACCGGGTAATCGTCCACGCTGTACGCGAACAGCAGGATTTCAAAGTCTGGACTTTGGACATATTTGTACAGCCCGGACTTGCCGATGTTCACGCTGCTGAATGTTTCAAGGTCTATTGAGAGATGGCTCATACGCCCCACCTTTCTTCGGTCAGGGTGTCAATCGCCTTCTTCAACTGCGCCCGCTCGCGGAGGAGCCGCTTCTCGGCCCACCCCTGCTCAGGCTCAAAGACCGTATGGAAAAAGCTGTTCGCCAGCTTTGATTTCTCGTAGGACAGCTCGCCCAGCTTATCCAGCAGGGCCTCCCGCGCCTTGTCCTCTTGGACCAGTGCCGCCAGCAGCCCTGTTCGCTCATCCTCGGTGCTGTGCAGTCTGGCGAGCTTGCAAAACTTTTTCAGTTGTACAGCTTTAGCTGAGGTGAAGAAAGCAGCTATCTTTATATCCGCGTTGCCCGTTCCCCAGTCAAGCTGGAAGATTTTCTCATTCATTCGCCGACGGCTCCTTTCTCAAAATTTGATATCAAACGCGGGGCCACGAACTGGAGCGGTGGCCCCGCGTCATTTTTCACTCAAATCAGAGTATGGAGCATCACCACGGCTGTCCGGTCAGCGGGTTCACACCGCCTGCCTGCGGGTACGCCTGACCCTGCGGCTGCGGGGGCGCATAGGCGGGAGCCGCCTGCTGCTGGGCGTACTGGTCGGTGCCGTAGCCGGGACCGGGGGCCGGGGGTGCAGTCGGGGCGGGGGAGCTGAACCCTGTATTGGGATAGGTCATCTGGCCGGGGGTGGCAGGCATCGCGCCGCCATAGGCCGGAGTAGCCACGCCGCCCGCTGCGATACCGGCGAAGTCCGCCGCCGCGCTCGCGCCTCCAGCCAGAGGCTCGCCGTCGCGGGTCTTCATCACATTCCCCAGACCGCAGCCGATGCCACGCTTGCCCGCGCGGTTGTAGCCGAAGAAGTTGATGGTCACGCGGGCATACATCCCGCTATAGATGTCCTGCGGCGCCAGCTCGGTATTGATGTCGCTCTGATGGATGACCTGCGGCTTGTTGTTGGAGCTGGCGGTGATGACCCAGCAGCCCTTGCACTCCGGGCCGTAGGGGGTGCCGTTGTCGCGCACACCGTCGCCGTCGTGGATGGGGATAGGCATGACCGGGGGGCGAACGCCGTTCCACAGCTTGCCCTGCGCGTCAGCGGCAGCGGCTTCGATGCTGCTGAGGATGTTCTGGTAGACCGCCGTGTCGGTCTTGGGAATCAGCAGTGTCACGGAATACTTGGGCTTCGCGCTGGGGTCGTTGTTGTTCGCCCTCGGCTGGACCAGATTCACATAGGACAGGCGGCACTCGCCGGTCAAAACACGGGTAGGAATGTTGTTATACATCGTTTTGTCTCCTCTCAAAATAACTCTGCACTGTTTCACTCTTTGTCAGCGAGACTTCAGCGGCTCATTCGAGGTCAGGGGCGATCATTACGCTTGCCCCGTCCCCTGTAATAAACTGCGGCAGCTTCCCGTCCCACTTCTCCAAATAAAGGCTCTGGATGTAGACATCGGGCATATTGGCAAGCGCGTCGCGGGTAATAGCCAGAGCCTCGGCTTCACCCTTCGCCGCCTCAACTGCCGCCTCTGCCTGAATACGGGCGACCTCTTTTGCCTGCTCAGCGCGTGTGATAGCCTCCTGCTTTTCGTTCTCCGCTCGCAGGGCGTTCTGCTCTGCTTCCATTTTTGCTTCAACCGCCGCCTCGAACGCATCGCTGAAATCAATATCCTTAATCACCACATTCGTGAAGTGTACCGGGAACAGCTCCTCCAGCTCATTGAACTCCTCCCACACCTGAGCGGACAGAGTGGAGCGTGTTTCAAGCAGGGTCATAGCTCCGTACCGGGAGAATACGATTTTCGCGCGTTCCTCGGCAGCAGCAGTCAGCTTTGTCTCCAGAATCTCATAGGAGCCGTACTGCGTGGCGACCGTCATGGCGTTTCCGGGCGACAGCTCGTACTGATATTCCACGGAGGCCGTGACCGGCTGAGCGTCTTTCGTATAGCTGGCAAAGCTGGATTCTTTAACATGAACACGAAGGTCCATCAGCTCCACGGTATCTGTAAAAGGATTCACGAAGTTCAGACCGCCGGAAATCGTGTGGTCTACCTTGCCGAAGATTTTCACCACACCGATTTCGGTCTGGTCAAGAATCTTGATGCCGCAAATCAGGGTAGCGATGCCGAAAATGGCAAGGCACACACCGACGATAGCCACGCGCACGATAGAGACGCGCTTCTGTGCCTGCTTCTCGTACCGGTCAGTGGGGTCGAACGATCTACGGAGGGCAGTCGTAACTGCGAATCCGGCGATAGCGATGATTGCGAGGATAACGGTGAAAATAATCATGTCTCTTTCCCTTCCTTTTTGTCTGCTACCGCCGCAAAGTCAGCGGCGGCGCTGTTATATGCGGGTTTCGGGTCGCCTTCATCCGCCAGCGTCGGTGCTCCCGGCGGCTTGATAACGAACTCTCCAACCAACTCGCCAAACTTCGGTTTGCCCAGCAGCTTCTCAATCTGGGCCAGCGTCTTCGGAACACTGTCATAGATAGCGGCGCGGTCAATGCCAGAGGCGATGAGCTTTTCCAGTGCCTTATCTTGGTCGGACCATGCCCGGACACTCCGGCCCTCGACAGCCTTGTAGCCGGGAATCGGGGTTCCGCTGAGAATGGAATCCAGTGCCTTTGCCTTCACGGTCTTGTACCACTCAACCAGCGTCTCGCCGCGCTTCAGAACCTCTGCCATCTGTTCGGGGGTCAGGAGGTCTGCGGACTGATTCACCACGGCGGCGAAGTCATCGAAGGCTCCGATTTGCTGAGCGGCCTGCGCCTTGCAGGTGCCGTTAGCGCGACAGAAGCGGCACCACGATCCGGCTTTGTACTCTCCGAACCCAGCGAACGCCATCTGCGCTTTCGGCCTGATTTCCTCGCCCCATGCCAGCAGTTCCTCCACTGTGCAGCTCCAGCCCTGATAAGAGCTGAGCCGGGGCTGGTCAACATACAGCTCAATGCGCTTTATCGCCTCACCGAACAGCGGCTGATAAACCTTCAGCGCACCCAGTGCGTAGAGCATGAGCTGCGGGTTCCGTTCCACATCAACAGGGACGCCCTTGCCATGCTTGTAGTCCGTGATAACCAAAGTACCGCCGCCGAACATCACACAGTCACACCGACCGAAGGATTCCGGCACATAACTGGCGAGGTCTACCTTCACCTCAAACGCCACATACGGCTCGCTCTCGAAGCTCATAGACCTTTCTGCCAGATGGTCTACATAGGTCTCAGCCGTTCGCAGCATCTCGTCGTCCCACAGCTCATCCTTTTTGAGCTGCTTGATGACCCTGTTGTACTCCGCCGCTTTGACCTTCCTGAACTTCTTCTTGGCGGAGATTTCACAGACGCTGTGGGCCAGTGTTCCTTCATCCGCATCCCGGCTCGATCTCTCCGGCAGCGTAGCCTCCAAGCGGGGCGACGGCAGGCAGTTCAGCCACCGGTGGGCGCTCGACGGGGACAGCAGTGCGTGTTCACTCATATCTTCGCCCCCAGCCCACGCAGCGCGGTAGCGAACGCCCCGGTCTGCTCAGGCTTCAGCTCGGTCACAGCCGAAACCCCGAAATTGTGCAGCAGGTTCATCAGATCGTCCACACGGCCCGCGTCCATCAGCGTTGCCCCGGCCTTCATAATCTGGTCAATCGTATACTGCGGCGCCGCCGTCACGGGAACACCGGTAGGCGGGGCAGGCTGCTGGGGCATCGGAGGCTGACTGGGATATGCCGCAGGCGCGGGCTGGTTAGAAGGGTATGCAGAGGTCGGGCCAGCCATCGGTGCAACCGGCGCAGCGGTCGGGGCAGAAGCGGCAGATGTCGCCGCCGGGGTAGGGTTTGCGGGAGCGTAGCCCTGTGTCTGCTGCGGCTGAACGGGGGCCGTCTGCTGGGGCATCGGGGCGGGGGCCTGCATAGGAGCGGCCTGCGGAACAGGTGCGGGAGCCTGCTGGGGAGCCGGAGCTGCCTGCTGGGGCTTGACACCGATAAGAGCTGCGGCAAGGTTGTTGATGGCCTGCGCCAGCTCCGGGGCGGAAATGGTTACTCGTACTTCAAACATGGTTTTTGTCCTCCTATCAATATTCTCTACGAAACTCATTTTCGAGGTTGTCGCCCGCACAGAAGAACAGGTACTCGGATAACGCCTTGCACCCACCGTCGTACCAGTCTCTAAGTGCTTGCTCGGCAACCTCATAATCGTTTTCTGACACCGGACGCGGCTGCGTCCAGTAGCCTGCAAACTGGTTCTTAGCGGTCAGCACCTCCATGATGGAGCTGCCGAATCTGCCATCGCTCACGCGGTTCAGCACTACTTCACACACTCGGCGCTTGTCCTGTGTTTTGTGGTCGTAGCACTCACCGGCAAGCGTGAGGGCCATCGAATAAAGCTCCTCCTCTGTCCACGGGTCTGCGATGATTTCTACTTCCGGTATGCTCACCGGAGGCAAGCTCGAAATAGCCGAAGACAGGACTTCTTCTGGAGCACTGCTTGTGTCACCAGATGCCGGAGGTGTGCAGCCCGCCACAACGAAAAGTGCCGCGCTTAGGGCGACAACGCGCACCAGCTTTTTAGAAATGTGAATGCTCTCAATGATTAGCCGGATTAGAGCAAAAGTCGAAACGCCCCGTCAGGGGCGTCGCTGGGGGACCGCCCCCCCCCAGCCCGAAGATGACAGGGCAGACTTTATGCTGGGAGGACAAAGTACATGGAAATGCAAGAAATCATTCGACAGGCCGAGAGCAACATCCGGCAAGCGGTCGAAGACTACGGCGCACATACCTATCAGATGGATGTGCTGGAGGACATCTCCGATGAGTTCATCGAGAGGCTGGCGAAGGACAGCTCCTACGCCAAACAGGGCCTGCGGGAGCTGTTCAGCAAGTCTCCTGTGTGGCACCCTGAACTGGACGCACTCATCATCAACGGGACGCGGACGCACGACCCCGACTACAGACGGGTCGATAATCTGGCCCACCGGATTCTGAGCAGTGCAAAGCTGGCGGCGCGGGATGACAAAGAGCGGATGGACCTGATTATGGACGCCATCGCGTTCTTCAGTGAGCCGGATGATGAGTACACGCAGGAGGCCGGTATCGAGGCCATCAAGAAGCTGGCACCGAAAGCATACCAGACGGGGAAGAAGCGGAGCCGCATCTTCAAGTCCCTGTGTGTTGCGCTGGGCGTGGCTGACGAGACCAAAGGGAGCGAGTTCCAGCACCTGTACGCTCAATTTGCGGACGAGCTGTCCAGCCGGAAGCTGGGGTTCAAGCTGTTCGTCAGCATCAATCCCGCGCACTTCCTGACCATGAGCAATCCGAAGAACGACCGGCGCGGCGCGTGTCTGACAAGCTGCCACTCGCTGAACAGCACCGAATATGAGTACAACTGCGGCTGCACCGGCTACGCACGGGACGAGGTTAGCTTTCTCGTGTTCACGGTGGCAGACCCGGAAGACCGTGAAACGCTGAATAACCGGAAGACCACACGGCAGGTGTTCGCGTACAAGCCGGGGAATGGCGTCCTGCTTCAGAGCCGGATGTACAACACCGAGGGCGGCGTCTACGGAGCTGCTGAAGACAGCGGGCTTTACCGTGACCTGATTCAGCGTGAGATTTCGATGCTGGAGGAGCAGCCGAATCTGTGGAAGGTGTACGGCTCCATCGGTGACAAGGGCGCGGACTATGTGTATCGGGGGCAGGGCTTTGGCGGCTACCCTGACTGGATTTACGATAACTTCGACGGCAGGGTCTGCATCCGGTTCGACCATCTGGAAGATGCGGAGCCGTTGGAAGTTGGCACCTACGGCCTGTGCGTCAAGTGCGGCGACGAGATCAGCACCAAGATGTACTGTGATGACTGCGAAGAAGACAGCTATGTCGCCTACTGCGATGACTGCGAAGGAGGCGTGGAGGATGAGGACGATTTGTATGAGGTCTACGACAGTGACGGCCATCGGCGGTATGTCTGCCAGCGTTGTCTGGAGCGGAGTTATACATGCTGTGACCACTGCGACGAATACCACGCCGATAGCGTGATGGAGAGCATCAATGGCCGGGATGTCTGCCCGGACTGTCTGCGCGAGCATTATTCCGTCTGCGATGATTGCGATGAATATTGCTTGAATGATGAGATGTACCGCGTGATCGACCAGTACGGTTCTGAGGTGCGGGTCTGCGAAGACTGCCGGGATGACCACTACGAGACCTGTGAGGACTGCGGTGAGCTGGTGCATGAAGACCTCATGTACGACGCGATTAGCGCCGATGGCAAGGAGGTGCGCATCTGCGAGGGCTGTAAAGACAGCCGCTATGAGACCTGCGACCACTGCGGCGAGCTGGTGCATGAAGACCTCATGTGTGATGCGATTAACGCCGACGGCGAAGATGTGCGGGTCTGCAAGAGCTGCTATGAGGAGTACGACTACGCTCAGTACGAGATAGCAGATGAGGACGAAGTTGAGGCCGAAATGAAGGAGGCAGTGTGGTGAGAATTTTGGAAGACTTTTTGAAGCCCACGCAGAAGGAGCTGTTCAGCCGCCTCTGCAAGATGTACCCGAACGCTGTGGCGCGTGACGGCGAGTACATTCTGGTCCCCGGCGAAGCGCCGGTGCTGCTGGTCGCTCATCTGGACACCGTGCATA
Organism: uncultured Angelakisella sp.; assembly: GCA_910585535.1. Classification (GTDB taxonomy): domain Bacteria; phylum Bacillota; class Clostridia; order Oscillospirales; family Ruminococcaceae; genus Angelakisella. The sequence continues at coordinate 2,102 of CAJUFK010000073.1, read as the reverse complement.
AAAGCCCGGTGCGCCAGATCTGCAAGACCCCCAACGGGAATATCCTGATGTCCCCGCAGGGCATCGGCGGCGATGACCGCTGCGGCGTGTATGCGCTGGTGACTGCCCACGCTCGGTCGGAGAAGAAGCCGTGGCTGCTATTCACCTGCAACGAGGAAGTCGGCGGCATTGGCGCGAGTACCTTCCGCAAGGACTACCGCGCTGGGGCGTTCTCGAAAGAGCTGGACACGATGAAGCTGCTGGTCGAGATTGACCGGAAAGGCCGGACAGATGCGGTGTACTACGACTGCGACAACCCGGACTTCGAGCAGTACATCAACAGCAAGGGCTTTGTGACGCAGTACGGCTCATTCAGCGACATCTCCTACATCGCTCCTGAGCTGGGCGTGGCGGCGGTCAACCTCTCATCTGGCTACTACAACGCACACACCAAACACGAGTATATCAACCATAAGCACCTGAACGAGACGGTACGGAAAGTGGTGGAGATTATCGCAGATGCGGCGCGGGCTGACTTCCCAGCGTATGCGTATATCGAGTGCGACTGGGGCGAGGGTGGGTATGATGATGTGTTCTTCTGGGGCTGCCGTCCTTCGAGCAAATATGCGAAGGGCAAGAAAAAAGCCCCAGCGAAAGCCGGGGACGACTGGAATAATCCAGACTTGGATGGGGTGCCGGAGGAGATTCGGCACGAGTTTGAAGCTCTGCTGGACCTGTATAGCGCAGAGGAACTGAACGCTGTCCGCACCGAGAACGGCGACTGGGCTATCCGCTCGTTGTATGAATCCGAGGTTGGTCAGTATTACGCTGACATCCCGACGCCGGACGAGTTGGACAGCGACACCCCGGACATCCGTTTGAATAGAGGGTGGATGTGATGATGGAAAGCAAGTATGAATTGGGCGTTGACCTTGTGCCCAGCGATAGTCTGCTGGACGGGCTGACCTTCGATGACCTCATTCTGGCAGTGCATTGTAACTGCCGGGAGGTCACGCGGGCGGCGGTACATACGGAGCTGAGCCGGATACTGGCAAGCAGAACGCAGGACATGAGTTACCTGCTGGAGAAAAACATGGACGCGATTATGGCGGCTGCGATGAAAGGGCGTGAGTAGTATGATGGATTCCAATGTGGTGAAAAAGATGCTCCGAATCGACGGCTACATGGATGCTTTGGCGCTGATTGAATCACTGGAAAACAGCGTCAGCCAGAAGGCAGAGTTTGAGTACCTAAAAGCCTTTGCGCGGGAGAGCAGCTTCGACGATGAGGCCAGCTGCTGGCAGTTCCGATGCCTGTGGACGGCGTACTGCTTTCATCATGGGCTGACGGTAGACACAGCGGAGTACGACCGCGAGCTGAAAGAACTGTGGGACTTTATGGTGAAGTGCGGCTATCCGCTCAGCCGCTGGTGGGCTGGGTTCGATAGCTTCGATACCTTCATGTGCGAGTATCTGGTGTGAGGAGGTGAGCAACTGTGAAGCCGGTGCAGAAGTATCAGTGCGAGGTATGCCATACCGAGTATGCCAAGAAGGAGGACGCGATGCGCTGTGAGAAAAACCACAAGGTTCCTCAGAACATCACAAGCGCCCGTCATCTCCCGATAGGGCAGAACGGAACAGGCTACCCTATCACTATCACCGTCCGCATGAGCGACAGTCAAGAAGTCACCTACAAGCGATAAGCGCGGCCTGCAAGGGCCAGAAAGGAGAGCGGTATGAGCCAAGAAATGCTGAGCGATGTAACGATTGGTCTGCTTTACATGATTGGGTATTTGATTATGCTGTGCGCCGGTGGATTCATCGCGGACTATGTTCTGCCGCACATACCGCCGTTGCAGCGGTGGCTCGATAGCCTGCCGCCGTATGAGGACGATTACGAAGACAAGGAGGAGCGTACATGAGAATCAGTATTGAGGAGAAGAAAGCGGAGGCCATCGAGCGCATGAAAGCTCTGGGAATTTTCCCGCAGACCATCCAGCAGTTTAAGAACGAGGACTGTATCAGTATTAGCGAGCCGCCGTTTGGTGCGTTCTACTGGGCGGAGGGGCAGGACTTAGAGCGCATTCGGCAGTTCGAGGCGGAAAACGATGCTCTGGTCTATGT
>CAJUFK010000072.1 GCA_910585535.1 uncultured Angelakisella sp. | reverse complement strand
CATCCACCGCGGCAGAAAGGAGGTCCGCCGGAAGGGCAAACGCCGTTAAGCCATCTACCGCTGCCATTCCCCAGGATGGAATCCCAGAGATGGGACGCCCAAAGGGCCACCGCCCAGCGGCGGGGGAGGAGTCCTTCGCGGCTAGACCTGGGCTTTTGGCGGAAGGAGACAAAAACGGGTTCGCCTTATTGGGCGTTATAACTAAATTAAAAATATGATGTGAAAAATAAAAATACCCTATTGACAAATTGGAGACCCTGTGGTATTCTATAGACAAGGAACAGGAGGCTAGGCAGTAAAAGAAAGAAACGGCTTCGTTCCGGGAAAACATGGCAAAGCGGATTACCGGGGTAAAAAAGGAACCCCGGGAAAGGGACACTCCCATGGACAGATGAGGCTTTCCCCTGCTGGGAAGAAAAGGCGAAAGGACGAACTCCCATGTACTGAGCAGTTCCCCCGCAAGGCAAAGACGCCATGAATGTAAGGAAAGAGGTGAGTCCAATGGACACGGTTTCTCACCAGGGCTTTGGGGCTGGCTGCCGTCAGTCCTGGACCGCCAAGAACGCCATTTGATCCAAATGACCCCAGCGCCAGCAGCAGGAACCACTCCCAGGCGGAGGGAAAACCTCCGGGAGGCGGCGGAAGCCGTCAGGCTGGATGGGCCTGGCTGAGAGCCTGGAAAGGGACGGGCAAAAGCCCGAAAGGCGGGAACGCGGCCGCAAAGCCAGAAAAGCGGTAGGACCGCAGACCATAGATCGCGACCCCGGAAAATCCATAGCCGGAAGAAAGATCTAGGCCACAACTGAATAAAAAAAGCAAAGCACGGACGGCAGGTCCGTGCTTTTTTGCGTAGGAAAAAGGATGGAAGTTTCATGACCCAATCACGAACCCCCATCCCTCTTTCTGCTTTACTTGGTCCGACAGATATTTCCAGCCGCCGTTTTCCTCCAGCCGGACCGTTAAGGTATGTGTGATGCCGCCAGCAGAGGATGTCGCAGCCACGGTGAGCAATCCCCCTTTTTGACTGTACTCATAGGTTAGGGCCGGACGTTCGCCGATTCCGACGCCTCCTCCCAGGGAGCAGCCCTGGTATTCCTGGCAGTAGGTCACCGGATTGCTCTGTAGATAATCCATGGCCACCTCAAAGCAGGTCCGGATCCGCTCCTTGTAAAGATCCTGGGGGAATCCTCCCCCTTGGGGCGGGCGTAAGCCTCCTGCTTGTATCAGTTTGATCCCGGACGCAAAAGGAGGAGCCTGACAGCGGACAGGCTCCCCCAAAGGTTGGATCAGATGGTCCCGGTGGTCAGCACCAGGTGCCCCAGCTGACGGGTGGCAAAGGTGATGCTTCCGTCTTTGGCCACAGGGCTGGCCAGGAGGGTGTACTTGCCGGTATCGTCACTGCAATAGTAAACATTTACGGTCCCGGTTAGTCTTGTCTTTAGCGTTATGGTGACAGAGGTGGGCATCGCCATATCTCCGCCTGCCTTGACCACCTCGGTCTTGGCCGCTTCCCCCTTTACCGGGGCGGCAAGGCTGGCGGCCTGGGCCGGATTGTCGATAAAGTCCAGGGGGTAGTAGACCCGCCCGGCTTCGTTGGTTTTGCCAAAGCCCCCGGGGATGGTTACGGTCATCTTTCCGATGGTGGCGATGATCTTCCCTTTGCCGCTCCCCAAAAGATCCATGGTCCCAGGGGCCAGGGCCGCAGTGTCGTTGTACAGCTTCACCTCAACGGTTTCCCCTGCGGCCAGAGCCTCCAGGGACTCCTTCTCGTTGGCGATGTTGTCGGTGGGAGCCAGCACCTTGTCGTCATCTGTCGAGGTCCCTCCGCCGGAGCCCTGGTTCCCGCCGGATCCCCCCTGATTTCCGCCCGAACCGGATCCCCCCTGGTTTCCGCCCCCGGACCCGGGGCATCCGGGCCAAGGTCCGCCCCCTGTGTCGGGGTTTAACGAAGGATCACAGGGATCATAGGTCAAAGCCATAGCTGAAACAGCAAGTGAGGCCATCATCATCGCGGCCAGTACAAAAGCCAGTAGTTTTTTCATCCTTTCATCCTCCTTGTCGTTCGCTTACCGAGCGAGAAAAGAACCACCTTTCTGCCGCCCGATTCCTATCGTTCTTCTCTATTATATAGTTTTTCTACAGGAAATGCAATCTTTTTAGCAATAATTTCCTAATAATTTGTCCGGCACCGGAGCCTGCCGCCGGAGAAGGACAAGTTTTTCTCCCCGGGGGGGGAAAGCCCTTGACAGATGTTCCGAAACTAAGGTATAATGCTATATTGCAAGAGAATGCAAGGTTTCTTCCCACCTCCTCCGGCGGGCGCCGGGATGGGGCGGGGAGTGGAAACTACTTCATCGTTAAGGAGGGAAAAGAGAAATGCTAAGAACTTACCAGCCCAAGAAGCGCCAGCGGAGCAAGGTCCATGGCTTCCGCAAGAGAATGTCCACCAGCAACGGCCGCAAGGTCCTGGCCCGCCGCCGGAACAAGGGCCGCAAGACCCTCACCCTCTGATTTCTTTTTCAGGGAGCCTCCCCACCAGGCTCCGAAGCAAAAGGACCAGACCCCCAAATTGCCCACCTGTCGACAGAGTGGGCAATTCTTATATTGGGGGATCAGGAAAAGAGTGTGTTTGCCAGTGAAGATGAAAAACGCCCAGGTCCTCAACGAGAACCGGGACTTCCTCCGTCTCTACCGCCGGGGAAAGTCTGCGGTTTCCCCTGTCCTGGTCACCTACGCCCGCCGGGGCGGAGTGAAGGGCCGCCGCCGCATCGGCATCACCGCCACCAAAAAGGTGGGGGGCGCCGTCCAGCGCAACCGGGCCAAGCGCCTGATCCGCGCCGCCTGGCGGGAGGTGGAGCCCTCGGTTCCCTATGGCTGGGATCTGGTTTTTGTGGCCAGGGGGAGAACCCACAAGGCAAAGATGCCGGAGGTCCGGGCCGCTATGGCCGCCCACCTCAAAAAGCTTACCAGCCCCCCGCCGGAGAAAAAATCATGACCCCCCGGGCGCTCCCCCCTTCCGGCAAGGGCCACCCGGAGCCTCCGGACTCCCTCTGGATCCGGATCATCCTCGGGCCCATCCGCTTTTACCAGCGATACCTTTCCAGACTTAAGCCCGTCCCCACCTGCAGGTTCGTCCCCTGCTGCTCCACCTACGCGGCGACCGCCCTTCGGCGGTTCGGCCTGTTCCGGGGCGGTTTGATGTCCCTCTGCCGCATCCTGCGGTGCAATCCCCTCTGCAAAGGCGGAGTGGATCCTGTCCCCCATCACTTTACCCTCCGCCCCTTCGCCGGGCTGGAGGACCTGGAGGAACCTTAAAATGAGATTTATCATGCAGATCTTCGGCCTGCCCCTGGGCTATCTGATGTGGGCGATGTACCAGATCGTTCACAGCTACGGCTGGGCCATTATCCTCTTTACCATTGTCACCAAGCTCCTGCTTCTGCCCCTGGCCATCAAGCAGCAGAAATCTACTGTGAAAATGCAGATCATCCAGCCCAGGATGCAGGAGATCCAGGCTAAGTACAAGAACAATCCCCAGAAGATGAACGAGGAACTCCAGGCCCTTTACGAGCGGGAAAACTACTCCATGACCGCTGGATGCCTGCCTATGCTCATCCAGTTTCCCATCATCTTCGGTCTTTTGGACGTGATCTACCGTCCCCTTACCCACCTGCTCCACATCTCCGGGGAGGCGATGACCAAGGTCACCGAAATCGCCACCGGCCTCATCGGCGCCGCCGCCACAAGCGGCTACGCCCCGGAGATCGCCATCATGAACTCGGTGAAAGCCAACCCCGACGCTTATGCCGCCCTGGGCACCGACATTCTGGGCAAGATCCAGGGGCTGGATATGAACTTTTTGGGCCTTGACCTGTCGGTCTTCCCCAACCAGGTTATCAAGTTCGGCTTCAGCGCCGATGCCATGGCCACCCTTCTCAACCCCATCATCCTCATCCCCCTGCTCTCCGGCGGCACCGCCCTGCTCATGTCCCTGGTGACCCTCCGGAACACCCCCAGCGCCGGCAACGCCAACGCCAGCATGAATACCGTGATGCTGATGATGCCCCTGATGTCCCTGTGGTTCACCTTTATGGTCCCCGCCGGGGTGGGTCTGTACTGGACCATGTCCAACGTGGTGGCCGTAGGCCAGTCCCTGGTGATGAACCACTTCTGGAACCCCAAGGAGATCGCCGAGAAGATGAAGGCGGAGGAGGAAGCCCGGAAGGAACGGGAACGCCAGGAAAAGATCGAGGCCAAAAAGCGGGCCAAGGAGGAGGGCCGGGTGGAGGATGAAACCGCCCTCTCCAAGAAGGAACAGGACCGCCGCCGCCTGGCGGAGGCCAGAAGACGTAACGCGGAAAAGTACGGTGACACCTACGTCGAGGTCACCGATGACGACCTGAAATGATTCGGGAGGTGCAGTTGTTGTGATCCAGGAAACCATCGCCACCGGCCGTGACGTCAACGCGGCCATTGATAACGGATGCCGGGAGCTGGGCATCAATCGGGAGGAAGACCTTTTCGACTTTGAGATCATCGCCCGGGAGAAGAAGGGCTTCTTGGGCCTTAAGACCTACCCCGCCAAGGTCCGGGTCTTCCGGGAGGTCCCCGACCCCAAGCCCGTTCCTGCGGAGAAGCCCAAGGCTCCGGCCCCTGCCCCTGTCCCCAAGGCTCCCGCCCCGGAAAAGAAGCCCCGGGAGGAGCGCCCCGCAGCGCCTGCTCCGGCCCAGCCCAGGGAGGCCCGGGAGCCCAAGGAGCAGCCCAAGCGGGAGCCCCGTCCCCCCCGGGAGAAGAAGCCCCGGGAGGACCGCCCCCGCCAGGAGAGCCGTCCCCGTCCCGAGCGCCCTGCTCCGGAAGCCGCCGAACCCCGTCAGCCCGCCGCCCCCCGAATGGAGGTGGAGCCCACCGACAACGTTCGGATCCGCGTGGAGCGCAGCGCCGCCTATGTAGAGAACATTCTGCGGATTATGGGCATCGAGGACGTCAAAGTAAATCCCAAGTATTACGAGGATAACGTCTGTCTCCAGCTTACCGGCACCGGCCTGGGGGTCATCATCGGGCGCCGGGGGGAGACTTTGGATTCCATCCAGTACCTGAGCAGCCTGGTGGCCAACCGGGGCGAGGGGGATTACATCCGCATCAACATTGACAGCGGCAACTACCGGGAGAAGCGGGAGCGGACTCTGGAGGCCCTGGCCCGGAAGCTGGCCAACACTGCGGTACGGACCGGAAAGTCCACCACCCTGGAGCCCATGAACCCCTACGAGCGCCGGGTGATCCACGGGGCGGTGTCCCAGGTGAAGGGGGCCACCTCCTCCTCCATTGGGGTGGATCCCAACCGCCGGGTGGTTATCTCCGCCATTGACGCGCCGCCTCCCCGCCGCCAGGGCGAAGGCGGAGGCCGCGGCCGGGGTGGCCGTGACCGGGATCGTGACCGGGGCGGCGACCGCCGGAGAGAGGGCGGCAGAGGCCCCAGGCGGGACGACCGTCGAAGCGGCCCCCGGCCTCCCCGGCCGGAGAACGGCGCGCCCCGGCAGAAGCTGGACGACGGTCCGGCCCCGGAGCGGACCTACACGCCCAAGGCGGAACCTATCGCGCCGCCGCCCAAGCTGGTGGAGTTTACCCAGGAGGAACGGGAGGTCACGGAAAAGACCTCGCTGTACGGCAAGATAGAGATCTGAGGCGGACTGGGGTCCGTGGCCACACCCTACGGAAGGTCGTTCCGGGACTTAGGCTGTGCCTGGAATCGGGTGTTGTAAAAGGCGGCAGGCAGTAAAGCCCCTTGCAAGGCAGCAATCGAAACAGGCAAAGCTTAGGGCCGCCCGTTTCAAAGGACTGGCCGCCCTCCGCAGAGGGCGAAACACCCCTAGGCAGCGGTCGGCAGGACGCAAAGACCGGGCCGCCAGCCCAGGAACACAAGCCCGAAAAACCGGGCCGCACAAAAAACAACGAAGCTAAGAAAGGGCGCGGAGTCATCCTTTCTTAGCTTCTTTTTCTCGAAGTGACAGCAAGGGGCCGGTAACGGGGCTGGCCGTCACGCAGCTGCGGGGAGCGGCTGGCCTTCCCCGAACAGGGCCCCACAGGGGTTTGAATCCGGAACGTGCTGGCTGGCGGTTTAGGGGGAGGTGGCGGTTTCTGCTAGGCTGAAGGGCCCCTTTGGGGGTCCTCCGGACGTGGGCTCCGCCCAACCTCTCCGTCGCCTGCGGGCCGCTTTCGGCAGTTGGCCGTGAAGGGCTGTGCCTGCCGCTAACTTTTCTATCCAAAAACGAACTTGCCGTTCCTGCCAGGGCCTCCCTCCAGAAGAGCGGCTTTCCCCCGTCATCCCACCCCGAAAGGAGGCATCCCCATGCAGCTCTACCGCCTGATGGGTATCCTGGTCCTGCTCCTCCAGCGGGAAAAAACCACAACGGAACAGCTTGCGGAACGGTTCGAGGTCTCCCCACGGACCATCCGCCGGGACGTGGAGGCCCTCTGCCAGGCGGGGGTGCCGGTGTCCACCGCCCGGGGGAGGGGCGGTGGGCTCTCCCTGGCCCCGGGCTACCGGCTGGACCCGGGACTCTTTACCCGGGAGGAGCTGGCCATCCTCTCCGCCGGGGCCCAGGGGATGGGAACGGTCCTCCCCAAGAGGCAGGCCCAGGCCATCCTGGACAAGCTGGGGGCCGCCCCGGGGGAGGTGGCGGTGGACCTCTCCTCCTTCGACCCCAAGGGACTCTCCCGGCTGGTGGAGGGGCTCACCACCGCCATCCGGGAGAACCGCCTGGTCCGATTCACCTACGCCTCCCCCCAGGGGATAGGTCCCCGGGCGGCGGAGCCCTGCCGGCTTTTCTACCGCCTCTCGGCCTGGTATCTCCTGGCCTACTGCCGGCAAAGGCAGGACTTCCGGACCTTCAAGCTGGCCCGGATCACCGGCCTGAAGGTGCTGGAGGAGCGGTTCCGGCCCCGGGAGGTCCCCGAGGGGAAGCTGGACTTTCGGGAGTATTTCGCCGGGGAGGGCTGGACCCTTCGGGCCCTTTTTGACCCCCGGGCGGCCTGGCGGCTCATCGAGGAGTACGGGGAGGGGGCCTTCGTTCCCCAGGACGACGGGGGGCTCCTGCTGGAGCGGAGGTTCGTCAGCTGGGAGAACCTTCTGGCCTGGGTGCTGAGTTTCGGGGAGGAGGTCCGGGTGCTGGAGCCTCCGGAACTCCGGGAGGAGCTTCGCCGCCAGGGGGAAAAGCTGGCGGAGCGGTACAAATAGGACAGAGGGCTGTCCTATTTTCCGGTGTAGAATAGGGGCGAAAAACTGCGAAAGGATGTGCGGCATATGGCGAAGATCGAATCCAGGTGCGGGCTGCTCTGCTCCGCCTGCGGGTATCGGGAACAGATGAACTGCGGGGGGTGCGTGAGCATTGCCCGGCCCTTCTGGGGGGAGAGCTGCCCGGTGAAAGCCTGCTGCGAGGGCCGGGGGCTGGCCCACTGCGGGGAGTGCGGGGAGTTCCCCTGTGGGCTGCTGGAGCAGTTCGCCTGGGACAAGGAGCAGGGGGATGAGGGGGAGCGTATCCGCACCTGCGAGAGATGGAAGAAGGAAGGGGCGTTGTAAGAATGGCGACCAAGCCGGAGCTGGCGGCGTATCTCTGTGATTTGATGCAGGGGGCGGGGGAGGTTTCCGCCCGGAAGATGTTTGGGGAGTACGGGGTGTACTGCGACGGGAAGATCGTGGGGCTGATCTGCGACGACCAGCTTTTCATCAAGAGGACCGAGGCTGGGGCGGCACTGCTTCCCGGTTGTCCGGAGGCGGCGCCATATCAGGGAGCAAAGCCACATTTTCTCATTGAAGATCCGGAGAATCAGGAGGAACTGGTTCGGTTTCTCCGCGCAACTTGGGAGGAATTGCCGTTCCCCAAGCCCAAAAAGCCAAGAAAGAGGTAAGCAGACCCTCCCCGGCGGCGGCCCTGCGGGCGCTAGCCCAGCGGCGGGGAGGGGCGGCTTACTCCACTTGGTCCCCCAGATATTCCCCCCCGCCGTTCTCCTCCAGGCGGACGGTGAGGGTGTGGCAGGCGTCGGGGAAGGCCCCGGAGGGATAGGAGCGGATCACCCGGATGGTGAGGAGATCCCCGTCCCGGGTGTATTGGTAGGTAAGGGTGGGGCTCTCCCCTCTGCCGCCGCCGCTGCCCAGGCAGTATCCCTGGTACTCCGCCTGGTAGTAGGCAGGGTCGCTGCGGAGGTGGTCCACGCTCACCTCAAAGTAGGTCTGGACTCGCTCCTCGTAAAGGTCCTGGGGGAAGAACCAGCCGTAGTCCTCCCCCTTGGGGTGGGCGTAAACCTCCCGCTTGTACTCGTAGTCCTCCTTCATGGTGGTGCTGAAAAACCAGGCGAAGTAATTCCCCGGGGCTAGGTTTTCCCCTCCCTCCCAGCCGGTGTCCGAAATAAACAGGCTGATGTCGGTGGGGACAAGCCGGGCGGGACCGTTGAGGGTGTCCTCCTCTGCGCCGTAGGTGAGGACGATCTCCTTGACCAGGGCGTCCAGATCGGCGGGAGCTTCCGGGGCGGAGCTGCCGGGTTCCTCCGGCCGGGAGGGCCGTATCTCAATGGAGGAAGGCTGGGTGGGAGGCTGGGTGGAGGGCTTGGCCTCTTCTCCGCATCCTCCCAGGATCAGGGCCAGGCAAAGGGCCAGGGCAAAAAAACGCTTCGTCATCATTCGTTCTCCTTTTCGTTGTCTTTCTTGAGGTCGGGGGAGTTTCCCTCTGCATAGAAGAACGATGGAAGGGAGGGGTTTCTTGCAGGGCGGAGAAAATTTTTGCCGGGCCTGCCCTGATTTGTTTTCTCCTGTCCTTTTCCTGCCTCTGGCCCCTGTTCGTCACCGGGGACATCCTCGGTTCCCCTACAGCCGGACGGCTTCGGAGAATACGGAAAAAGCGCCAGCCCTGGAAAGGAGAGCGGCGCTTTTTCCGTATGTATGGGAAAGTGAGAAGATGGCTTGTTATGCCTCAGCCTCGCTGAGGTAGTTGTAAAGGGTGTACCGGGAAATGTCGTAATACTTGGCAGCAACAGAAGCGGCGTTCTTGATCTTGAAAGCCCCCCGGCGGTTGAGATACGTGATCCCTTCCACCTTTTGCTCCCGGCTCATGTGGGCCACCGGGACCCCCACGTGGCTGATGGAATCGGCGATCATGGCCACCAGAAGATCCTCCACGTTTTCAAAGAAAAGAGGCTCCACCGGCAGCAGCTGCTGGGATTCAGACGGCTCCATCTTCAGGAACCCGTCGATGAAATTCCGGGCGCGGATAAGCTCGGTGATGTCAAAGTTAATGCAGAGAGAACCCAGAATAATGCCGTCCTCCCCCCGAAGGTAGATGATGCTGGAGCGGAGAAAGCGTCCGTCGGAGGTTTGGGATACGCAGTTGTACCTTCCGCTTTCCTCCTCCTGGCCCTTTAGGATCTTCAGGCCGGTTACAGCGCCGCTTTCCCCCAGCCTTTGGCCGGTGATGTGGCCGTTGGCAATGGCGGCAACGGTAGTTGTGGGAAAATTTTTGGAATGGTCGTAGACTACAAATTCGCAGCTGTCCCCAAAGTGTTTTGCCATCCCCTCGATGAGTGGTGAGAGGAAAGGGAGGAAATCATCGATGGACTTCATGGGGATGCCCTCCTATTCTGTTTTTGCTCTGCCTCCTTAAAGTGGGGGACGGTCCCCCCGTTTGCTTTCTTTCTTTTCTTCTCAGGAAGGAACCAGAACCCCTCCTGGTTCCCTTCTGCGACTACAGTATACTCCCATTCAGCAAGAAATTCAACAAAAAATTTAATACAATTACAAAGATTGTAACTTCCTCCAAATTCCAGCGTGTTCTTCTGTGGAAAACAACAGAATAGGAAAATGTTCAAAAACAAGGACATTTTCACTTCGGAGATACGGACAATTTTATCCGTGGAAAATCGTTTCTTAAGACGATTTTAGTGACAGAGGGGGTGCTTATGGCATTAGCGCCAAATAAAAAATGCAAATTCTGGCCAAAATATTGCCAAAGATCAGGCTTTGCAAAGGGAAAATGCAGGACACATTTTATAAAGATGAATTTTTAGCGAAATCTTAGCGCATTTCCCCTATACAAAAGGGGGGCTTTTCCGATATAATAAGGAACATCCAACAAACAGGGGTACCCCTGTTCCTGTTCTCCCAGGGGAGAACAGGAGCATTCCCCTAATGGGAGGGGAGACTTTTTGACCGACCGCAGGATCCTCGTTGTGGAGGACGACCCGGATACCCTCCGCCGCATGGTCTCCCTGCTGGAGACAGAGGGCTGGCGGACCACTTCCGCAGCCAACAGCAGCGAAGGCTTTTACGCCGCGGTGGGGCACTTCCCCGACCTGGTGGTCCTGGATCTGGAGCTTCCGGGGATGGACGGCTGCCAGGTTATCGGCCACCTTCGGGAGTGGTACGAGGGCCCCATCATCGCCCTGTCGGACCGGGGGGAGGAGGAAAACGTCATCCGGGCCCTGGACCAAGGGGCGGATGATTACCTCCAAAAGCCCTTTTCCCAGGGGGTGCTGCTGGCTAGGATCCGGGCAGCCCTCCGGCGGGCCCGCCGCCAAAGACAGGAACCGGCGCCCCCCGCGGCGGCCTACACCACCGGGGGCCTCACCATAGATTTCGCCCGGCACCAGGTTACGGTGGACGGAAAGCCGGTGCATCTGACCCAAAACGAGTTCCGCATCGTGGAGCTGCTGGCCTGGAAGCCCGGGCAGGTGGTGCCCTACGGTTACCTGATGGAGCGGATCTGGGGGCCTTACGGCCCGGGGAACAACAAGATCCTCCGGGTGAACATGACCCACATCCGGCGCAAGCTGGAAAAGACCCCGGGGGAGCCCCGGTACCTGATAACCGAGCCAGGCGTCGGCTACCGCATCGCCGGTCCGGACCAGGAGGCTCCCGCCGACATCAAGACGGTTTCTGCGTCCCTGTCCCAAAGGGAGACAGGGAGTGGAGATAGAGATCGCGAATGAGCGAAAGTTAGAACCTAAAGGAGGAAACACAGATGAAAAAGAAGCTTTTGAGCCTGGCGCTGGCTGCCCTTATGGTGCTGGCGGTGACCGGGTGCCGCAGCGCCGCGCCTGCTCCCAGCAGCGACCCGGCCCCGGCCCCCACAACCTCCGCTGCCCCTGACGCAGGCAGCAGCAGCCCCGAGCCCGCCGCCGCAAACTACAAGATCGGTATCATCACCGGTACCGCTTCCCAGGGCGACGAGGAGATCACCCAGGCCAACAAGATGAAGGAAAAGTATCCGGACATGATCGTCACCGCTACTTATCCCGACAACTTCACCACCGAGACCGAGACCGTTATCTCCAACGCGGTGGCCATGGCCTCTGACCCCGACGTAAAGGCCATTGTCTGGTGCCAGGCCATCCCCGGCACCACCGCCGCCATCAACAAGGTCAAGGAGACCCGCCCCGATATGCTCTTTATCGTGGGTACCCCCGGTGAGGACCCCGGCGTTATCGCCCCTGTGGCCGACATCGTCTTCCAGACCGATGAGCCAGGCTGCGGCATCACCATCCCCGCCCAGGCTGCCAAGCAGGGCGCCAAGACCCTCATCCACTACTCCTTCCCCCGCCACATGAGCTACGCCCTCATCGTGGCCCGTCACGAGAACCTGAAGAAGTACTGCGCTGAGAACAACATCGAGCTGGTTGACGTCACCGCTCCCGACCCCACCGGCGACAGCGGCATCACCGGCGCCCAGCAGTTCATCATGGAGGATGTCCCCCGTCAGGTCGCTACCTACGGCAAGGACACCAGCTTCTTCACCACCAACTGCGGAATGCAGGAGCCCCTGATCCGCAAGGTCTTTGAGGAAGGCGCCATCTACACCCTCCAGTGCTGCCCCTCCCCCTTCCACGCCTATCCTGCCGCTCTGAACATCGACATGGCCGGCCACGAGGCTGACGTTGCCTACATCATGGAGCAGCTTGGCAAGAAGGCTGACGAGTACAATATGCACGGCCGCGCTTCCACCTGGGGCGTTCCCTGCAATATGCTCTTCATCGACGCCGGCGTTGAGTACGCCAAGAAGGTCCTGGACGGCCAGACCAGCGGCGTTGTGGACGACAAGGTCATCCGCGACACCATCGCCGAGTGCGCCGGCCACTTCACCCAGGGCATGGAGATGACCCTGACCAACTACGAGGAGAACGGCAAGACCTTCGAGAACCACTACCTGGTCATGGCCGACTTCGTCGACTTCTAAGCGGCCAAGCGGCCAAGCGGCCGCTGGCGGACCCTGCCCGGGCCTACGGCCCTTGATGTGGCACGAGGTCCAAGCGGGTGCCTGGAGTCCTGTGCTGTGCCTGGCGCAAGGCCGCAGCGGCTTTTTGGTCCCCCCGAGAACAAAGCACGACCACCCGCCGGCTTGCTCTGGCAAGCCGGCGGGCGGCATCATGGGGACCGTTGATCCGATCCCACAACCCCGGGAAGAGGTCATGGGACTGGATCAGTGGTTCACAGCAGGCCCGTTTCGGGACGGGCCCCAACGACAACAAGAAGGAGGTTTGGCGAAATGCCAGCGGAGCAGGAATACGTTCTCAAAATGGAACATATCTCCAAGGAATATTCCGGCAACCGGGTGCTGAAGGATGTCAGCCTGCACATCCGCCCCGGAGAGATCCACGCCCTGATGGGCGAAAACGGAGCGGGTAAGTCCACCCTGATGAATATTCTCTTTGGGATGCCGGTGATCCACACCACCGGCGGCTTTGAGGGCACCGTGGAGGTGGCCGGAGAGCCGGCGAAGATTGACACCCCCTTAAAGGCTATGGAGCTGGGCATCGGCATGGTCCACCAGGAGTTTATGCTCATCCCCGGCTTCACCGTCACCGAGAACATCAAGGTGGGCCGGGAGATCAGCCACCCCAACCTGGTCAGCCGGCTGGCCGGCCGGTCTATGGAGACCTTGGATCTGGACGCCATGGCCCGGGACGCCAAAAAGGCCCTGGACACCATCGGCCTCGCTATCGGGGAGAACGCCCTGGTCCGGGGCCTCCCTGTGGGATATATGCAGTTTATCGAAATCGCCCGGGAGATCGACAAGCGGGGCATCCGCCTGCTGGTCTTTGACGAGCCCACCGCCGTCCTTACCGAAAGCGAAGCCGACCGCCTCCTGGAGGCCATGCGGACCATCTCCGCCCAGGGTATCGCCATTATCTTCATCACCCACCGCCTGGACGAGGTGATGGCGGTGGCCGACAGTCTCACCGTTCTCCGGGACGGGGAGTTCGTCGCCCGCCGGGAGGTGAAGGAGACCAGCGCGGTGGAGATCGCCGAACTGATGATCGGCCGCAAGGTGGAAAAGCTGGTGGAAGCCGACGGGGAAGATACCCGGGACCTCTCCGATGAAAACATCGCCGTTTCCCTCCGGGATTACCACGTGGATATGCCTGGGGAGCAGGTAAAGGGCGTGGATCTGGACATCCGCCAGGGGGAGATCTTCGGCATCGGCGGCCTGGCCGGACAGGGGAAGCTGGGCATTCCCAACGGCATCATGGGCCTTTACGACACCACCGGAGAGGTGAAGATCGCCGGCAAGCCGGTGGACCTTGGGAAGCTGGGGGAAGCCCTGCGGAACAAGGTGGCCTTCGTCTCCGAGGACCGCCGGGGAGTGGGCCTCCTCCTGGAGGAGAGCATCGAGGAGAACATCGTCTTTTCCGCCCTGGAGGTCAATAACGACTTTACCAAAAAGATCGGATTCTTCCGCCTCTACGACAGCAAGAAGGCCAAGGCCTACGCCCAGGAGATGGTGGAGCGGCTGGACATCCGCTGCACCGGCATCCGGCAGCACGCCGGGCGGCTCTCCGGGGGCAACCAGCAGAAGGTCTGCCTGGCCAGAGCCCTGGCCCTGAACCCGGAGATCCTCTTTGTCTCCGAGCCCACCCGGGGCATCGACATCGGCGCCAAAAAGCTGGTGCTGGAGTACCTGACCAAGCTGAACCGGGAACAGGGGATGACCGTTATTGTGGTCTCCTCCGAGCTGGTGGAGCTGCGGAGCATCTGCGACCGCATCGCCATCGTCTCCGACGGCAAGATCAACGGCATTCTGGCCCCGGACGCCAGCGACGCGGACTTCGGTCTGGCCATGTCCGGCACAAGGAAGGGAGGGAAAGCCCATGGCTGAGAGAGCAAAAAAACTGGTGGACCAGTTCGGCCTGCCCCGTGTCATCATAGTGGGCTTCTTCCTCCTCCTGGTGGTCTGCGCCGGGGGGTTCCAGATGAACCTCTTCCAGATCTTCAGCGACTGCATCCGCCGCTGGGGGATGTACGGCATCCTGGCCCTGGCCATGGTCCCCGCCATCCAGTGCGGCATCGGTCCCAACTTCGGCATTACCATGGGCATCGTCGGCGGCCTGTTGGGCGGACTCATCGTCATTGAGTACCGCGTGGCGGAAAACGCCTCTCTCATCTCCATGGGCGGCCCTCTCTTCGCCCAGTGGGCGGCGGTGCTGCTGGCCATCGTCATCGGCATTGTCCTTGCCACCGGCATCGGCTGGCTCTACGGCCTCCTCCTCAACCGGGTCAAGGGGTCCGAAATGACGGTGACCACCTACGTCGGCTTCTCCATCATCGCCTTCATGAACATCATTTGGACCATCCTCCCCTTTAAGAGCGGGGAGCTGATCTTCCCCAACGCCGGGCAGGGGATGAGAAACACCATCTCCCTGGCCTCCTCCTTCTCCGAGGTGATGAACAAGACCCTGGCCCTGGAGATCGGCAGCGGGGAAAACGTCATCACCATTCCCACCGGCCTTTTGGCCTTCTTCCTCCTGGTCTGCCTGCTGGTCTGGCTCTTTATGCGGTCCAAGACCGGCGTGGCCATGAGCGCGGCGGGGGCCAACCCCACCTTTGCCCGGGCCAGCGGCATCAACGTCAACCGGATGCGCCTCATCGGCACCACCCTTTCCACCGTCCTGGCGGCGGTGGGCATCCTGGTCTACGCCCAGGGCTTTGGCTTTATGCAGCTTTACAACGGCCCCATGATGATGGGCTTTACCTCGGTGGCGGCGGTCCTTATTGGCGGCGCCTCCCCCAACCGGGCCCGGATCTCCCACGTCCTCATCGGCACCTTCCTTTTCCAGGGGATCATGGCCCTTGGCCTGCCGGTGGCCAACCAGTTCATCCCGGAGAGCAACCTCTCCGAGGTGATGCGGCTCATCATCTCCAATGGCATCATCATCTACTCCCTCACCCAGGTACAAGGAGGTGGCAGCCGTGGATAACAAGCACAGCTATCTGGCAAGGACAAAGACCTGGCTCTTTGAGCAGAAGGTAGTCCTCATCTTTGTATTCCTCAGCATCGGGGCCATTATCGCCTCGAAGCAGTCCATGGTCTTTGTGGCCGGGGAGCTGTTTACCCGGGTGGCCCGGAACTCCTTCCTGGTCCTCTCCCTCATCATCCCGGTGCTGGCGGGGCTGGGCCTCAACTTCGGCATCGTCGTCGGGGCCATGGCGGCGCAGATCGCCCTCTTCCTCACCACCTTCTGGGGTCTGGGCGGCGTCAGCGGCTTCCTTATCACCACTGCCCTTGCAACCCCCATCGCCATCCTCTTCGGCTTTTTGGTGGGTTCCCTTTTTAACAAGATCAAGGGGGCGGAGATGATCGGCGGTCTGGTCCTGGGGTACTTTGCCGACGGTCTTTACCAGCTTTTGTTCCTCTTCATCTTCGGCGGGGTCATCCCCTTCAAAAACCCCGATGGCAGCCCCTCCTCCCTGATGACCCCCACCGGGGTGGGCGTCAAGAACACCTTGGATCTTTCCGCCACGGTGAAGTATTCGCTGGACACCGTGTCTATGCTCACCATCGTGGAAATCGCCTTCTACCTGGTCCTGGCTGTGGCCCTTCTCTCCGCCCTTTTCCGCCTGGTGAAGAAGCAGGCGGTGGACTGGAAGAAGACCGGCCTCACCGTGGCTGCGGCCCTTCTGGTCTACGCCCTTACCTTTGTCCCCGCCATCGAGCAGTTTTTGGCCACCGACCGGCTGGTGCTGCTCAGCGCGGTGGAGCTGGGGGTGCTGGCCACCATTCTGTGGCAGGCCGGGAAGTTCGTTTGGTTTTCCTTTATCAAGAAAGCCCCCTTTAACAAAAAGAAGTGCCTGGCGGCGGTGATCGCTGCAGGGATCCTCTACGGCCTCACCTGGCTGGAAGCTGTATACAAGGTCCTAATCGCGGTAAAGCTGCCGGTGATGACCTATCTGTGCATCGGGGCCCTCTGCCTCTTTAACCAGGCCCTTATGCGGACCCGTCTGGGACAGAATATGCGTACCGTGGGCCAGAGCCGTGTGGTGGCCAACGCCGCCGGCATCAACGTGGACCGGACCCGGATCATCGCCATGATCTTCTCCACCGTTCTGGCCAGCTGGGGACAGCTGATCTACCTCCAGAACATCGGGACCTTTGCCACCTACGGGGCCCACACCCAGGTGGGGCAGTTTGCCATCGCCTCCCTGCTGGTGGGCGGCGCTTCGGTGCAGAAGGCCACCAACAAGCAGGCCATCCTTGGGGTGGTACTGTTCCACACCCTCTTCATCGTGGCGCCCCTGGCAGGGAAGGAGCTGTTCGGAAACGCCATGATCGGAGAATACTTCCGGGTATTCATCTCCTACGGCGTCATCGCCATGTCCCTGGCCATGCACGCCTGGAAGAAGCCCAAGCCCAAGGCCGGACAAGGAGTCAGGCTTCAGCCTCAGGGCGGCCCGGCGAACAAGGCGGCATAACTTCAAGTCAAAAGTGCAGGGTGGGTCTGTGATGGCCTGCCCTGTATTTTTTGTGCGGGTTCGGTTGGGGTAGGGCCGCCTGGCGGCGGCCTTTAGAGGGTCGGCGGAATCCCTTCGGGACCCGCCGAGACTGCCGCCGTCCGCGCAAAACACCCCACCGGGGTGTATTTGCGGGGAACTCGATTGCAGGGCGGTAGCCTCTTACTTTCTTTTTCTATCGCAAAAAGAAAGTAAGCAAAGAAAAATGCTCCCTCCGGAAAGATGCGAAAAGTGTTTCGCCCTCTGCGGAGGGCGACCAGGGCGCCGCCCTGGACCTGCCGCCCTTTGGAAAAGGGCGGCCCTAAACTTTAGACCCTTCGTCACGCAGTGGTTATCGTGGGTCCTGCCTGGAGTC
>CAJUFK010000071.1 GCA_910585535.1 uncultured Angelakisella sp. | reverse complement strand
TCCGGACGTGGGCTGCGCCCAACATGGACTATGCCCAGCCTTTGAAAAGGCTTGAGCGAAACTTTTAGACCCTTTGTTACGCAGTGGTTATCGTGGGTCCTGCCTGGAGTCTTAACGGCGTTTTGTCCGAAGCGCAAAATCGCCCCCCGCAACTTGGCAAGGGGTATTACTACCTCCCGCCTTTTACTGCATCCGACTCCAGGCACAACCGTTAGCCGCGGAGCGGCGGGGAGGGTCTGCCTGCGGCCGCAGGGCCGTGGATAACCTTTATCTTTCCCTTGTCCTGCAACACCCCAATGTCCACCACCGGGTCCCCGTCTACGATCAGCAGGTCAGCGGTCTTTCCCGCCGCTAGTACCCCAACGTCCCCCTGGCGCAGACACTCCGCCGCCACGCTGGTGGCCGTCTTGATGGCCTCCATGGGGGTCATCCCCACCTTGGTGTACATCTCCAGCTCCTCGGCCCCTTCCCCGTGGTAGTTAAAGGGGGTCCCGGTGTCGGTGCCGCAGACGATCCGCACCCCCGCCTTGTACGCCTTTTCCAGACCCTTGTAGTGGGCGGTGGCAAAGAGCCGGATCTTCTCCAAAACGTAGTCGGGCACGCCGCCCTCCGGCCCGTATTTCAGGGTGCGGAAGGCGCAGAGGGTGGGCACCAGGTAGTGGTCCCCCCGGAGCATCATCTCAATGCCCTCGTCGTCCAGGAAGCTGCCGTGTTCGATGGTCCGCACCCCCGCCCGGATGGCCCGCTTGATGCCGTCGGCGCCGATGCAGTGGGCGGCGGTGAGAACCCCGCGGTTGGCGGCCTCCTCCACGGCCACCCGCATCTCCTCCTCACTTAGCTGGGAGACGGTCCCCGGCCCTGGGGAGTTCCCCCCGCCGGTGGCCATGAGCTTGATGTTGTCGGCGTTGTTCTTCAGCCGGTCGCGAACCGCCCGGCGCACCTGGTCCACCCCGTCGCAGGTCTCCCCGATGGTGTCCAGCTGAACGTCCCCGGGGACAAAATCCCCGTGCCCCCCGGTAATGGAGATCCCTTTGCCGCTGGTGAGGAGCCGGGGTCCCGGGATCATCCCCTCGTTGATGGCCCGCTTTACCGCGAAATCGGCGGAGGCCTTGTCCCCCATGGTCCGCACTGTGGTAAAGCCTGCCTCCAGCAGCTTTTTGGCGCAGTCCGCCGCCTTAAGGGCGGTGTAGGTGGCCGAATCCACCAAAAAGTCCATGACGCTGGAGGGCTTTCCATAAAGGGTCAGATGAACATGGGCGTCAATGAGCCCCGGCATCACCGTTTTGCCGGTGACGTCCAGGACCTCCGCCTGGGGATACCGTTCCGCCTCCTCCCGGCGGTAGGGCCCGGCGTAGAGGATCTTGTCCCCCTCGTAAACGACCAGGCTGTCCGCCAAGGGCTGGGACGACAGGCCATCAATAAGGTTTCCATGTTGTAGTATGGTTTCCATAGCTTCTCTCCTTCCCTACAGAACCGGCAGGAACCAGTCTCTGCCGTTCTCCCTGCTGTACGCCAGCCGGCCTCCCTTGTAGACCATCCGTACCCGGCGGAAAGCCTCCAGATCCTCCTCCGGGTCCCCCTCCATAAGGGTGAGGTCGGCCCATTTCCCGGCCTCAATGGATCCGGTCTTTTGTTCCACCCGCAAAGCCTGGGCGGGGGTGTAGGTGGCGGCGGTGATGATCTCCCTCACCGGCATCCCGTACCGGTGCATCAAAACAAACTCGGCGGCGATGTCGTCCTGATAGGTAAAGGGGATCCCTGCATCGGTCCCTGCCAGAATCCGAACCCCGGCCTTGTACGCCTTCTCAAAACCGGAAAAATGAGTCTCGGCCTGGAGCTTGCACTTTTCCACCACATAGGGCGGGATGCCTGCGGCAACCCCCTTTTCGATGACATACCACAGCCCCGCCAGGGTGGGGCAGAAGAAGGTCTCCTGCTTTACCATCAGCTCGATCTGCTCGTCGTCCAGGGTGACCCCATGCTCGATGCTCTCCACCCCGGCCCGGAGGCAGTTCATCACCCCTTCTTTGCCCTGGGCGTGGGCAGCGGTGGGCACTCCAGCGTGGCGGGCCTCCTCTGTAATGGCCCGGATCTCCTCAAGATTCAGCTGGGGGACCCCGGCCTTCATCCCCCGGGACTGTCCTCCGCCGGTGGCCATGATCTTTAAGAGATCCGCCCCTCGTTTGATCTGTCCCCGGGCCGCCTTTCGGGCCTCGTGGGGACCGTCTACCTCAATGCCGAAGTCGGCCCCGTGGCCTCCGGTCATGCAGAGGACCCGCCCCGGGGCGTAGATCCGGGGACCCAGGATCCGGCCCTCCTGGATGACCTGGCGCAGGCGGATGGAGACGTCGAAAGCGGTGCCCATATCCCGCACCGCCGCCACCCCGCTTTTCAGGCAGCGCAGGCAGTTCCGGACGGCGCTGGCCATCACCGCCGATTCGCTGTTGTCCCGGGCCACCTGGGCCTGCATATTGGGATGGCCGTCCAGGGCGATATGGCTGTGGCTCTGGACCCAGCCGGGGGTGCAGGTGAGACCGGTCCCGTCCAGGACCTCCTCCGCCGGGGCCTGTATCACATCCCGGCCCGCGGCCAGAATGCCGGTCTCGTCAAAGAGGAGGGAGGCCCCAACCTCCTTGCCGCCGGTTCCGTTGTAAATGGTGAGATGGTCAATTCGTGTACCCATGGAGAACCTCCTTTTTCTCGGGGGAGGGAGCCCCCAAGGACACCCTCCCCCATTGGATGATGCTTCGATTCCGGTTTACAGGTGGATAGCCCCGCCGGGTCCCAGGGGGATGCCCACGGTGATCCACAGGATGATGAACAGGCTCCACATTACGAAATATGCCAGGGAGTAGGGGAGGAGGCAGGACATGAGGCTGCCCATCCCGGCCTTCTTATCGTACTTCTGGGCCAGGCCCACCAGCATGGCGAAGTAGGCGAACATAGGGGTGATGGGGTTGGTGATGGAGTCACCGATCCGGTAGAGGACCTGGGTAAAGGAGGGGTCGTACCCCAGGAGCATGAACATGGGGACGAACACCGGGGCCAGGAAGGCCCACTTGGCGCTGGCCGAAGCCACCAGAATGTTGATAAGGGAGCAGAGCAGGATGAACAGGATGATAAGGGGGATGCCGGTAAGGTTGATGCTCCGCAGGAAGTTGGCCCCGCTGATGGCGATGTAGGTGCCCAGGCAGCTCTTGTTGAAGTAGGCGATCATCTGGGCGGCGACGATGCAGAAGGTGACATAGCCGGACATGGAACTGACGGCGGCCACCAGGGCCTTTACCAGGTCCTTGTCGTTTTTATACTGCCCGGTGGCAAAGCCGTAAGCCACCGAGGGGACGAAGAACACCAGCATGATAATGGGAACGATGCCCTGGATGAGTCCTCCGGCGTAGCCCAGCAGATCGCCGTTCCCGTCCCGCATGGGGGAATCGGCTGGGACGCAGATGGCCACCAGGACCACCACCAGCACCAGGAAAGCGATTCCCGCTGCCCGCAGGCCTTTACGCTCGGTGTCCGTGACCTGGGTGGTGGTCTGCTCCAGCTCCCCGTGGTACTGGCCCAGGCGGGGCTCTACAAAGGCCTTGTTTACAACGGTGCCCACAATGGCCAGGAAGACGGCGGAGGCGGCCATAAAGTACCAGTTGCACATGATGTTGGCGTTGTAGCCGGGATCAATGAACTGGGCGGCGGGACCGGTATACCCGATGAGAAGGGCGTCGGTGGAGCCCACCATAAAGTTGGCGGAAAAGCCGCCGGCCACACCGGCGTAGCAAAGGGCCATACCGGCGATGGGATTCTTGCCCATTGCCCCGAAGATCATGGCGCCGATCATGGGCATGATGAGGAAGCCCGCGTCCCCGGCGATGTTGGAGTTGACACTGATAATCAGGAGCAGGGGGACGATGAGCTTGGGGGGCGCCTTGAGGACCGACACCCGCATCAGGGCGGAGGCCAGGCCGGTGGTCTCAAAGAGGCCCACTCCCAGGACCACCACCAGCCCCAGGATAAGGGTTGGGAAGTTTGCGATGTTGGAGGTGAAGCTGGAGAGCATCCAGACCAGGTTTTGGAAGGTCAAAAGGCTGGTGACGGTAATGGGCTCGTTGGTGGCGGGATTGACGACGGAAGCTCCGTTGAAGATAGCGGAGCAGAGGATAATGATAACACAGATACAGACAAAGAGGGTCACCGGGTCGCACATTTTATTGCCAACGCGCTCCACCGAATTGAGGAAGCGGGTCATCATACCGGTTTTTTTCGTGGTGTTTTCATTCATAGGATTTCCTCCTCATAGCTTGGGGCGGCGGGGGGAGCGGCCAGACGGGCTCTCCGCCGGTTCTTACAGGAAAAGGCTTGTCATTTATGCAGAAGGACAAGTTCCTTCCCTGGGTACAGGGGGGGAAACGCGGGCCGGGCTGTTTCCGGGCTTGGCAGGTGGAATGATAATTATCATAAACGAAAACCCACGAAAAATCTGTTTTCCATTTTACATTTTGGAGGAGATGGATAAAAATTTTTGTTTTTATGCCGGGTTTTTATGGATAGTCCTTGTGGGGGGCGGAAGGTGGATGGCCGTCCGTGCAAAACACCCCACTGGGGTGTATTTGCAGGGGACTCGAGTGCAGGGCGGTAGCCTCTCCGCGCTAAGAGCCGCCTACGGCGGTTGCGCTCCGAGACGCGCCTTCTGCGAAGCAGACGTGCCCGAAGGGGCGCGTAGCGACCCGTCAGGGCTGGGCGCAGAAATGCGCCCTCCGGAAAAGATGCGGGGGAATTTCGCTCCCTGCGGGGAGCGACCAGGGACGCTGTCCCTGGACTCTGCAATCCTTTGAAAAGGATTGACCGAAACTTTTAGATGGCTCGATGGAAGGCTTGCACTCAGTTTACCTGGTGCCACCAGCCTACCCCTCCCCCAATCCCCCCCGGAGGGCAGAGGGGTACACGGGGGGACTGGTCCCCCCGTGAGGCGCAACGACCCCCAAGGGGTCCCGGACCTTCCGCAGAAGGTCCTTGCGCCGGGCGGCCCTAAACTTTGGATGGCTCGATTGATGAGTTGTGTTGAGCCTTAAAAGTATACCTTTTCTTTGCGAACTACATCAACAGGGAAATCTTGGCGGCAAGGAGACAAAGGCGGCGGCCCTTCCGTTTGGGAAGGGCCGCCGGCCAAGAGGGGATTACTTCTGGCGTTACGAATGGTACTTCATCATAATGTGGGGCACTCCGCAGATGTCAAAGACCTCCGAGGAGGTGACAAACCCCAGCTCGCGGTAGAACTTTTCCAGGTAGGCCATGGCGGAGATCTCCACCTCTGTCCCGCCGCTCTCCTCCAGGAGCCACCGGCAGGCCCGGCGCACCAGTTCCCCGCCCAGCCCCTGTTTTCTGGCGGCCTTCTTTACCGCCAGGCGGCCAAAGGTGGGTAGGCCGCTTTTCTCGTAGCCGCAGCCGGCGGGAAGCAGGCGGACGTATCCCATCAGGGAGCCGTCCTCTTCCCGGGCCAGCAGATGGAGAGCCTTTTGGTCCCAGCCGTCCAGGTCGGGATAGATGTTCCCCTGTTCCAGAACGAACACCTCCTGACGGTGCGCCAGCAGCTCGTACAGGGTGCCGGTGTCCAGCTGGGAAAAAGGGAGGATCCGGTAGGTCATGGCGGCCCCTCCTTCCGTCCGGGATCAGCCCTTATAGTCGGGCTTCCTGCCAATCAGCTCGATGATGTCCTTCATCCCGGCAATCATGGCGTCGATGTCCTCCTTGAGGTTGTACCACTGGCAGGAGATCCGGAAGCCGCCCACGTTGTCGGTGAACCGCTGGGCAACAAAGATCCTCCGGGCATGGAGGGCCCGCAGCACCTTGCGGTCAATCTCCACGTCGTCGTAGAGGCGGGCGATGATGATGCCGGCCCGGCGGCCAGGGTCACGGTGGGTGATGATGGTGCCGCCGATGGCCTCCAGCTGGTCCATGCAGTATTCACCCAGCTCCCAAACGTGCTGCTGGATGTTTTCAATGCCAATTTCGTTGACCAGGCCCAGGGATTCGCCCAGGGCGATGGCTCCGGGGTAGTTGCTGGTGCCGCCGATTTCGTACTTCCGGGCGGTGTTGGGGAAGGTCCAGTCAAAGACAGACTGGGAATCCAGTTTTTCCCAGTAAGCGCCCCAGCCGCCCTCGGGGACGGTGGTGTTCAGGTAGCCGCCGTAGCTCTGGCCGATCTTGTCCAGGGCGTCCCGGTTGACATACAGAATGCCGGTACCGTAGGGGCTGTTCCCCCACTTGTGGCCGCCGGCCACCATCAGGTCGATGTGGCACTCCTTGGTGTCGATTTTGGTGACACCCATCTGCTGCACGGCGTCCACCACAAACAGGATGCCGTTTTCCCTGCACCAGTCGCCGATCTCTTTCAGATCGCTGGCCCAGCCGTTGCACCATTCCACGGTGGACATAACCAGAATCTTGGTGGTCTTGTCCGCCAGCTTGGCAAAGTCGGCGGCACGGAAGCGGTTGTCCGGGGTCTTGCAGACCCGAATATCGATCTTCTTGGTCTTACGCATAAGGCACCAGGGCAGCGCCACCTGGATAAACTCCAGGTTGGTGGTGATGATGCTGTCCCCATCCTCCAGGGGGATGCCGGCGGCGGCGATGTTCAGGCCATGGGAGGTGCTTTCCACCAGGGCGATTTCCTCCGGGTCGGCGTTAAAAAGCTTGACGGCCTCGTCGTATGCCTTGGCCCGAAGGGCGTCCATGGCGATATGGTGGGCGCTGCTGTTGGCCTCGTCCTGGCGGGCGGTCATCTCGGCAAAGGCCTTAACGGCCTCCACCGCCCGGCGGGGGGCAAAGCTGACACAGGCGGCGTCCAAAAAGGTCATGGTTTTAAGAACAGGAAATTCCTCTTCACGGATCTTTTTCCAATCGATGGGGGCGTTCATGGCAGTTCTCTCCTTTTCTTGTCAAGACTGATCCGGCGGCGAAAGGCCGCCGGCGGCTGGGGGAATTTATCCTTCTGCCCCTTTATTCTACCGGAAACCATCCACAAACGTCTGTTAAATAGTTTATATTTGCCAAATTTTTTGAGGGGAAAATTTCTTGACACCATTTTTTCCCCATGCTAAAATGAAAAACAAATCGAAACGGCGGGGCACGGCCGCCGCCAAGGGAGGGTGGGCACAGATGACCAAGGAGCTGGAGAACATATTGAGCCATGACTGGGGAGATGTCAACTCCCCCTGGATCGGCGCGGATCTTGGGATCTGGAGCATCCTTTTGGAGGGGCGCAAAAGCGTCCGGCATCCTGCGGGGAGCATCATCTTCAGCCAGGAGGACCCCTTCTCCCTGATCTACATTGTGGCCCAGGGGCGGGTCTGCATCAGCGTCTTTCACAGCGACGGGGAACAGAAGCACCTTTACATCGCCTGTCCCGGGGCGATGTTTGGGGAGAACGCCTGTATCCTCAGCCATCCTCACGCCACCACCGCTACCGCCATTGTCACCACCGACCTCTACGCCATCCCCAGCAAGGAGTGCCAGCGGCTCTTCCACAGCCAGCAGCAGATTGCCGACTCGATGCTTCAGTACGTCGCCCGGAAGAACCAAATGCTCATCGCCCAAGCCGCCATGCTTTCCTTTGACCGGGCGGAGCAGCGGATTGCCAAGACCCTGCTCCAGCTCTGCAATACTTACGGCGTCGAGACGGCGGAGGGGATGCGTATCAACATCCGGTTCACCTGCACCGACATCTCCTCCATTGTAAACACCAGCCGGGTGACGGCCAACAACGTCATCATGTCCTTTACACGGTTGGGGATCCTCTCCCGGGACAACGGTTACTTCACCGTCCGCAACGAGGGGGCCCTTCAGGCTTTGGCCCTGCAATAGAAAAAACGCCAGCGGCGCCGCAACAGGCAGCGGTCCGCTGGCGTTTTTTTGGTTATGAATACAGGTTCCAAGTTTTTGTAACGCAGCAGGGCAGAAAAAGACCCGGCCAGACGGCGTCAAACGGTTGGGAATACAGCTTCTTACAGTTCTATCGTACCTTCCCGCTTCTCAAAGAACTCCTGGGTGCCATCCTCAAAGAGGATGGAGGAAAGGCGGTACTCGAAATTCAGGTCCTGAAATTCGGCATAAAGGATATTGGCCTCATTGGAAAAATCGTTGACTTCATAGTGGAGGGTGTACCCCCGCTCCCCCTGCCAATCATGACCCTTTTTTTCCAGGGCGTGAAGCTGATTCTTCTCAGCTTCCGCCTCCGCCGGGACCTCCCCTGAAAAGGAGAGTCAGCCACAGGCAGGTCCGCCTTGCCTTGCGGATTTTGGGGGAATGTGGTATAGTAGAGAAAACTCGCCATGGCTTTAGAAAAGGAGTGTGACAACATGGCCCTGAAGGCTGAAGAAATCAAACAGGTCAAAGGGGAAGGCTTTCTCCTGAATCGAGGAACCGAGTGCTTTAATGGCCGTATCATTACCGAAAATGGTACCCTAACCGCCCGGCAGATGGTCAAGGTCGGGGAAGCTGCCGAAAAATTCGGCTCCGGTACGGTAGCCCTGACAACCCGAATGACCGTGGAGGTTCCCGGAATCCCCTATGAAAGAATTCCCGACTTCCAAGCCTTTCTGGCCGAAGAGGGAATGGTCACCGGCGGTACCGGCGCCAAAGTCCGGCCCATTATCGTCTGTAAAGGCACCACCTGCGTCTTTGGGCTTTATGATACCCAGGGCCTTGCCAGAGACTTGCATAAGCTTTATTATGAGGGATACCATTCCGTTCCCCTCCCCCATAAGTTTAAGATCGGCGTGGGCGGCTGCCCCAATAACTGCTGTAAACCGGATCTGAACGACATCGGCATTGTGGGCCAGCGGGTCCCGGTCCTGAATCTGGAAAAATGCCGGGGCTGTAAGGTCTGCCAGGTGGAACAGGCCTGCCCCTTACAAGCCGCCTCCTTGGAGGAGGGGAAGCTGGCCCTCTCCCGGGAAACCTGCAACCACTGCGGACGGTGTATCGGCAGCTGTCCCTTTGGCGCCGTGGCCGGAGAGGAGACCCGGTACAAGGTCTACGCCGGCGGCCGCTGGGGAAAGCAGGTGCGGATCGGCACCCCACTTTCCCGCCTCTTCACCCGGGAGGAGGTCATCGCCTTGGTGGAAAAGGCCATCCTTCTCTTTAAGCGGGAGGGCCTTCCCGGGGAGCGCTTTGGGATGACCGTGGAGCGGCTGGGCCTGGAAAAGACGGAAGCCCTCCTTTGCTCCGACCAACTGCTGACGCAAAAAGCCGAGATCCTGGCCAAATGACCAAGGACCAAAAGGCCAAACGGCGGGGAAAAGATAAGGACATGATGAAAAAGAAAAAAGAAACGATTACAAAAAAATTGTTCCGGCTCCTGTTCCACCGCCTCGTCTTTGCCGGAGTGGCGCTTCTGGTCCAGGTGGTCATCCTCCTGGTGCTGCTGCTCCGGTTTGAAGACTACTTCGTCTATTTTTACGGGATCAGCGTAGCGGTAAGCCTGGCGGTGGTCCTGTACATCATCAACAACCGCAGCAACCCCGCCTATAAAATCGCCTGGATCATCCCGGTCCTTGTTGCCCCGGTTTTTGGCGGTATCCTCTACCTCCTCTTTGGGGGGAACCGCCTCAGCCGCCGGGAAAAGCAGCGTCTTGCGGAAATGGAGGAAAACTTTTCCGGGATCCCCCTTATCGCCGCCTCCTGCCAGGAGGAGCTGCGGGCCCTCTCCCCCGACGCCCTGAACCAGTCGGAGTACATCCGGCGGGTGGCCGGGGGACCGCCATACCAAAACACCCAGACGGAGTACCTTCCCCTGGGGGAGGTGAAATTCCGGCGCCTCCTGGAGGAGCTGGAGAAGGCGGAACACTTCATCTTTCTGGAATACTTTATCATCCAGGAGGGGAAGATGTGGAACCCTATCCTGGAGATCCTGGAGCGCAAGGCCAAAGCCGGGCTGGATGTCCGGGTGATGTACGACGACATCGGCTGTATGCTCACCCTCCCCGCCCATTACAAGCGGACCCTGGAGGCAAAGGGGATCCGGTGCTGTGTCTTTAACCCCTTTGTCCCCGTCCTGTCCAGCCGCTTCAACAACCGGGACCACCGGAAGATCTGCGTCATCGACGGCCACACCGGCTTTACCGGGGGGATCAACCTGGCGGACGAGTACATCAACGCCTATCCGAAGCATGGCCACTGGAAGGACACCGCCATCCTTCTCCGGGGGGACGCCGTGGCAAGCCTCACCCTGATGTTCCTTACCCTGTGGGATTTTTCCACCGGCACCAAGGAGGACTACAGGGCCTTTCTCCCCCGGGTATACCACCCGGATCCGGTGGAAAGCGACGGCTTTGTCCAGCCCTTTACCGACAGCCCCCTGGATGACGAACCGGTGGGGGAGACTGTTTACCGGAACCTCATCAACAAGGCGGACCGGTTTGTCTTCATCACCACCCCCTACCTGATCCTCAGCAACGAGATGATAACCTCCCTAACGACGGCGGCAAAATCCGGGGTGGACGTCCGGATCATTACCCCGCACGTCGCCGACAAGTGGTATGTCCACGCTCTCACCCGGGCCTACTACCCCATCCTGATCGAGGCCGGGGTGCGTATCTACGAGTATACCCCGGGGTTCATCCACGCCAAGACCTTTACCGTGGATGACGAATACGGGGTGGTGGGGACCATCAACCTGGATTTCCGCAGCCTCTACCTTCACTTTGAATGTGCGGCGTGGCTTTACCGCTGCTCCTGCATCAAGGAGATGCGGGAGGATTTTCTCCGCACCCTGGAGGTGAGCCAGGAGGTGACTCTGGCGGACTGCCAAAAGGTAGGCGCGCCCACCCGGCTGCTGCAAAGCGTGCTGCGGGTCTTTGCGCCGCTGATGTAGCCCTGGGGTACTGTTCAAAGCTGGCGCGGCGGTCCGTTTGTTGGAAGAGAAGGTCCTCCCCCCTCCAAAAGCTGTACCGCACCGTCGCACAGAGGCTTTCATGAATGGTGCGGTTCATACAGCCCTCCACCGGTGCATGGAGGGGCTGGTCCTGGGCCTCCAGCAGTTCCGCTGTCAAACGGTACTTCCCCTGGCGGACGGCCAGGCCGGAGCGGTCCCATTTCCGGATTTTGGCCCCCCGGTAGGTAGCCAGGCGGTACTCCCGGCCCTTGTGGAGGATGGCGCAGATGCAGCCGGTAAAGCCGCCCACCGGCAGGGGGATGGACGCCGCCGCAAGCATCAGGCTGGCGGGACCGGCGTCCTGCCAAAGGCACTGGGTCCAAAGGTAGCTCTCCGGAAAAGACCGCCCGCGGTCCGTCTCGATATACCCCCTCCCCCCTGAAAAATCGATGGTCTCTCCGTTTAGCCGGACAGTCCCTTCCAGGGGATGCCCCATACTGATGACGCCGTGGGAACACTGCATCCCCGAGAAAAACCGGAAGGGTCCCATAATATCCGATTTCAGAGGGGTAAAGGGTCCGTAGGCCAGCCGCCCCTGGAGGGAAAGCCCCTCCTGGCTGATGCCGGCTTCCACGCCTGAACAGCCAAATCGAAGGGGGCCAAGCCGGCCCCCAAAGCGATCCCCAAGGGGCTGAAACTCCGTTTCCGGGTATTCCAACCACCAGGACCCGCTTTCGGAGATGACCTGCAGGGACGCGCTGCGCCTGCCGCAGCTGTCTATGTGAAACGCCGGGATCATGGCAAGGGTTCTTCCGGTCTTGCTTTGGTGCTTCAAATACCAGCCCTCAAAATAGGGCCCCCTTCTTTTTTCCCCATGAAAAAATCTCATACCTTCTACCTCCGGGAGCGCCTGGGCGCTGTTTCTTCTTAGGTAGAGTATTGGTACTGGGACGGCAAATTATGAGAAGGCCCCCGCTTTATGCAGGGGCCTTTTGCGTTGTGTAAATTTTTTCGCTTCGCTTTGGGATGCAGCGGCCATGGGGCCGGCCTGGAACGGGCTCTTTTGGATCACCGCTCCGGCATCTTGAAACCGGCCAGGGCCCGGTTCAGATAGTCGTTAAAGGGCTGCATTGCCCTGAAAAGATCCGCCGCT
Source organism: uncultured Angelakisella sp. (assembly GCA_910585535.1). GTDB lineage: Bacteria > Bacillota > Clostridia > Oscillospirales > Ruminococcaceae > Angelakisella. Next base: position 5,277 of record CAJUFK010000071.1, on the reverse strand, counting down.
TTGGTTAGGAAGACCTCTCCCTGAAGGACCTCTTCATCCCTAATGGGATATTCCAAATACCAGCTTTTGTTTTTCAGATATTCGGCCTGGGGGTGGTCCTTGTCGTATCCGGCGGGGACCTTTTTCAGCGTGGAGCCGCCCACTGCAAACTGTTTTTGGAACGCAGGATCCCGGATCACTGCTTCCCATTCGCCGCCATGTACGGCGATGTAATCCCGCACCATCCGGGTGGCGTCCCGGAACATATCCGCAAAGAGGCCGCCGCCTAGGAAGGACCGGTCCCCCGGCCGAATCATCAGGTAATACCCCACCGGGACAGGCAGCTTGCCCCGGGAGGAGATATGCGCCCGGAACGCGGGGTTGTAGGGGGATTTGTCGCGGCTGAACCGGGTATCCCGCACCAGCTTAAAGGTCAGCTCTTTGGGGGCGTGGCCCAGGACGCTTGGGTCAAATTCCCCGATCCGGTCAAGGAGGGCCTGGATCAGTTCCTCAAATTCTCCGTTCAATAATAAAAAACCTCTGCCCATCTGCCAAGATAGCCGAAGGTTTTATTTACTCATCTTCTTTGGATGATGGCGCAAATATGGAACACGCCGATTATGAAAGGGCTGTCGACGTCTTGTACAACGTTACATTGCCGGCCTTTCTGGCCGGGTGGCTGGCGGCAAGTCAGGGCGCTCCGGCTTCCTGCCAGTCGAATCCCAAGGGAACAGCGGGATAACCACGATAAAGAACTAGACAAAAACGGAAGGACGGAATTTCTGCCACCATTTTTCGTAAGAAAACGAACCTGCCGCCTCTGCCAGAGCCTCCCCTGAAAGGGGAGGAAAGCCAGCCAAAGGGTGCTGGAGAGATCCCGCCGGCGGCTGGTGTCCCAGATCTGTCCGTTCAAAATGCGTCCCCCTGCAGGGGCTGTTTTGAACAGAAAATCGTATAAACAGATAGGTTTTATCCGTTGAGTAAGGCAATCTGTCCTAGGCAAGGCTTGTTCCGGCCGCGCTTGTCACTTCGATGACAGCAGGCGCAAAAGGAAAGCCAGCCCTCCGTTCGGAACACCATGTTTTTGCGCAGCCTTTTTTTCAGGCCCGTTTTGGGGAATTTCGCCCGCCGCGACGGGCGACCAGGGTGCCGCCCTGGCAAGGGGCGTTACTGCCTTCCGCCTTTTACAGCCCACGACTCCAGGCACAACCTATGCCTCGGCATAACCCTTAGGCGCGGAGCGCCGGGGAGGGGGTGCCAGCGGCCGCAGGGCCGCCGGCGGGGAGGGTGTGCCAGCGGCCGCAGGGCCGCCAGCGGGGAGGGGGGGTGTTTACAAGAGCATTAGAATTTGGTATAATAGAGTAACAAAAGCGGCCATGAAGACCGCCTGGGATCTTTCCCATCGCCTCTGAAGAGGTTTTGTCCACCATCGGAATAGAAAAATCGTAGGCCATGAAGGCATCGTCGGAGGAACCGGCGTGTTTTTGCGGTCTCTTTTTTTCGCCGGGATCAGGAGGGATCCATCCATGAATCAAAAAACCAAGGACCTCGTTTTCGCTTCGCTCTGTGTCGCCCTGGGACTGGTGGTCCCACAAGTTTTCCACTTTATTCCCTTTGTTGGGGCAGTCCCCAACCTGGGCGGCGTCTTCCTTCCTATGCACATCCCCGTTCTCCTCTGCGGCTTTCTCTGCGGCTGGAAATACGGCGCGGTCTGCGGCGCAGTCGTCCCTTTTCTCTCTTCCGTGGTCACCGGAATGCCCGTCCTCTGGCCCCAAGGGGTGAGCATGATCTGCGAGCTTGCCGTCTATGGCCTGGTCACCGGCCTTCTCTACCGGGGAATGAACCAGGGGATCTACCCTTCCTTGGCCGCCGCAATGGTGGCCGGACGGCTGGTTTCCGGTGTTGCCAAAGCGGTCTTTTTCGGTATGGCCGGAAAGCCCTTTGGAATGGCCGCTTTCCTTAGCGGAGCCTTTACCATGGCTATCCCTGGAATCCTCCTCCAGCTGGTCCTCATCCCTGTGCTGGTGGCAGCCTTGGAAAAAGCCGGGGCGATCCCGGCACGGAAGAAAGTAACTGCCTGAAAATGAGTAAGCGCCCCGATGGCCGGGGCGCCTTTTTTCTTCCCAAAGTCGGGGCATTCTGTTCCTTCTCTGTACTGTAAAGGAAAAAACTTTTCACAAGTTAAACCTTTTATTTCAGCCTTTTCTTCAATAAATTCTATTCACCGTTTTCACAAATACTTTGTTTTTCCTGGATCTTTGCACCCATTTGGAAGTATCCTGGAAATAAGACCGTCGGATTCCTTCTGCTGCGCCCCAAAAAGGGCCGCTGGCGGTGCGAAATCGTCCCTTTGGAACATCCAGTGTCGGCCCCTTGGGCAAAAAATTACGACAAGGTAAAACACTTGCTTTTTGTGGACAAATGGCTGATTTTTCACCCTTTACCCTGTAAAGTGAATCAGCTTTTCAAATTTTTTTGTAGTTTTGGGAATGTCTTTGCCCAGGATGTTCCCCAGGGGAGAATGGCAGCTAAAGAAGGCTGTCTTCCTCTCCCCCTCTGGGGATCCAATCCAGCAGACCTTGCCGGCTGGAATGGTCACTTCCCAACGCAGAAGTTTTCAAAAACCCGGTCGATGATCTCTTGGCTAGCACGCTGGCCGGTGAGTTCCATAAGGGCATCCAAAGCTTCTTCTATGACCACCGACACAGCGTCAAGGGTCTCTCCCCAGCCCAGGGCACTCATCGCCTCGTCCAAGCTTCGGGCGGCCTTCAGCACACAATCCAGCTGGCGTTGGTTCGCAACCATCCCCGCCGCCGGATCCAGCTGGGCTGTACCTACGGCGTCCCGGATCGCCTCCTCCAGGGCCTGGACCCCGGTTCCGGCCTTGGCGGACAGCTCCACCACGGCGCAGGTGTGCCGGGCGATGGCCTCCCGGTCGGCTCTCCCCTCCCCCAGGTCGCACTTGTTAAGGATACCGATGGCCAGGCGGCCCCGGATCTTCTCCAACAGGGCGTAATCTCCAGTATCCAGTTCCCGGCTTGCGTCAAAGACTGCCAGGATAAGGGCGCTTCGATCCAGCAGTTCCAGGGAACGGGCCACCCCCAGCATCTCCACCTGGTTGTCGGTCTGGCGCAGGCCGGCGGTATCGGAAAGATCCAAGAGGGTATCCCCTACCCGGACGGTGTCCCGGATCACGTCCCGGGTGGTGCCGGGAATGGGGGTGACAATGCTCTTCTCCTCCCCGGACAGAAGATTCATCAGGGTGGATTTGCCCACGTTGGCCTGGCCTACGATGGCGGCGGAGATCCCCTCCCGCAGCAGCCTGCCGGTGTGGTAGCTGCTGGCCAGCCGCCCCAGTTCCTTTTGGCAGGCGGTGAGGATCTCCTCCAGCTGGGTGAGGAGCAGCTCCTCTACATCCTCCTCCGGGTAATCGATCCAGGCGGAGATATGGGCGGCGGCATCGGTGAGGCGGTGGATGATCCTTTTTACCGCCTGGAAGAGGGCGCCGCGCCGGGCTTCCTGGGCGGCTCCCAGGGCCTGGGCGGACCGGGCGGAGATGATGTCGGCGATGCTTTCCGCCTGGGTAAGATCCAGCTTACCGTTTACCAGCGCCCGCCGGGTGAACTCCCCTGGGCCGGCCAGCCTGGCTCCTTCCCGGAGGCAGAGGGCCAGCAGGCGCTCCATTACCAGGCTTCCGCCGTGGCAGCAGAGTTCTGCCATTTCCTCTCCGGTATAGCTTTTAGGGGCATGGTAGACAAAGACCACGCCATCGTCCAGGGGGTCTTCCTTTTCCCCGGGGAAGAACTGTCCATAGGAGCCGTTATAGCCGGGGAGGCTTTCCAGGGGCCTATTTTTATTTTGGGGGCGGAAGATCCTGCCGGTGATGGCGATGCTTTCCGGGCCGGAGAGTCGGATCATTCCGATACCGCCGCCGCTGCCGGTGGAGATGGCGGCGATGGTATTCTGCTCTCGAGAAAGAGAACTACTCATAAGAAAAACCTCCTTACGGCCAAGCGGCCGCACACCCTCCCCGGCGCTCCGCGCCTAAGGGGTTGTGCCGGGGCTTGGGTTATGCCTGGAGTCGGAAGCTGCAATAGGTGGAAGGTGGTAACGCCTCTTGTCAGGTTGCGGGGGGTGGTTTTGTGCTTTGGGCGAAATGCCGTTTAGACTCCAGGCAGGACTCACAATAACCACTGTGTAACAAAGGGTGTAAAGTTTGGGGCCGCCCTTTTCAAAGGACTGGGCGCAGCCCACGTGCCAGAAGGGCACAGGTCCAGGGCGGCGCCCTGGTCGCGCCCACAGCCGCGAAACACCCTTGGCAGGACATACCCAAACCGGTTGCGTGCTTTGGAAATAAACTTTCGTGCGAAGTGCTGGATTCTCTTTCGCAGCCTGCTTTCTGCGAAGTGACAGCACGCGGCTGGAACGAGCCTTGCCTAGGATGGTTTGCTTTACTTAAAGGACAAAACCTGTCGATTTATACAGATTCTCGTTCAAAACAGGCCCCCGCAGGGGGACGCTTTTTAACGGACGGGCCTGGGGTGGCCTCCTACAGAGCAGTTGTTAGGCCCTGCTCCTGATTACTTACGCCGTGGTTGTTGTCAGGCGGTGGCCCTTTGGGTGTCCCATCTCTGGGATTCCATCCTGGGGATTGGCAGCGGTTGATGGCTCAACGGCGTTTGCCCTTCCGGCGGACCTCCTTTCTGCCGCGGCAGAAAGGAGGCAAAGAGCGCCCAGGGGGCAAGCCCCTGGACCCCGGAGAACGGCCAAAGGACTCCGGCCTATGGTTTACAATCCAACCCGCCGCCCTGTTTGTCTTGGGCTGTGAGGTCCACCGTCGTCTCTGCTGAACGGTTTCTGGCCCGTCCCCTACGGATAGGCTCCGGCGGCGGTGGTAATGATGACACCTTGGCTCTCTATTCCTACTTAGGTCCGTCCGGGCGTTTCCGGCCTACGCTCAGTTGGCCGTATTCGGTGTTCCCCACTGCGGTGGGGAACCAGCCCTTCGGGCAATGGCCTGCGGGCCAGATAGAAACGAGGTCGCCCCTCCATCCCCCGCCGCCCGGCGGCGGCCCCGTAGGCGTAGCCGGAGGGGGTATTCCCCCCGCAGGGGAGCTACCAATAGCCCCGCAGGGATAAGAGGGTATGGGGCGTTTGCCCCATCTTTCAGGAGGTCCAGGGGGAACCCCCTGGTGGGATTCCCAAGGGCAAAGCCCTTGGGGCGTTCTTTGGTTCCTTTCTGTCGCGGTGGATGTACAATGTAAGTGCAAAAAGGTTCAAAGAGGAAAAAAAGAGTGA
>CAJUFK010000070.1 GCA_910585535.1 uncultured Angelakisella sp. | reverse complement strand
CGTGGTGCAGGGCGGTAGGAAGTGCCTGGAGACAGAGCGCCATGTAGTTTATCTGCCTTTTGCAAAAATCCTGCCCCCATCCAGGGGGCACAGAAAAGGGCACCGCCCAAAGGCGGTGCCCTTTTGTTTTTGGGCTTGCATTTTCTAAAAGCTGTGCTATAATAAAGACAGACAAAAAGAAGGCGGCACTGCCAGTAGACGGCTAGCCCCCCTAGGAGTTAAAAGAAATAACCGCTAACTTTTCGAGGGTTGGGCGGTTATTTCTTTTTGTTGGTAAAAATACCAATAAGCGTTATGATTACAAGGGTGTAAGTAAACAGGTCACCGAAGGTGACATACGCGGACGCAGTAATCATAAAAACTCCCCCCCTTTTGGATAAACCTCCAGGGGCAAAAAGGTCTTGCGTCCCCCGGGCATCTATAATAAAGCGCCTGGGGGGCTAGCCGCCTACCGTTTTTGACAGTGCCAATATTATACTATCATATCTAACAAATTTTGACAAGGGAAAAGAACAAATTTTTTCAAGGTATTGCCTTTTCCAAAAATATGTTATAATAACATCAAGCCGATGATACCAATGATGGCCAGACAGAAAGTGAAGAACTCGCTGTATGTCACCACAGGAAAGCGGGACCTCCCCCGGAGGCCCCGCTTTTTTGTGTGCATTATACGTTATCTGTTTCCGCAGAGATGGCACCGGACCTTGTGCCCCGGTCCAACCTCCACCTCCGGGGGGACCTCCTCCTTGCAGACCGCCATGCACTGGGGACAGCGGTCGTGGAAGGCACAGCCCTTGGGCGGGTTGGCCGGGCTGGGTACGTCCCCAGTAAGGTGGATCCGCTTCTTTTCTTCGCTGGGATCCCGCTTGGGGATGGCGGAAAGAAGGGCCTGGGTGTAGGGGTGGACCGGACGGAGGTACACCTCTTCGGTGTCTCCGATCTCCACCAGACGGCCCAGGTACATCACCCCCACCCGGCTGCTGATGTGCCGCACCACGTTGAGGTCGTGGGAGATAAACAGATAGGACAGCTTCAGCTCCTTCTGGAGGCCCATAAGAAGATTCAGAATCTGGGCCTGGATGGAGACATCCAGGGCGGAAACCGGCTCGTCGGCTACCACAAACCGGGGCTTGGTCACCAAAGCCCGGGCAATGCTGATCCGCTGGCGCTGGCCCCCGGAAAACTGGTGGGGATACCGCTCCAGCTGCTCCGGGGCAAGGCCCACCGCCCCGGCGATCCAGCCCACTCGATCCGACAGCTCCCCGGGGGAGAGGGAAAAGTGGGTGGTAAGGGGCTCCTCCAGAAGGCGGCGCACCGTCATCCGGGGGTTGAGGGAGGCGTAGGGATCCTGGAAAACCAGCTGCATATCCCGGCGCTTTTTCCGCATCTCCTCCTTGGAGAGGGCGCAGAGGTCCTCCCCGTCGAAAAAGACCTTGCCGGCGGTGGGTTCGATGAGGCGCAGCAGCGTCCGCCCGGTAGTGGATTTGCCGCACCCGGATTCTCCTACCAGGCCGAAGGTCTCCTGTTCCCGGATCCGGAAGGAGACGTCCTCCACGGCGTGGACATGGCCCACCGTTTTGCGTACCAGTCCCCCTTGAATGGGGAAGTAGGTCCGCAGGTCCTGTACTTCCACAAGAACCTTTTTCTCACTCATACCGCCACCCCCTTTCCTTCGTCCTCCCCGCCGGCGTGAAGCCAGCAGCGGCAGAGGTGGCCGGGAGCGATCTCACAAAGGGCCGGGGCCCTTTCCCGGCAGACGTCCATACATCGGTCGCACCGGTCGGCGAAGCGGCAGCCGGGGGCGAAGTTCCCCGCCGTGGGGACGGCGCCCCGAATGGTGTACAGTTCCTTTTGGGCCCCGTCCAGGGAGGTCACCGACCGGAGAAGTCCGGCGCTGTATGGGTGGGCCGTCTCGTGGAAGATGGCCTCCACAGAGGCCTGTTCCACCACCTGCCCGGCGTAAAAGACGGCTACCTCCTCGCAGGTTTCGGCAATAACCCCCAGGTCATGGGTAATCATAATAACAGAGGTGTCATAGCTCTCCCGAAGCTCGTTCATCAGGTCCAAAATCTGGGCCTGAATGGTGACGTCCAGGGCGGTGGTGGGCTCGTCGGCGATAAGGAGCCGGGGGTTATTGATAAGGGCAATGGCGATCATCACCCGCTGGAGCATCCCCCCGGAAAGATGGTGGGGGTAGTCCTGGAGGATCTGGTCGGGCCGGGGAATCTTTACCTTTCGCAGCATCTCCAGGGCGGCGTCGTGGATCTCCGCCTTGGTCATCCTGGTGTGGAAGGAAAGGGCCTCGGCGATCTGCGACTCAATGGTATACATAGGGTCCAGGGCGGTCATAGGCTCCTGGAAGATCATGGAAATCTCCTTCCCCCGGAGACGGCGGAGACCGGCGGGGGACAGGCCGGCGATTTCCACCTCCTGGTCTTCGCTGTCCAAAAAGCGGATGGAGCTTCCCTTTCCCACCGAAAGGGGGAAGGACAACAGGCCCATAATGGAGGAACAGGTGATGCTTTTCCCGCAGCCGCTTTCCCCCACCACCCCGAAGTTCTGTTTCTTCCGGATGGAAAGGTTCACCCCCTCCACCAGCTTTACCGGCGGGATCTTTTTCCCCCGGTAGAGGTCGATGGAGAGATCCTTCATTTCAAGCAGATTCGTCATACCAGCGATCCCTCCTAAACCTTCAGCTTGGGGTCCAGAACATCCCGGAGGGCATCCCCCAGAATGTTAAAGACCAGGATGGTTACCACAATAAAGAGCAGGGGGAAGAGGGCGGTCCAGGGGCTCCGGACCATGTTTGCCCGGGCCTCCGCCAGCATGGAACCCCAGGAGGGGTCCGGGGGCTGGATGCCCATCCCCAAGAAACTCAGGGTGGCCTCGGTTAGGATGGCCCCGGAGAGGGCCAGGGTGGCCTGAACGGTAAAGGGGGCCACCACGTTGGGGGAGATGTGCCGGATAAGGATGGGCCAGGTCTTGACCCCCACGCTTTGGGCGTTTTTGACGTACTCCAGCCCCTTGGCGGAGATCACCGCCGCCCGGACGGTGCGGCAGAAAACCGGGATGTTGACAATGCCGATGGCCACCATGGTCGGACCGATGCCCTTGCCCAGCACCGCCGAGATGAAGATGGCCAAAAGGATGGAGGGAAAGGCGAAGAGGATGTCCATAAGGCACATGATAACCCGGTCGGTCCAGCCTTCAAAGTATCCGGCGGCAAGGCCCAGCAGGTACCCGAACCCGGCGCCGATGCCCACAGCGATGATGCCCACCTCCAGGGAGACCCCGGCCCCGTACAGCACCCGGCTGAACACGTCCCGACCGAACTTATCGGTGCCGAAAAGGTGTTCCCCGGAGGGCGCCTGGAACTTCATTCCGATGGCGTCATAGGGGTAGGGGGCCAGCTGCCCGGCGAAGAGGGCCATAAAGATGAGCAGCAGGATGCCGATGATGCCAATCTTTCCCATAGGATCCTTCCACAGACTGCGGATAGTTTCCACAAAGCTTCTCATTTTGTCTGCCCCCTTTCCTTAGTCATAGGAGATGCGCGGGTCGATGTAGGCGTACAAAATGTCTACAACAAGGTTGACCAGCACATAGATAAAGGCGATAAACAGGACACAGCCCTGAACCACCGGGTAGTCCCGGTTGTTGATGCCGGTAAGGGTCATCAGCCCCAGCCCGGGCAGGGAAAAGATCTGTTCGATGACCACCGCGCCCCCCAACAGGGAACCGATCTGCATTCCCACCAAGGTGACAATGGGGATAAGGGCGTTTCGCAGGACGTGGCGGACGATGGTCACCCACTCGCTGGCCCCCTTGGCCCGCACCGTCTTGATAAAGTCCTGGCGGAAGATCTCCAGCACCGAGGAGCGGGTCATCCGCATAACGGAACCGGACATACTGGCCCCCAGGATCAGGGCGGGAAGGGCCATGATCTCCAGGTTCTTCCCGGGGTCGGTGAAGAATCCCACATAGTCCAGGGGCGGGTAGTAGTTGAAGGCCAGGGAGAGAAAGAGGATGACCAGGATGGACAGGGCAAAGCCCGGAACCGAAACTCCCAAAAGGGCGGCGACCCGAACCACCCGGTCGGCCATGGTGTTCCGTTTGACCGCCGCCAGGATCCCCAGGGGCAGGGCGATGCACCAGGAGATCACGGCGGCCAGGATGGTCAGCTCGGCTGTAACGCCAAAGCGGGTCATCATCTCCGGCAGGATGGCCGCCCCGGACCGGAAGGACTGGCCGAAGTCCCCGTGGAGGACCCCGCTCATCCACCGGAGATACTGGGTGACGGCAGGCTGGTCCAGGCCGTACCGGGCCTCCACCTGGGCGATCAGCTCCGGGGTTGCGTCGATGCCCAGCATCCCCGAGGCGAACCCGCCGGGGATAAGGCGCAGCACCGCAAAGATGACAATACTGATCCCCAGCAGCACAGGAAGAAGCTGGAGGAGACGGCGAACGATGTAATTCCTCATAAGACCCTCCGTGAGAACCGACTCAAGATCCCCAGGCGGCGCAGGGGGAGATCTTGATTGGAGAATGAAAAGGCGGCGCCGGGGACAGGACAGCGCCCTGCCCCGGTGCCGCTTTGTAGTGCGTGGGCTGTTTTGTTATCACTTCAAGGTGATGCTGTTGAAGTTGTTGGCGTTGGCGGCGTAGGGGGCGAAGCCCTCCAGGCCGGCGCTGACGAAGAAATATTCCATGGGGCTGGCGAAGAAGAGGTTGGGGCACTCGTCAATGACGATCTTCTGGGCCTCCAGGTAGTATGTCTCCCGCTGGGATTCGTCGGTGGTGGCCACGCCCTGGGCGCAGAGTTCATCCACCTTGTCGTTCTTGTAGCCCCAGACGTTGGCGTTGCCGGTGGAGGAGAAGAAGAAGCTTACCGCCCGGTTGGGGTCGGTGCCGGAGCCGTTCTGGCCGCACATGGCGTCAAAGCCGGCCTCGGGGGTATCCATCTTGCCCCAGATGTCCACATATTCCCCGGACTCCAGGTTGCTGATCTCCACATCGATGTAGATCTCCTTCAGCTGCTGCTGGAGGATGACCACAGTATCCCGGATGGAATCCAGAAGGCCGGCGGCCACGGTGAGGGTCATCCGGTTGCTGTCGCTGTAGCCGGCGGCCTCCATGAGCTTTTTGGCCTCGTCGATGTTCTTCTTGTAGAGGGGGGACTCCTTGGGGGCATCCCAGACCCAGTGGCCCATGGCGGGGGCGACAAAGGTGGAGACGGTGGCCTCCCCGTTGTAGACGTAATCGATGATGGCATCCCGGTCCACCGCAAGGCTCATGGCCTGGCGGACGTTCTTATCCTGGAGCTTCTTGCTGGAGAGGTTGAAGCCCAGGTAGGTGTAGTTGTTGGACTGGTAGGAGAGGACCTTGACGCTGCTGTCGTTCTGCACCTCGGAGAGGTTCAGGGCGGACAGGGAGCAGAGGTTGATGTCCCCGGTGCGAAGGGCGGCCAGGCGGGTGCTTTCGTCCGCCATCAGGTAGTAGGTGATGCCGTCCAGCTTGGGGGAACCGGCCTCCCAGTAGTCGGCGTTTTTCTCCAGGGTGATGTAGTTATCCACCACAGAATCCTTGTAGACGAAGGGGCCGGTGCCGCACATGGTCTCGATGGAGGCAAGGCTGCCGTTGTTCTGCTCCACCACTTCCTTGGGAACGATGGCGCCATAGGAGGAGGTGAGGCTGGACATAAAGGCGGCGTTGGGGGCCTTCAGGGTGAACTTGATGGTGGCGGGGTCCACCACCTCGATGGTATCAATGCCGCCGTAGTAGCTGGCGCTGCTGCCCAAAGCGCCGATGTCCCCGGCGTCGGTTTTGCCCAGGATACGGTTAAAGCTGTACTCCACGTCCTCGGCGGTCATCTCCCGGCCGTTATGGAACTTTACGCCCTTGCGGAGGTGGAAGATGTAGGTGGTGTCGTCGGGGGTCTCCCAGCTTTCGGCCAGAACCCCCTGGAAGGTCATATCGGGGTTAAAGGAGATAAGGCTCTCATAGACCTGGTTAAAGACCCGGGTGGCCGCGATGGCCGAAATGGTATGGGGATCGAACCCGGCGGGCCAGGTATCGGTGCCGTACTTCAGCACCTGCTCCACAGGGGCCGCTGGGGCAGAACTTCCGGCGTCAGGGGTTGGGGCAGGGCTCTGGGAAGGAGGGGTGCTGTTCCCGCCGTTGCCGCCGCAGGCAGCCAAGGCCAGGACCATCACACCGGCTAAGGCCAGAGCGAAGAACCGTTTGGAAAGTTTCATAGAAAAGACCTCCTTTGTTGTTTCTGTGTGTGTGCGATATTGCTGCAAGGGAACCTCCTTGCGGGATAACAACATTTTTCCTTTGCTGGTGCTTCAAAGGGGAACCGTTAGGTTCTGCTCCTGATTGCTTACGTTGTGCTTGTTGTCAGGTTGTGGCCCTTTGGGCGTCCCATCTCTGGGTTTTCATTCTTGGGTTTGGTTGTTGTTGATGGCTTGGCGCCGTTTCGCCTACCCGGCGGGGGGTCCCTTTCTGTCGCGACAGAAAGGAACCAAAGAGCGCCCAGGGACTTTGTCCCTGGACCCTACCAGGGGGTTCCCCCTGGACCTCCTAAAGGATGGGGCAAACGCCCCATACCCTCTTATCCCTGCGGGGCTATTCGTAGTTCCCTGCGGGGGGTATACCCCCTCCGGCTACGCCTACGGGGCCGCCGCACGGCGGCGGGGGATGGAGCGAAACCTCGTTACTATCTCTCCCCGGCCCGCAGGCCTAGTCGCGAAGCGACTCGTTCCCCACCGCAGTGGGGAACACCGAATACGGCCAACTGAGCGGAGGCCGGAAACGCCCGGTCGGACGTAGGTGGGAGCAGAGAGCCAAGGTGTCATCGTTACCACCGACGCCGGAGCCTATCCGTAGGGGATGGGCCAGAAACCGTTAAGCAGAGACGGACAGGGACCGCACAGCCCGGGACAAACAGGGCGGCGGGTTGGGACACCAGCCACAGGCCGGAGTCCTTTGGCCGTTCTCCGGGGTTCAGGGGCTCGCCCCTGGGCGCTCTTTGCCTCCTTTCTGCCGCGGCAGAAAGGAGGTCCGCCGGAAGGGCAAATGTCGCTAAGCCATCAATAACAGCCAATCCCCAGAAAGGAAACCCAGAGATGGGACGCCCAAAAGGCCACGACCTGACGAAAGGCAGAACGTTTTCAATCAGCCGCACAACCCAGGACCGCAGTATGTACCGCCCGTCGAAATTCATTGGAACCCCCCGGCTCGTGTCCCTCCGGGCAGTCGTACTTGTTGGTAAGGATCACAACCCCCAGGCCCGCCTCCCGGCAAACCCAAAGACTGGTTCCCGTAAACCCGCTGTGCCCGCATCCCGGCAGAAAGGGATCGCGAAGATCAAACCCGAACCCCCGTCCGCAGACGTTCTCCGTCATGGCCCGCAGAAAAATCGGGCTGTCTGTGGTAAGAAGGAACTGCCCCAGCCTGGCAAGTGCCCCGGAATTGGCAAATCCCCCAGCGTGTCCGCTGCATTGCCCCCAGTAGTAGTAAGCGTTGCCGTCGTTGCAGTCCCCCCGGTTGGATACCCCGTCCGGACGCCAGCCGTCAAAGGCGAGCCCCCGCTGGGCGCACATCCTCTTTTCAATCTGGTTCCCCCGGGACCCGGGAACGCAAAGCCCAGGATCCACCGGACCGTAGGAGATGTCCCGGATTCCCAGCCGCTGGTGGAAATACCGGTCCAGCCCCTCCCGAAGGGTCAGCCCCGTTACCTGGCAAAAGACCTCCCCCAGAAGCATGAAGTTCAGGTCGCTGTAAACCATTCCCTCCTCCGGAGCCGTGTCCTTCATCAGCCGCTCCAGAATGCCATAGAACTCCCCGCCGTCGGTGTAAAAAGGGTACCAGGCCAAAATGCCGGAGGTGTGGGTCATCACCTGGGCGATGGTGACCTCCCGAAGCCGCTCCCGGGTGGCAGGCCCTGCCTTCCCCTCCGGAAGATGCTCCAGCAGCCGGTCCTCCGGGGCCAGCCGCCCCTCCTCCATGGCGAACAAAAGCATGGTGGTGCAAAGGAGCTTGCTCACCGAGGCCAGGTCAAACCAGCTGTCCGGCGCCGCCTCCCCAAAGGACCGGTGATACAGCGTGCCGTTTTTATCAAAAACCTGGCAGACCGCCGAGGGGTAGTACCCCCTAGCCCGGTAGTCCTCCAGGATTCGGGTGATGCTGTCTAAATCCATGGTTACTTTCCCCCTTGCCCGGACTGGAACGCCCGGATCAGCTCCCGGGTCTGGCGAAGATTTTCTTCGGTGCGCCCGGGGTCCTCCTTGGCTATGCCCAAGTACAAAAGATCCAGCAGCAGGAGCCCGGACATCCGGGAGGTCATGGCTCCCACCCGATGCTCCCGCTCCTCCCTGGGGACGTACAAGGTGTCATCCGCCAGCCGGGACAGGGTGTTCCCGTTGGCGCAGGTGATGGCGATAACCCGGGCCCCGCGGTCCTTGGCCGTCCTGGCCGCCAGAACCGTTTCCCGGGTCTCCCCCGAGTAGCTGATGGCGATGGCGGCGTCCTCCGGCCCCAGCAGAGAGGCTGTGGCCAGGTTAGTGTGGACGTCGGCGTGATAAAAGGCAGGGATGCCGATCCGGGAGGATTTGTACAGAAAGTCCATGGCCAGCAGCCCCGAGGCCCCCACCCCAAAGAGCTGGATCCGCCGCCGGGCCCGGATCTCCTCCACCGCCCGGGAAAGGACCTCCGGGTCCATCATCTGGCAGGTGAGGGAGAGATTCCGGACGTGAATCCGCTCCGCCTTTCGCAGCAGGGTGGCCATGTCGTCGTTGTCCCGGATGGCGTTCTGGAACTCGTCGGGAGGATACTCCCGCTCCCGCTGGGCAGCCTCCTGGGCAAGATCCAGGCGAAGCTGGAGAAAACTCTCAAACCCCAGCTTTTTTGCGAACCGGACCGCCGCCGCCGGGGAGGTCCCCGCCGCCTGGGCAAATTCCCGGGCCGACATCCCCAGGACCGCCCCGCTGTGCCGGAGAAGATACCGGGCCAAACGGGCCTCGGTGGCGGTAAAGGTGTCCATCCGCTCCTGAATAAAGACGGTGCAGCTCATGGGCCTTCCCCCCCGCTCTTCTGGTAAGTATATAGTAAAGTATAGCAAATCGCAAAGGAGAAGTCCATAGGATTTGAAACAAAATTTCAAAAAACAGCCAAAAAGTTGAAACATTATTGACAGAACTCATCAGATAAGATAAGATGGAAGTAGAAATACCCAAAACAAATCGGGAGGTGTCCCATGAAGGAAGATTTGGCAGGGCTTGTTACCGAAATGGTAAATGAGGAGACCAAGAACATCGACCGCTGTTCCACCCTGGAGATGGTGGAGCAGATCAACCGCCAGGACGCCCAGGTGGCCGGTGCGGTGGCCGCCGAAAAGGAGCGGATCGCCCAGGCGGTGGACCTTATCAGCGGCTGCCTTGGCCGGGGCGGACGGCTGATCTACCTGGGGGCGGGAACCTCCGGGCGGCTGGGGGTGCTGGACGCTTCCGAGTGTCCCCCAACCTTCGGGGTGGAGCCGGAACTGGTCCAGGGGCACATCGCCGGGGGGGACATCGCCCTCCGGGTCCCGGTGGAGGGCTGCGAGGACGACGAGGCGGAGGGAATCCGCCTGATCGACCGCCTGGAAACCGGAGAGAACGACGCCGTGGTGGGGATCACCGCCAGCGGCCGGACCCCCTTTGTCCTTGCGGCCCTGGGGCGGGCCAGGGAGCGGGGGAGCGTTCCCATCGGCCTCTGCACCAACGCCCACTCCCGCCTGGAGGAGGTCTGCGCCGTGACCATCGCCCCCCTGGTGGGCCCGGAGGTCATCTCCGGCTCCACCCGGATGAAGTCGGGCACCGCCCAAAAGCTGGTTCTCAATATGCTCAGCACCTGCGCCATGATAAAGATGGGGAAGGTCTACGGCAACCTGATGGTGGATCTGCGGGCCAGCAACCAAAAGCTCCAGGACCGGGCCCGGCGGCTGGTGATCCACGCCACCGGCGTCGGGGAGAAACGGGCCCAGCAGCTTTTGGATCGGGCAGGGGGTCAGGTGAAGCTGGCTATCCTGATGGAAAAAAGCGGCCTGGAGGCGGAAGCGGCCCGGGACCGTTTAGAGCAGTGCAGGGGCCATCTGGCCCAGGCCATCGCCATGGAGGAGGAGAAGGATGTTTGAACGGCTGAAAGAAAGCCCGGTGCGCCGGGTGGTTGGAATGATGTCCGGGACCTCGGTGGACGGGGTAGACGCCGCCCTGGTGGAGATCAGCGGCAGGGAGGAGGCCCCCCAGGTAAAGCTGCTGGCCTTTCAAAACACCCCCTTCCCCCCAGCGGTTCGGGAGGGGATTTTCACCCTGTTCCGGCCCGAGACCGCGACAGTTGACAAGGTGGGGGCGATGAACGTCCTTCTGGGGGAGATCTACGCCCAAGCGGCCCTGGAGGTCATCCGAAAAGCGGGACTCACCCCCGGGGAGGTGGACCTCATCGGTTCCCACGGCCAGACCATCTGGCACGCCCCGGTGGCGGAGGAATACTGGGGCCGTCCGGCCCGGTACACCGTCCAGATCGGGGAGGGAGCGGTGATCGCCCAGCGGACCGGTTTGGTGACAGTCAGCGATTTCCGGGTGGCAGACATGGCGGCAGGGGGCCAGGGGGCGCCTCTGGTGCCCTTCTCCGAGTATCTCCTGTACCGCCGGGAAACGGAGTGCATCCTTCTCCAGAACATTGGGGGGATTGGGAACATGACCGTTATGCCTGCCGCCGCCAAGCCGGAGGAGGTGTACGCCTTTGACACCGGCCCGGGGAACATGATCGTGGACGCGGTGATTTCCCACCTCACCGGTGGGAAGCGGACCTACGACGAAGGCGGGGCCATGGCGGCCCAGGGGAAGGAAAACGAGGAGCTGCTGGCCCTGCTCCAAACGGAACCCTACTACACCCTGCCTCTGCCCAAGACCACCGGACGGGAGTTGTTTGGCACCCAGTACACAGGCAGGATCCTGGCCTGGGCCAAGGAACACGGTCTGTCCGACGCGGACCTGATGGCTACCGTTACCGGCCTCACCGCCTGGTCCATAGAAGATGCCTACCGGAGATATGTTCTCCCCAAGCACCAGGCGTCGGAACTCATTGTCGGGGGCGGCGGGGGATACAATAAGACCCTGCTGGAGATGCTGGCCCGGCGGTTTGCGCCCTTGGGGGTTGCGGTCAAGACCCAGGAGGATTTGGGCTGGAACAGCGACGCCAAGGAGGCGGTGGCCTTTGCCCTTATGGCGGATTGCTGCGTCAGGGGAAAGGCCAACACGCTTCCCAGTGTGACAGGGGCAAACAACCCATCCATAATGGGCAAAATCTCTCGACCCTCCCCGCCGCTCCGCGGCTAAGGGTTGTGCCGGGACTTGGGTTGTGCCTGGAGTCGGAAGCTGTAAAAGGCGGTGGGCAGTAACGCCCCTTGCCAAGCTGCAATCGAGCAAAAAAGTTTTTAGGGCCGCCCGGTGAAAAGGGCGGCCCTAAACTTTATACAGCTTGATTGCAGCCTTTTGCAAATCATTCCCTGCCGCCTGCGACTCCAGGCAGTTCCTTCCGCCTTGTACCGCCATTAGGCGCGGAGCGCCGGGGAGGGTCCGCCCGCCTATTTTAGTTCTACGATGGTTACGCCGGCTTCGCCTTCTCCGTACATTCCGGGACGGAAAGACTTAACGCACTTTACCTTCCGCAAATGCTCCTGAACAGCGGCCCGCAACACCCCTGTTCCTTTGCCGTGAATGATGGTCACCGTCCCCAGGCCCATCAGCGACGCCTGATCCAGAAAACGGTCCACCTCTAAAATCCCATCAATGGAGTCCATCCCCCGAATGTCTACCTCGGTCCGGGCGTCCCGGACGCTTTTGCCGCCAACGGCGGCCACCGAAGGGGGCACCCGCCGCCGGCCGTTTACCGTCACCTTCCGGTCCTTGGTGTCCACCAGCCGCAGGTCCTCCTCCTTTACCTTGCTCTTGAGGATCCCGGACTGCACCATGTAACAGCCGGCGCTGTCCGGCCCGGAAAGCACCGTTCCCTCGATGTTCAGATCGGTAAGCAGCACCGTATCCCCGCTTCGGAGCTTCCGGGGCAGGACGTAGGATTCCCCACGCCGCTGGGCCACCGGGTCGGCCAGGTCGCGGAGATGCTCCACCCGGCCCTTGTACCCTGCCCGAAGCTGGGCGAATTTCTTGGAGAACTCCTCCTTGTCCTGCTGCTTTTTCAGTTCCTCCATCTCGTTGAGGAGAAGATCGGTTTGGCTCCGCACCCGCTCCACAATGGTCCTGGCCTGCTCCCGGGCCTCTTGGGCCTCCTTGTCCAGCTGGGCGTACAGGCGCTTTCGCTCCTCCTCCATCTCTTTTTTCAGGGCGTCCATCTGCTGGCGGCGGCTGGCGGCAGCCAGCTGCTCCTTTTCCAGCTCCTGGCGGGTCCGTTCCAGGTCGCTTACCACGTCCTCGAACCGGGTGTTCTCACTGCTCACCAGCTCCCGGGCCCGCTGGATGACCCCCTCCGGAAGCCCCAGCCGGCTGCTGATGGCAAAGGCGTTGGACCGCCCCGGCACCCCGATGAGCAGCCGGTAGGTGGGGGAAAGGGTCTCCACGTCAAACTCGCAGCTGCCGTTTTCCACCCCGGGGGTGGTGAGGGCGAACATCTTGATCTCGGCATAGTGGGTGGTGGCAGCCACCAGGGCTCCCTTCTCCCGAAGGGCCTCCAGGATGGAGACGGCCAAGGCGGCGCCCTCCACCGGATCGGTGCCCGCCCCCAGTTCGTCGGTAAGGACCAGACTCCGGGGGCCGGCCCACTCCAGAATGCTGATGATGTTGGTGATATGGGCGGAGAAGGTGGAAAGGGACTGCTCGATGCTCTGCTCGTCCCCGATGTCTGCCAGCACCCGGTCAAAGACGGGGACGCAGCTGCCCTCCCCGCAGGGGAGGAGCATTCCGCAGGCCGCCATCAGGGTGAGGAGCCCCAGGGTCTTAAGGGCGACGGTTTTCCCCCCGGTGTTGGGGCCGGTGATGACCAGGGTGTCAAACTCCCCGCCCAGCTGAATGTCCACCGCCACCACCTTTTCCTTGGGAATGAGGGGATGACGGGCCTTGTTCAGCTTTAGGGTCCGGTCGGTGCGGATCTCCGGCACCGTGGCCCTCATGGCGTCGGCCAGCCGGGACTTGGCGAAGAGGAGGTCCAGGTCCACCAGGGCGGAAAAGGACTGGAGGATGAGGTCGCTCATCTCCCCCACCTGCTGGGAGAGTTCCAGGAGGATCCGGTCGATCTCCTGCTGCTCCTCCCCTTTGAGAATACGGATCTCGTTGTTGGCGTCCACCACCGCCATAGGCTCCACAAAGACGGTGGCCCCGGAGCCGGAGGTATCGTGGACCAGGCCCCGGAGTTCCCCCTTGCGCTCCGCCTTGACGGGGACGACGAACCGCCCGTCCCGGATGGTGACGATAGGCTCTTGGAGAACCTGGGCATACTGGGGGCTTTTGATGATGCTGTCCAGCTTTTCCCGGATAGACAGCTGGGCCTTGCGGATTTTCCGCCGGATGGAGCCCAGTTCCGCCGAGGCGGTATCCTGAAGTTCCTCCTCATTGAGGATGCAGCGGTCGATCTCCTCCTCCAGAGCCCGGTTGGGAACCAGGGCGTCAAAGAGGTGGTCGGCGGAGGTAGGCTCTTCGGCCTGCCGCCGCCAGTCCTTTACCGCGCGGATGGTTCGCAGGGTACGGCAGACGGCCAGCAGCTCCGGGATAGAGAGCCGCCCCCCCACCTGGGCTCGGAGGATCTCCTGGGAACAATCCCGGATGCCTCCCAAACCGGGAGTACCAAAGCGCACCGACAAGGTGTTGATGTCGGCGGTTTGGCGGATGGCCCGGGAGACGTCCCGGGGGTCGCTATAGGGGATGATCTCCCGGGCTTTTTGGGCACTGGCGGCGCTGGTGGTTTTTGCAGCCAGCAGCTCCAGGACCTTATCCAGTTCCAGGGCGATATAATGTTTATTATCCATAGTAAACCTCATTGTTTTGCAGTACAAACGGATTCTTCGCGCGGCAGAAAGGAAGTCCGCCGGAAGGGCAAACGCCGTTAAGCCATCAACCGCTACCATTCCCCAGGATGGAATCCCAGAGATGGGACGCCCAAAAGGCCACAACCCACAAAAAGGCAGTACGTTTTCAATCAGGAGCAGAACCTAGCCTGGGAGCAATCAAGCAGTCAGCCCGATACCCCAAGGGAAAAGCCCGAAGCCCTCTTAGCCAATCCGAGTCCCAACCGGCAGGTCCTCCACAAAGATCACCTTGCAGTTTCCATCCGCATCATCCCCGGCCAAAAGCATCCCGTTGGATTCTACACCGCAGAACTTCGCAGGCTTCAGGTTGGCAATGACAATGATCTTCTTTCCGACCAGCTCCTCGGGCTCGTACCAGGGATGGATGGAGGAAACGATCTGCCGCCCACCCATGCCGTCGTCCAGCTCCAAGCGGAGCAGCTTCTTGGCCTTGGGCACCGCCTCGCATTTTATCACCTTGCAAACCCGCAAATCCGTCTTAAAGAAATCGTCCACTACAATTTCGGGGGCAACAGGTTCTACCTTGGCGGCCTTCTCCTTTGCCTCGGTTTCCTCCTTTTGAGCTTCCTGCCGGGCCTCCAGCTCGGCCAGCTCCTTGGCAAGATCGATCCGGGGGAAGAGAATCTCCCCCTTCTGAACCGTCACCTCGTCCCGCAGCCCCCAGGGCTTCTGGGCGCTCTCCCAGGTGCGCTCGGCCTCCACGGCACCGATCTGATCCAAAATCTTTTCAGCAGATTCCGGCATGAAGGGCTTCAGAAGGACGCCGCAGACCCGGATGGCCTCCAGAAGATTGTACAAAACCGCCGCCAGCCGGGGGGCCTTGGCGGGATCCTTGGCCAGGATCCAGGGGGTGGTCTCGTCGATGTACTTGTTGGCCCGGCTCACCACCTTGAAGATCTCCCCCAGGGCGTTCTGGAAAGCGAATTCCTCCATCTGGGCGGTGTACAGACCGGGAAGGGCCCGAACCAAGGACAACAGCTCCTCGTCCAAGGGCTCGGCGGCCCGGTGGGCGGGAAGCGTCCCGGAAAAGTAGTTTGTGGCCATGCTCACCGTCCGGCTCACCAGGTTGCCCAGGTCGTTGGCCAGGTCGGAGTTGATGGTGGAGATAAGGGCCTCGTTGGAGAATACCCCGTCCGACCCAAAGGGGAAGGCCCGAAGGAGGAAGAAGCGGATGGCATCCACCCCGTACCGCTGGCAGAGGAATACCGGGTCCACCACGTTCCCCTTGGATTTGCTCATCTTGCCCCCGTCCAGAAGGAGCCAGCCGTGGCCGTACACCCGCTTGGGCAGAGGCAGATCCAGAGCCATCAGCATGGCGGGCCAGATGATGGAGTGGAAGCGGACGATCTCCTTGCCCACAAAGTGGACGTCGGCGGGCCAATACCGGTCATAGTCCTGGTAGCGGCTGTTCTGGTACCCCAGGGCGGTGATGTAGTTGCTCAGGGCGTCGATCCAGACATAGACCACGTGCTTGGAGTCGAAGTCCACCGGCACCCCCCAGGTAAAGCTGGTCCGGGAGACGCAGAGATCCTCCAGCCCCTGGTTGATAAAAGCCTTCATCTCGTTGACCCGGGACTGGGGGGTCAGAAACTCGGGATGCTCGTCGTAAAGGGCCAGGATCTTGTCGGCGTACTTGGAAAGGCGGAAGAAGTAGGCCTCCTCCTCGGCGTCCACCACCGGGCGGCCGCAGTCGGGGCACTTGCCGTCCACCAGCTGGCTCTCGGTCCAGAAGGATTCGCAGGGGGTGCAGTATTTGCCCTTGTAGGCGCCCTTGTAAATATCCCCCTTGTCGTAAAGGGCCTTGAAGATCTTCTGCACCGATTCCACGTGGTAGTCGTCGGTGGTGCGGATAAACCGGTCGTTGGAGATGTTCAGCAACTTCCAAAGGGCCTGGAAGCTGGCAACGATCTTGTCCACGTACTCCTGGGGGGTGACCCCGGCGGCCTTGGCCTTCTCCTCGATCTTCTGGCCATGTTCGTCCGCCCCGGTGAGGAACATGACGTCACAGCCGGTGAGCCGCTTGTATCGGGCCATGGTGTCGGTGGCCACGGTACAGTAGCTGTGGCCGATATGCAGATGATCCGAAGGGTAGTAGATGGGGGTGGTGATGTAAAACTTTTTCTTTTCCATGGGGGATACGCCTCCTGCTCGTTTCAAAATACCGTCCAAAGGGCGGATTGCCATAGATATAGTTTACCACAAAGAGGAAGAGAAATCACCAGGTTTCGGCACAAAAGCGGGGGAAAATCTACCGGGTCTTCCGGCGGATCTCCCATAAGCCGGCCCCGGTCCTCCAGGGCCGCTATGAGCTGCCGCTTTTTTCGGGCCTGCGGCCCTGGGCGCAGAAGCAGAGGGGGGATTTTAGGCCGCTCTCCGCAAAAAACGCAAAATTCTTTGTTTTCCTGCAACTCGTTGGGTTGTATTTTCAAAAAGTATCCGCTATAATAGGTGCAAGGCACAAGAAAAAGTGCAAGCAGGAGCGGGATGGTCGCAACACCCCGCCCCCTGTCTACGGAGAATCGCACTCTCCATACACAACGACTCACGCCGCACATTGCACCACTTATTATACCGATTCACGCCCGGAAAAACAAGGGGCGGAGTCGGAGGTGTTGTTGTACTTGTTGGGGCGCCGGGGGTGTATGGATCTATTTTCCGTACCCGGCGCTTTTTTGCTGCCTTGCGACAAGAAGCGCGGCGGGGCCAGGGCATCATTTTTGACCTTTCCCTCAACCTTTTCAGGCCCGGGATCTCTCATCTCCGGCCCCCTGGCCTCCGCCCCTTCTGACGCGGGAACAAAAGCTCGACAAGAAGAATAGGCAGATGAGGAAACCATACTCCTGGCATCTGCCGTCCTTTGTCCAAAGTTTTGCTTGCATTTTTCCGCAAAACATATTATACTTAGAGAGCATCCAGCGGCATTCAGCTGCCGCCTGGAGAAAAAAGCCGGTGTGTTGGAATTGGCAGACGAGGTGGACTCAAAATCCATTGGTAGCGATACCGTGCGGGTTCGACCCCCGCCACCGGCACCAGCGGGGCAGGCCCCGCGGCCAACCCCTACCCGCCCCCTCGAAAGAGGGGGGCTTACCTTTGTGCAAAATCCCAGTGACTACCTGGAGGCCCAGGCATCCAAAGTGTTTTACCCTGACACGGCGCAGCCGCCGAGGCGCACCCTACCCGCCCCCCTCAAAAATGCGAATCAATAGTAGAAAAGCAGAAGGGAAAACAGGAAAGCAAGAGAAGCG
>CAJUFK010000069.1 GCA_910585535.1 uncultured Angelakisella sp. | reverse complement strand
TTCTCCTGCATGATGAGCCAAACCCAGAGATGAGTTCCTTCGTTTTCCGGGAAACCCTTATGACCCATCTTCTTCTTTGGGGCAACGCCTACGCTCAAATCATCCGCAATGGCAAGGGTGAGGTCATTGCTCTGTATCCCCTGATGCCAAATAAGATGTCGGTGGATCGGGATGAGAAGGGCCAGCTTTACTACACCTACCAGCGTTCCTCCGAAGAAGCCCCTACCATGAAAGGCTCCACCGTAATCCTCTCCCCTTACGAAGTCCTCCACATTCCCGGCCTTGGCTTTGATGGTCTTGTGGGCTATTCTCCCATCGCCATGGCGAAGAACGCTATCGGCATGGCAATCGCCTGCGAGGAGTATGGGGCCAAGTTCTTCGCCAATGGAGCCGCTCCCGGCGGTGTCTTGGAACACCCCGGCACGGTCAAAGACCCCCAGCGGATCAGGGAGAGCTGGCAGTCAACCTTTGGTGGCAGTGCTAACTCCAACAAGATTGCTGTTTTGGAGGAGGGCATGAAATACACGCCCATCTCCATCTCCCCTGAACAGGCCCAGTTCCTTGAAACCCGAAAATTTCAGATCAATGAGATTGCTCGAATTTTCCGAGTACCCCCACACATGGTGGGTGACTTGGAAAAGTCGAGCTTTTCTAATATTGAGCAGCAGTCGCTGGAGTTCGTGAAATACACCTTGGATCCTTGGGTCATTCGCTGGGAGCAGTCCCTTTCCCGCTCCCTGCTTCTGCCAGAGGAGAAATCGCAGTACTTCATCAAGTTCAATCTGGAGGGCCTACTCCGGGGTGACTACCAGAGCCGTATGAACGGCTATGCCACGGCTCGGCAGAATGGGTGGATGTCCGCAAACGACATCCGAGAGCTGGAAAACCTCGACCGTATCCCCACCGAGGAAGGCGGCGATCTGTACCTTATTAACGGCAATATGCTCCCGCTCAAGGAAGCTGGGGCTTTTGCAAATACGCCAGACAGCACTGACGGAAAGGAGGAAGATGCTGATGAACAAGAAGTTCTGGAAGTGGAGGAATCAGGCGGAGACAGCGGATCGGACTCTGTATCTGAACGGCACCATCGCAGAGGAAAGCTGGTTTGACGATGATGTCACACCCCAGCTTTTCAAAGACGAGCTGATGTCCGGCACTGGCAACATCACTATTTGGATCAACAGCCCTGGCGGAGACTGTGTTGCTGCGGCTCAAATCTACAATATGCTCATGGACTACAAGGGCGAGGTCACGGTCAAGATCGATGGCATTGCGGCCTCCGCTGCCAGTGTGATTGCCATGGCGGGCACCAAGGTTCTCATGTCCCCGGTCTCCATGCTGATGATCCACAACCCTATGACTGTTGCCATGGGTGACACTGCCGAGATGCAGAAGGCCATTGATATGCTCGCCAGCGTGAAGGACTCCATCATCAACGCCTATGAAATCAAGACCAGCCTGTCCCGCGCCAAGCTGGCCCACCTCATGGATGCTGAGACTTGGATGGATGCCAACAAGGCAGTGGAGCTGGGCTTTGCGGACGGTATTCTATCTCGTGAAGATGCCAACACCGACTCTCCCAACTCTGATGCCATGCTCTACTCGCAAGCCGCCGTAGTCAATTCCCTTATGGGGAAGATTGCCAGCAAGTGCCGTATCCAACCTTCTGCCGCAGAGCCCGAAAGGTCTGTGGCTGAGATCATGGAGCGGCTCGACACCATCAAAAAATTCATGTGAATAAGGAGGAACTACCTATGACTATCGTTGAACTCCGCACCAAGCGGAATCAGGCCTGGGAAGCCGCCAAGGCTTTTGCGAACACGCACCAGACCGACAAGGGCACCCTCACTGCTGAGGACAATGCCACCTATGAGAAGATGGAGCAGGAGATTTCCGATCTGGGCAAGGAGATTGCCCGCCGGGAGCGGCAGGAGGCCCTGGATGCCGAGCTTGCCAAACCCATCAACACTCCCATTACCGCCAAGCCCATGAACGGCGGGAATGAGAACGTCAAGACTGGTCGGGCCTCCGACGAGTACCGCACCAACTTCTGGAACGTGATGCGCTCCAAGGCTCCCATGCCCAACGTCCTCAATGTCCTTCAGATCGGCACCGACTCCGAGGGCGGCTACCTTGTGCCTGATGAGTTCGAACACACCCTGGTTCAGGCTCTGGAGGAGGAAAACATCTTCCGCCAGATGGCCAAGATCATTCAGACCTCCAGCGGCGACCGCAAGATCCCTGTCGTGGCTACCAAGGGTACGGCCTCCTGGATTGATGAGGAGGGTGCCTTCACGGAGAGTGATGATGCCTTTGGGCAGGTATCCATCGGTGCCTATAAGCTGGGCACTCTCATCAAGGTTTCTGAGGAGCTTCTGAACGACAGCGTCTTCGATCTGGAGAGCTACATCTCCACCGAATTTGCCCGCCGAATCGGTGCCAAGGAGGAGGAAGCCTTCTTCACCGGTAATGGTACCGGCAAGCCCCTGGGCATTCTCGCCACCACTGGCGGTGCTGAGACCGGGGTCACCTCTGCCGCCGCCACTGCTGTGACTGCCGATGAGCTGATTGACCTGTTCTACAGTCTCAAGGCCCCCTACCGCAAGAATGCCATCTGGGTCCTGAACGACTCCACCGTAAAGGCCATTCGGAAGCTCAAGGATCAGAATGGTCAGTACCTCTGGCAGCCTTCCATGGTGGCTGGCACTCCTGACACCATTCTGGGCCGCCCGGTCAAGACCTCTGCCTATATGCCCACTCTGGCAGCCGGGAATAAGTCCATCGCCTTTGGTGACTTTGGCTACTACTGGATCGCCGACCGTCAGGGCCGTTCCTTTAAGCGGCTGAATGAGCTATATGCCGCCAACGGTCAGGTAGGCTTTCTGGCTTCCCAGCGGGTGGACGGCAAGCTGATCCTGCCCGAGGCTATCAAGGTTTTGGCGCAGAAGGCTGCTTCCGGCACCTAATTCCTGTTCTTAATAGGGCAGAGCCATCCAGCGTTTTGTTGGATGGCTCTGCTGCCTTTTTGGAGGTGATGAAATGATCGTGAATTTGACCGAGGTCAAAAATTATCTTCGGATTGACTTTGGGGACGATGATGCTCTGCTACTCAGTCTTATTCAAACTGCGGAGCAACTGTGTGCCTCGGTGGCTCGGATGGACGTTGACAACCTTTCGGCGGTTGGCGGAGATAACATCCATACTGCCGTTCTCTACACTGTTGCCTATCTCTACGAACACAGAGAAGAGGCTGACCATCACGAACTGACCATCACCCTCCGCTCCCTGCTTTTTGGTATCAGAAAGGAGGGGTTCTGATAGACATAGGACTCTTGAATGTTCGGATCACCCTTCAGCGAAACACCACTGCGGTTGACGACATCGGAAATCATCTGGCCCAATGGGAGGACTACTATTCCTGCTTTGCTACGGTAAGTGGTGAGTCTGGGGCCGAATCGCTCCAAGCTGGAGCAACCGTAGACTCTACCACGGTAGATTTCACTGTCCGCTATTGTAAGGCCAGCAAGGAGGTCAACCCAACCGAGTTCCGCATTCTTTTCAACAACGAGATATACAACATCCTTGCTGTCGATCACATGAACTACAAGAGGAAAGCCATCAAGTTTCGTTGTCAAACAGCGAGGAGGTGAGGTTTTGGGTATCACGTCAGATAAGCTGGCTCAGGAAATCGTTGATGGACTGAAGGAGTTTTCAGAAGAGGTAGCCCACGATGTGAAAGCCGCTACCCAGGATGCTGCCGAAGTCGTGCAATCGGAGATCCGTACCAATGCGCCCAAAGACACCGGTGCCTATGCGAGAAGCTGGACCATAACGAAGGTCGCTGAACGACCCCACAGCGTCACTTTTGCCATCCACTCCAAGAATCGATACCAGCTTGCCCACCTTCTGGAGCGAGGTCATGCAAAGCGGAATGGTGGACGAGTTCCTGCCCAGCCCCACATCGCCAACGCCGAAGACAAGGGTATCGAGTTTTTGGAGCGGGAGATTAGGAGGCGCATCGAAAGTGGATGAAGTGTTGAAGGCCCTGCGCCCCCTGAAACTCCCAATGGCATACAGCCACTTTGCCGAAGGCGAGTCCCCACAGCCTCCGTTCCTCTGCTACCTGATTACACGCTCCCACAACTTCT
Source organism: uncultured Angelakisella sp. (assembly GCA_910585535.1). Classification (GTDB taxonomy): domain Bacteria; phylum Bacillota; class Clostridia; order Oscillospirales; family Ruminococcaceae; genus Angelakisella. The sequence continues at coordinate 13,194 of CAJUFK010000069.1, read as the reverse complement.
TCGCCGACAGCCGTGTCTACCAAAAAGTGGACCGGCTGTCGGTTGAACTCTATTCAGATCGAAAGGATCTGAAGCTGGAGGCCAGAGTGGAGGAAGCCCTCTCGTCCTTCTGTTGGGAGAAATCTGAAGTCTTCATTGACTCAGAAAAGCTCTATCAAATCATTTATGAAATCGAGGTGTGATCTCAATGGCTGATAACAAAGTCAAGTTCGGTTTGAAGAATGTCCACTATGCGCTGCTGACGTTGGGGGAAGCAGATGCGGTCACCTTTTCCACGCCGGTTGCCATCCCCGGTGCGGTCAATCTTTCCCTGGATGCGGCTGGCGATACCTCTTCCTTCTACGCTGACAACATGGCGTATTTCGTCACCGCCGCCAACGACGGGTACAGTGGGTCCCTGGAGATGGCACTTATCCCTGACTCCTTCCGCAAAGATGTGCTGGGGGAAACGGAGGATGCCACCGACAAAGTTCTGGTAGAGAACTCCGCTGTTGAGGGGAAGCATTTTGCGCTGCTCTTTGAGTTCGCCGGGGATCAGAAGGCCACCCGGCACATTCTCTACAACTGCACGGCTACCCGGCCTTCCATGAACAGTGCTACCACCACCAACACCAAGGAGCCCACAACGGACTCTCTCAGCCTGACGGCAACCCCTCTCCCCAACGGCAATGTCAAGGCGAAAACCACTGCCAATACCACCACCACTGCCTACAACAACTGGTTCACCACTGTATGGCAGCCTGCTGAAGCGGAGGCGTAACGATGGTAAAAACTGTATCCATTGACGGTAAGGAAGTCACGTTTCGTGCCTCCGCTGCGATCCCCCGGATGTACCGCATGAAGTTCCGCCGTGACATCATGCAAGACATCAAAGACATCGACAAGGCCACCAAAGAGGCCGGAGCAGAGGGTATCTCCCCAAAAGTGCTGGAGGCCTTTGAAAACGTCGCTTTCCTTATGGCCAAACACGCTGACCCCGAGGGGGTTCCTGACACCGTTGAGGACTGGCTGGATGGCTTTGAGACGTTTTCGATCTATGAGGTCTTTCCTGTGATCGCTGACCTATGGGCCGCAAATATGGAGACGAAGGCGACTTCTAAAAAAAAATAAGAGCCACGGAGCGGGAGATGACCACTCCGCTCTTTCTGCTCCGGGCCGCTCAGGTCGGAATCCCAATCAGGGACCTCGATCTGCTTAGTGTTGGGCTTGTCTGCGATATGTTCACCGAAGCGGCAAACGACCAATGCACCTATAACGATCTGGCGACCCAGGACGACTTCGATGCTTTCTGAGAGGTGAGATGAAATGGCCAATAAAATCAAGGGCATCGTGGTGGAAATCGGTGGCGATACCACCAAGCTGGACAAGGCCCTCAACTCTCTGGACAAGGGCCTCCGGGACACCCAATCCGACCTTTCTGCCATCAATCGCCTTCTGAAGCTGGACCCAAAGAACGTCACCCTCCTCACGCAGAAGCAGAATGCCTTAAACAAGGCGGTTGCCACCACGAAGGACAAGCTCACAACGCTTAAAACCGCCGCCGCTCAGGCCAACGAGGCGTTGGAGCTGGGTGACATAACCCAAGACCAGTACGATGCTCTCCAGAGGGAGATCATCAAGGTCGAGCAGAGCCTTTCCCAATTAGAGCAGCAGGCGAGAGACACAGCTCGACAACTGGAGGATACCGGCTTTAGCTGGAATGAGCTTGGGGACAAGGCTGGGAACCTCTCCGAGAAGACCAAAGGTCTCACTGCCGGGATCGCTGCCATTGGTGCCGCTGCTGTGGCAACGATCCCGGCCACCGAGGAGTTTCGTGAGTCCATGTCCCGGCTGGAAGCAAACGTCCGTGAAGCCGGGAACAGCATGGCACTTGCCAAGGATTCCTTCAAGCAGTTTTATGCTGTGTCTGGAGAGATGGATAGTAGTGTTGAGGCCCTCTCCAACCTTCTCCAGACCGGGTTCAATGATAACCAGATGGCAGTCGCCATCGATGCCCTCTCCGGGGCGGTGATCCGTTTTCCTGACACGTTAAAAATTGAAAGCCTCGCCGATAGCCTTCAGGAGACGATTGCCACTGGAGCCGCAACCGGGCAGTTCGCAGAGCTGCTGGATCGTGTTGGTGTTGGGGCAGACACACTCAATGCCGCCCTTGAGGGAACTACCAATCAGGTCCAGCGGCAGAATATTGCCCTTACCATGCTGGCACAAACCGGCCTTGCCGACAGCTATGCCGCTTGGGAACAGCAGAACGGAGTTCTTATTGACAGCCGGAATGCTGAGTTGGAGCTTCAGGAGCAGATGGCCCTTCTGGCGGAATCCATCATGCCGTTGGTCACCAAGGTCACTGAGTTGGCCACAGGCTTTCTCAACTGGTTCAACACGTTGTCCTCTGGCGGTCAGGCCGCTGTGGTTACTATCGCCGCTTTGATCGCCGCAATCAGTCCAGTCTCCGGGCTGGTTTCCGGTATCTCGAAGGTGGTCACAAATGCCAGCTCGATCTTCACGGTGGCAAACGCAAAGATTGTACTCATTGCCGCCGCAGTTGCCGCCCTGGTTATCGTACTCACGCAGCTTGCCGAGGCCTGGGGCAACATGAACGGTGCGGAGAAGGTCGTGGCTGTGTTGGGCCTGATTACTGCCGCTGCGTTCACCGCCGCCATTGCCGTTGGCGCTTTTCAGTCTGCGCTCACAATGGGTATTGCCGCTCTCGCCATCGTGGGCGGCATCGTTGCAGTTATGGCGGCCATCAACAGTGCGCAGAGCCGGGCCAAGGAAATGGAACAGCAAAACTCTCGGAACATTCCCAAGCTGGCAGAGGGCGCAGTCATCGCACCGAATCAACCGTTTCTCGCCATGCTGGGGGATCAGCACAGCGGTACCAACATTGAAACTCCGCTCTCCACCATGAAACAGGCCTTCAATGAGTCCATGGCAGAGAACGGTGGCGGGGGAGCCGTTCAGGTTGAAATCAATTTCACTGGTTCCTTGGCGCAGCTCGGAAGAGTCCTTCAGCCAGTCGTGACGGCTGAAAGTACACGGCAGGGGCCAAGCATTACGGGAGGATAAACATGGATGGAATCACGATGGACGGAACCCATTATCGGGTTCGCATCATCTTTGACTCCCTCAAGCGGAGCTTTGAGCTGCTATCTGGTCCCAATGCTGGGAATATGTTGACCGGGCGCAAAGAGCGTGACCTCTTGGGAACCGGATACAGCTATCAACTGGAGGTTGCTCCAGATCCTCGTTTCCCAGGGGACTACGATGCCTTCTATCAAGCAATCTCCTCCCCGGTGGACAGTCACACAATCATCATGCCCTATGGGCAATCCACCATCCAGTTTAATGCCGCTGTCAAATCCGGGCAAGACCTATACCACGGTCAGATCGGCGGCATCAATCGGTGGAGGAAACTCACCGTTAAGTATGAGTTCATTGAGCCGCAGCGGGAGGCCGTGTGAGATGAGAAATCGAGTCGAATACCTCAGTTACGTCTTCACCGATGTAAAAATCTCGAAAGGCTCTCTGGGGCAAGAATGTTCCCTCCCAATCTCCTCCATTGGGATTGACACACTGGAGATTGAAGTGAAGTGCCAAGACCCGTCAATCATCAACTTCGTTCAGAATACCCCCATCACCTACTTCCATCAAAGCAGGCAGATGGGGATTTTCTATGTTCAGTCCATTACAAGAATCGGCCCTGACAGATACACCATCTACGGCATCTCCTCTGTCGGGCGTCTGGATCAGCGGCAGCACTACGGCGGCATCTATACCGGGGAGACCGTGGAGGAGATTGTCTCTGACATTTGCGGGAACATTCCTTTTGTGATCAAGAGTTCTCTGGCGAAGACCAAGCTCTATGGCTGGCTCCCCATTCGCTCTGCAAGGGAAAACCTCGCTCAGGTCCTCTTCGCCGCCGGGGCCAATCTCTCCACGGATTACAATGGGGTCATTCACATTGAGACTCTCTGGCAGGGCACCAGCGGCTCGATCCCTGCTGACCGCATCTACCAGGGTGGCCGGGTTGAATACGCCACTCCGATTACATCGGTCACCGTTCTGGAGCATCAGTATGTTCCTGTAAACGATGAGTCCGACCTCTTTGATGGCACGACCACCGAGGGGCAGATTATCACTTTCAACGAGCCTATGCATGATCTGATAGCGGTTGGCTTCACCATTTTGGAGAGCAACGCCAACTATGCCCGTGTCTCTGCTGGCTCTGGGCTTCTCACCGGCAAGCAGTATATTCACACCTCAAGGGAGATCACCGCTCCCGTCAATTCTTCCCCCATTGAAAACGTAAAGCGGATAGACGATGCAACCCTTGTTTCTTTGGTGAACTCCTCTGCTGTGACAAAAAGGCTCGCCGAATACTACGGCTGCAACCAGACCTTGGATATCGGCACCGTGGTCGATAACGAGCGTGCAGGGCAAGTCATTCAAGTCTTCCACCCCTACGAGGAGAAAATGGTTGAGGCCTGCATCGCCTCCATGGATGTCTCTCTGTCGGCCACACTGAAATCAAGAACTAAGGCCGTTGTAGGGTTCTTGCCCACGAAACCAAATGCCGGATACTACGATGCCGTGCAAGTAATCACAGAGAACACGAACTGGGTTGTTCCCGAAGGTGTCACTGAGGTTCGGATCGTCCTGATTTCCGGCGGGACTGGCGGTTGGTCTGGTGCCAATGGGAAGGCCGCTCAATTAGGCATAAGGAGTACGGACTCCAGTAAGGTCTCCAATATGACCACCTATATGGCATTGACCACGATTGGCTGCAGCGGCGAAGGTGGCGTTGCAGGTGAAGGTGGCATCGGTGGTAGGATTTTTCAGGCAACTTTCAAAGTTACACCGGGACAGACGTTTCCTATTGTGATTGGGGCTGGAGGGATTGGCGGCAGTCCGGGGGCCGACCCACTTGTGGGGTCTGAAGGAGGTGCAACAACCTTTGGTACCTACACCTCTGCCGATGGAGCTTCTAACCCCTCTGGATTTCTGGAGTCTGTATCTGGCATCACCTATGCTGGGACAGGTCCCGCTGGTATAGCTGGCGCACGTGGTTCTGGATTGACTACTTCCGGCGACTATAAAACCTACGCTGACGGCCCCAATATTGTTGTAGATGGTGCCACTTACACCCCTGGCAATTCTACGAAGGCAGTAAAATCCAAGTCTGGTGGAGCGAACTACGACAAAGGATATGGTACCTTTACTGCATATTCCGAAGATGGGTACGGAGGCGGTGCCGCCTACAAAGCCAACGGCAGTCCTGGGCTCTCAGACGGAACTGTCAATACCTACTCTAACGGTGCAAGCGGCAAGGGTGGCTCAGGCGGCAAAGGTGCCAATGCACTGCCACCCGACCCGGCAACCGTTCCTGGCTTTGGTGGTCAGGGTGGTAATGGCGGCGGCGGTGGCGGTGGCGGCGGGCGTGGGCAAGCCAACAACAACTTTGGCAACAACGCTACAACAAGGGCCGTTATCTCAGGGATACCCGGTAACGCAGGTGCCGGAGGTTCTGGCAGTGTTGGTGGAACTGGTGCCCCTGGTTGCGCTATCATCTACTACAGCAGGCCGAAGGAGTCTTCCTTTGGTGCTTTCATGGACAAGACTAAGAAATTCATCGTGGACCGTGAAGGACGGATCATGGTCGCTTAAGGAAGGAGGCAAACCCCATGACTCAGGAAGAGTTCAATCAAATGCTCCAAATCGCCCTCACTCAGGGCCTGCCTGGAGGCTACTACACCAGCAAGTATTCTGGCGAGGAAATCGATGCTCTGCTGGACCAGGTTGCCGCACTCAGCGCAGCCGCCTCTTCTTAACCGTCCCCGAAAGGGCCATTTTTATTCTTTAAGGAGGAACGCATCATGAAAGAATTATGGAATTACATCCAGCTCGTGTTCACCGCCATCGGAGGCTGGCTCGGCTGGTTTCTGGGAGGGTGTGACGGATTGCTGTACGCACTTCTGGCCTTCGTGGTCATCGACTATCTCACTGGTGTTCTCTGTGCCATTGCAGACCAGAAACTGTCCAGTGCCATAGGCTTCCGTGGGATCTGCAAAAAGGTCGTGATCTTTGTCCTCGTTGGGGTGGCCCACATCCTGGACACGCAGATCATCGGCTCTGGAAGCATCCTGCGCACCGCCGTGATTTTCTTCTACCTTTCCAACGAGGGTGTCTCTCTGCTGGAAAACGCTTCCCACCTTGGCCTGCCGATCCCTACCAAGATCAAGGATGTCTTGAAGCAGCTCCATGACCGTGCTGAGGAAGGCGATGATGTCAAATGAAGCTCATCGAAGCGATTTTGACCCGTAACCCCTGCTACACCCAAGGTCGAAAACTGTCGAAGGTGCAGGGGTTAATGCTCCACTCGGTGGGGTGCCCCCAGCCCTCCGCTCAGGTGTTCGTCAAAAACTGGAACAGCCCATCCCACAACAGCTCCTGTGTCCATGCTTTCATTGACGGCAACTCCGGCGATGTCTATCAAACCCTTCCCTGGGAGCGGCGAGGTTGGCACGCTGGAGGGGCGGCGAATAACACCCACATCGGGGTGGAGATGTGTGAGCCGTCCTGCATTCGCTATACTCACGGAGCCACGTTCATCTGCTCCGATCTCACGACCGCTCGGGCCGTGGCACGGCGCACCTATCAGTCCGCTGTCGAGCTTTTCGCTATGCTCTGCGAGAAGTATTCCCTTGACCCACTCGCCGATGGGGTCATCATCAGCCACAAAGAAGGCAGCTACCGCAGTATTGCCTCCCCCCACGCAGACCCCGAACATCTCTGGACTCAACTCGGTATGTCCTACACGATGGACACCTTTCGGAAGGCGGTGAAGAGTAAGATGGATGAGAAGAAGCTGGATAACACCCCGGCCTCTTGGTCAAAGGAGAGCGTGGATTGGGTCCTCCAGAACAAGCTCATGGTAGGCGATAATCGTGGGGACCTCATGCTTCGCAGCCCCTTGACCCGTGAGCAGTTCTGTGTGATCCTCAAGAATTACCACGATGCCTTTCACAAGTGAACACGGCATACAGCAAGGCCCTCCGAGGATGATCTCCTTGGAGGGCCTTTTTCTTATTCTTCCTTCTCAGAAGTGATTGTCTTTACTCCGTACTGTTTTTTCAATTCATCGAACCTCTTGTCAATGAACGCCTTTGCATTCCCAGATAGGCGCAAGTGTGCTTTCTGATAGTGTTTCCTTGCCACAGTGGGAATATCCTCCTTCCGACCGAAAGAGACCAGATAAGTATCGGACCCCAAAGCCATGCACACGCTGTCCAGAGGGATTCCATTCTCAACGCTGGTATCAAGGATCTCGCAGTCATCCATCACGCAGAACCACGGGTAACGATCCATCCAGGTGTTTTCTTCTTCCCAGCTCTCATCGACTCGATTTGTGTCTTTGAACCCTCTCAAGTAACCTCTTCCCACGATAACCGGCTGATTCTTTCCAGCTTTATCTGTGGTTATCGCCGCCAGGTAAACTTCATCGCCGTCCTTCACCATTCCGGGCCGTTTCGGATAGTTCTGCACATAGACTTTTTTCCCATTCAGTTCAACCCGCACCAAAGGAAATTCCTGATCCCCGCCGATCCTGCTTTCTGCCTCACCGTCAAATTTGAGCCATATCGAATGATCGTAGTTGATTTGCTCAATTACTTCATTCTCTCTCATCATATCAAAAATGGGGTCGCTTTCTCCCTCGCAGGACTTAAGCTCTTTCTCCGCATTGATAGGATTCTTCCCCAAGTCGGCCCCATACATTTTGATGCTCCGTGTAGTGATGGATACCGACTTATTACCTTTGTAGAGATGCTCACACAGCTCCCGGCTCTCTTTCAGCATCTCAGGCGATATAATGCCATCGCCGCTGGCGACTATCTGCTCGTGCAATTTGGAGAAGTACCCATTCAGATCTGCAATTCTTTCTTCTTCTGAGAGAAGCAATGACAGCTCCAAATTGACATTCAGCCCGCTGTAAGTGAAGTTTGCCGATCCTACGATGGCCTCCGTATCGTCAAAAAGATAGAGCTTCGTGTGGAGGCCTTTCACAGCATAAACAGCAATGCCGCTATCGATCATCCTCTCCAGCCCGTCAGCGGTATTCGCCTTGTGTGCCAAATCCTGTACATAGAGGCGGGTAATGAACGAGCAATCGATGCCCCTCGCCTTGGCGTTGCACAGCTTCTCCGCCATCGACTCCGTGAGGAATGGGCTGATTATTTTGATGCTTTTGGTGGCCCGGTCGAAGAGGCCCATGATCCGTTCAAAATGGTTGTCGGTCAACATCTCAATCACAGTCGCATCGCTCCTTCATCTGGTGTGTACCAGTTCATTATACCAAAAAGGCTTCCGCATTGGAAGATGAAACCATCACCACTGGTTAAGATTTTGCCCCTACTGTGGTTGTATTCCGAGGAGTACCCTGCTTCTCGGAAAGGGGCAGCACAATGACCACCATAGAACGCCAGAAAATCACTGTTCTTCAAGGCCAGGGCCTGGGCTACAAGCGGATCGCTGCCCAGCTTGGCCTTCCGCTCAATACCGTAAAATCGTACTGCTCTCGGCACCCTATTGGGCCTCAGCAAGGACTCTGCCCAAACTGCGGATCTGCCTTGACACAAACACCTGGACACAGGCAGAAGAAGTTTTGCTCTGATGCCTGCCGCATGGCTTGGTGGAGAGCGCACCCCGATTTCCTCAACAGGAAGGCCTACTACGATCTCGTCTGCGCCTTCTGCGGGCAGCCCTTTCAGAGCTACGGGAACTCCAGAAGGAAATACTGCTGCCGATCCTGCTACGACAAGGCCCGTGCCAGGAGGGCTTTGACATGAAGGAAAAGCAGCTCATGGACGGCGTATTCTCTTATCGCACCACCATGTCTCTCATGCAGAGGTTGGTATCCCAGGGGGTTATTACGGCTGAAGAATACGCCAATATTGATACAATAATCGCCAAAAAGCACGGCCTCTCTTTGGGTAGTATTTTCTCGATGAAACCTTGATATTTCAAGGCTTTAGAGGGAATATGTCACTACCAAAGGAGGTGAGAAAATGCTTACTGTAAAACAAATTCCGCTGGTCGCTCCAGTAAAATCTCAGAAGAAGCGAGTCGCCGGTTATGGCCGTGTTTCCACGGGCAAGGATGCTATGCTCCATTCGCTCTCGGCTCAGGTCAGCTACTACAGTTCGCTCATCCAGAGGAACCCGGATTGGATTTTCTGTGGGGTCTATTCAGATGAAGCCATCTCTGGCACTCAAGAGGGCCGAAATGGATTCCAGGAGCTTCTTGCCGACTGTCGGGCCGGGAAAATCGACATGGTAATCACCAAGAGCATATCTCGTTTCGCCCGGAACACCGTCACCCTCTTGGAGACAATCAGGGAGTTGAAGTCCCTGGGAATCGATGTCTATTTCGAAGAACAGAACCTCCATTCCCTGAGTAGCGATGGAGAGCTTCTGCTGACCATCCTTGCCTCCTATGCTCAGGAGGAAAGCCGCTCTGTCAGCGAGAATATGAAGTGGAGAATCCGCAAGAACTTCTCGGAGGGCCTGCCCTGGACGGGCACTATGCTTGGATACAGATATGAGGATGGCGTTTACGTCATTAAGCCAGATGAAGCCGAGATTGTGAAGCGGATCTTCACGGAGTATCTATCGGGCAAAGGCTTAGTTTTGATTATGCGGAGGCTGAACGCCGATGGCATCCCTACTCGGAACGGGAAGCCGTGGAGCGAGAGTAAACTGCGGCGAGTCCTAAGCAACTATGCCTACACTGGCAATCTACTCCTTCAAAAGACCTTCCGGGAAAGTCATCTCTCGAAAAGCCCCACCGTGAACAAGGGCGAGTTACCCATGTACCATGCCAAGAACACCCATGAGGCAATAATCAGCCTTGAAGTCTTCCAGGCCGTTCAGGAGGAGATGCAAGTGCGGTCCCATAGGCACAGGGCCAAAGTAGCTCCCCAGCCCCACCCCTTTAACTCCCTCGTTGTTTGCGGCCTTTGTGGAGCTACTTTCCGCAGACGCACCTCTCACGGTATTTCTTCCTGGATGTGCCGTACATTTGACCGCCAGGGGAAGGCAGTTTGTCCGGCAAAGCAGATTCGGGAGGATACTCTTACCTCGGTGACCACCGAGGTTCTTGGGTTGCCCTCCTTTGATGAAAAGGCTCTTCACGATAAAATAACGGTTATCCGAGTCTTTCCCGACAACACCTTGGTGTACTGCTTCAAGGATGGAACCGAAGTCACCACCCATTGGGAGGACCGCTCCAGAGCCGAGAGCTGGACACCAGAGATGAGGGCCAGAGAGCGTGATCGGCAGCTCAGGCGAAAGGAGGCCATGAAATGCCCGCAAGAAGCGTAACCGTAATACCCGCCACAATCAACCCACGGACACATCTTCCGGCCGCTGCCTTTCACAAGCGAAAAACAGGTGGGTACGCTCGGGTCTCCACCGACAAGGACGAGCAGTTTACAAGCTATGAGGCCCAGGTCGATTACTACACCAAGCTCATCAAAGGCAATCCTGACTGGGAATTTGTGAAGGTCTACACCGATGAGGGCATCTCCGGGACAAACACGAAACGGCGGGATGGCTTTAAGGAGATGATCGAGGACGCTCTTGCCGGCAAGCTCGACCTCATCGTCACGAAGTCCATCAGCCGCTTCGCTCGAAACACGGTGGATACCCTGGTTACGATCCGAAAGCTCAAGGAGAAGGGTGTCGAGGTCTATTTCGAGAAGGAGAACATCCACACCCTGGACAGCAACAGCGAGCTGGTCCTCACCATCATGTCCTCGCTGGCCCAAGAGGAAAGCCGCTCGATTTCGGAGAATGTGACCTGGGGGCAGCGGAAGCGGTTTGCCGATGGCAAGGTCAGCATGGCGTTCAAGTCCTTTCTTGGATACAAGAAGGAGCCTTACGAGGTCGTTGATGAGAATGGTCGAAGGATCATTCGGAATAGGATTGCCATTGACGAAACCGAAGCCGCCACCGTCCGAAGGATCTACTCACTCTTCATGGAGGGAATGACCGCCTGCGGGATTGCCGCCTTGCTGACCGAGGAGGGCATCCCAACTCCTATGGGCAAGCAGCAGTGGGGATCGACCACCATCGAGAGTATCCTCACCAACGAAAAGTACAAAGGCGATGCTATCCTCCAGAAAACCTACACCGTAGACTTCCTCAACAAGGTCATCAAAGTGAACGAGGGCGAGGTCCCACAGTATTATGTCGAAAATAGCCACCCGGCAATTATCGACCGCCAGGAGTGGGATCTGGTCCAGGCTGAGTTCGCCAGAAGGAAAACCCTGGGCCGGAGGTATAGCGGCAACGGGATTTTTGCCTCCCGCATCATCTGTGGCGACTGCGGTGCCCTCTATGGTGCCAAGGTCTGGCATTCGAACTCCAAGTATCGGCGCACCATTTGGCAATGCAACTCCAAGTTCAAGGGTCAGCGGAAATGTACTACACCCCATGTTGACGAGGCTACCATCAAGGCCAAGTTCTTATTGGCCTACAATCAGCTCATGGTTGACCGAGAGCAGGTTCTTGAGGATTGCCGGATCATCCAAGAAGCCCTCACTGATTGCACCGCTCTGGATACCGAAGCCGAGGCCCTCAGTCAGGAGATGGAAGTGGTCGCTGGGCTCACCCGGAAATGCATTGAGGAAAATGCTCGGATTCCTCAGAGCCAGGAGGACTTTGAACGGCGGTATAGTGCTTTGGTAAAAAGGTTTGACACGGCAAAGGCCAGACTGGATGCCATCGATGCCCAGCGGATGGAGCGGAGGGTCAAGGCCGATGCCATCGGTGGTTTCCTGTTCGCCATCTCCGAAGGTGAGGTGTGCATTACCGAATTTGATCCCCGGCTCTGGACCGCCACCTTGGACACAGTGACCGTCCACTCGGATGGCCTTCTTTCCTTCCAGTTCAGGAACGGCAGCAAGATAGACATTTGACCCTTCCCATAGGCCCGCCGATCATTATGGTCGGTGGGCTTTTTCTTTACTCCCAAAGGCAATTCTGTTATACTGATCACAGGAAAGCTCTTCCGGGGGTGAATGGCCTATGTCAAAGAAAAAATGGCTCATACAAAAGGCAAAAATGGCATTTCAAGATGCCTTCAACAAAGTGCGGTATCTCTTTCGGCCCGCCACGGTCATCGTGACCTGCCTGACCTTTATGGCCATAGCCGACCTTGTTGGCATACTGCTCATCAACTTCGTGTCTACCTCAAGTACGGCCTATGATGTGATCCTCGCTCTGATAACTGGCGTTACCGCATCTGTCTTTGTTGCCGTCATCATTGAAATGGTAAACAACTACCAGCGGAACAACAAGCGCTGGCTGTTTCTCACCCCCCTCTATTCAACTCTCCTGCACTATTCATCCGAATCAGCCATCGGCACAGGCCATTACGATTCCAATAAATCACACGTTGATCTTGTGACCCAAATCCATCAGAATCTGGTGGCACAAGGACAAGAAAGCGAAGAAGAGGCCCATGCCGCCATCGAAAAGGCTTCCTCAGTCTTCTTAGATGATGAAGATGATACGGACGAAGACCGGAAACGTGACCACGACCGAATTAGATGGGTGTTTTCTCGTCTCCCAGACATTATTCCCCAAATAGATGATGCCTACCGGAATCATGCAGATGTCCTCAGCCGAAATGAACTCGACTCGATGGACACGATTCTTGTGGCTTATCAGCAAATCGAAGATGTCATAAAAATGGAGGTCATGGAAAGGTCGACCATCCTATATGGTCGGGATCCTAAGGATCCAGGAGACTTGGTGACGTGGCTCCCCAAAAGGATAAAGAAGGATCTGGGGAGATCGATTCTGCTCACCTTGGCCCAAGAGGAGAGACAGGCCGAGTGGAAAAAAACTGCTGAGGCCCTGATCCACAGTGGCAGTCTCCTCGCAGTTGGTATTGAACTCAGCGAAGATCTGGTCGATAACGAATCCGATGACGACGCTTCTGAAGCCGATCTGGACTCTGCCTCCTCTCGTTTCATCTCTGCCCAGGTTTCTCGAATCGACCATGAACTGTTAAGCCTTCAGAAAATGATTAAGTCGGAGCCAGGGTTCGGTTCATTTTTCTCCCTTATGCAAGAGCGGGAACGCCCCTACCTACGCTGACGAAAAGGAGGGCCATCATGGAAACCTCAGAGAT
>CAJUFK010000068.1 GCA_910585535.1 uncultured Angelakisella sp. | reverse complement strand
AGCATGGATTTCTTGATGTTGCATAGCCGTGAATACTTACGCTGATGAAGGGTGATAAGGTGGTCGAGGACGGAGAAGAACCGTGCAATAGCCATTTGTTCCTCATATTTTGGAAAACTCACTATTCCCTTGAGCGCATTTTCAGCTGACACCTTCATATCATTTTTTGCGCCCTTGTTTACCAGAGGATGGAGGTAATTATTCACTCTGGCATCTTGCTCAAAATAGCATTGAATGAAGTCGGGAAACACATTGCCCTTTCCGTGATAAACTGCATATAAAGTTGACACAATGCCTGGTTTTCCCTTGTTTGCCTTGATAATTCCATAGGGATTTGTTTTGAGTGGTGACTTGGTATAAACTATATCTCCGGTCCCAACGACCCCATAGTTTAATACGGAGGCTCCGGCGAAAGACCGGCCCTGAAATTCAATCTGATTCACTACACCTAACTCGCCGGAGACAGACAAAACATCATCTCGTGTAAATGCGCCGTCAAGGTTCTTTTCACCAGACACTTCCAGGAAATTCTCTAGCTTACGCTGTTCCCAAGCATCTGTAAAACCGGCGAAGCGGATGGCCGGAACATTGGCCTTTCCCTGCATATTATCCACCTCCCAGCAGTTTTTTGAACTCCGCAAGGCCCCTCATGTCAAATTCGCTGCCTGTCAACTCGTCCAGAAGCGAGACCAGGGAGCGTTCCGTGTCGGCAATTTCCTCCTCAACTTCGGCAAAGGTTGTTTCGTACTTCTTGCAGATGGCCTCCAGCTTGCCGGTAAAGTCCGCAATCACTGTATCGGGCAGGAAGCGGAGACTGCCCACAATAGGGACAATCCACTTTTTTTGCAGAAGTTCCAACACGGCATCATCAGAAAGCCCTTCAATCGTGGCTTTGGTTTTCAGATGAAGCGTAGCGGAGTCGGTTTTGATTTGCCGCCGGAGGGTCTTTTCCTCGGTAATAAGTGTGTCGGCCTTTTTCAAAACCGCCAGCGTCTGCGGTTCGGCCTCCTTCGCTTTCAGCGCCTTTTTTACTTCTGCCGGGACAAAGGCGTCCTTGCTCTCGTTCACAAAGCCCTGCTCTTTGTCCTCCTCGCTCAATTCCTCCAGAAGCAATTCATACTCGCCGGAAATTTCGGACAAACGGGTTTCCAACCTGGTCAAAGCTGCCAGGTCATCCGGCAGCAAAGCCTCCTGCACCAGTGCAAACGGAATAATGTGACCGGCCCAGCCCTCCTGCACCTCCTGATCCTTGCCGTCTTTCTTTTTGAACACCATATTGGGGTCAACCTGCTTTGTGGCGGCAAAGCCTTCCGTCTGGATGATTTCAAGATCAACAGCAATCCGCCCCCACTCATCATCCAGAAGCTGATAAGCGCCGTAGCGGTCAACCAAAGGAACCCCGTCCAGCCGGGAGAAAATTGCGTCACTCAGCACAGACTCCTCTTGCGCAATATTGAGGGTTTGCATCTTATCAAGCAGTTCGGCCCGCAATAGCTCGTCAAAGTTATGGAACGCGGATTCGTAGCGGGAGAGGAACGAGGCCACGGACGGGTGCGACTGAATGGCGGATTTCAGTTCCGGCACATTCAGGCAGCAGTAGGAACCGTTATCAGAGGCAAACAGCGTGTCCTTTAGACCGGGGAAAGCATCCCAGTACTGGTGAAACTCCCGAAGCTCGCTGTCTGGAATCCCGCCAAACATGGAGGCGAAAATATCCCAGCTCTCGGCCTTCTCCGAAGAATCCACATACCGGGGAATATTCAGGTTGTAGTCATTGCCGCGGATGTTGTCACGGCTGACAACTTTTGAAAACTTCTCCACGGTGCTGCGGGTTGTCACAACATCCACAATACGCTTGATGTCGCAGGCGCGAAGGATATTGTTCTTGCCGGCCTTTGCGAAGCCCTTTGAGGCATCCACAATCAGCACATCGGTATTGTTCCGTTTTCGTTTCAGAACCATGATGATGGTGGGGATACCTGTGCCGAAGAAGATATTTGCGGGCAGGCCAATAATGGCGTCAATGTGATTGAGTTCAATCAGGTTTGTGCGGATTGTCCCTTCCTCACCGCCGCGGAACAGTACGCCGTGGGGCAGAACAATGGTCATAATTCCGTCTGGCTTCAGGTGGAACAGGTCATGAAGCAAAAACGCATAGTCTGCTTTTCCCTTCGGTGCAAGCCCAAACCGGGAATACCGTGGGTCAGTCTCCTTGTCTTGGGGATTCCACGCCTGGGAATAGGGTGGATTGGAAACAACAGCATCTACATAGAGCGGGTTGTAGGTATGTACCGGGTCGTTCTCGTCGAAGTACGGCCAGTCCTCCTCCAGCGTATCGCCGTTTCTGGTCATGATGTTGTCCGGCAGGATTCCCCGCATGACCAGGTTCATTCTTGTGAGGTTATAGGTATTCTCCTTCAGCTCCTGTGCATAGTACATAATATGGTCGCCGCTGCCCATGTACCGTGCAACGCACTTGCCGATATTGATCAGCAGGGAGCCGGAGCCGCTGGTGGGGTCGTAGATTTTAATTTCCGTCCGGTCTTTCAGGTGGTGGGCAACGATTTCGGACATCAAAAGTGAAACTTCGTGGGGCGTGTAAAACTCGCCAGCCTTCTTCCCGGCGTTGGCGGCAAAATTGCTGATGAGATATTCGTAGATGAAACCGAGAACATCATAATCCTGCTTGCCGTCCATAGGAATATCCTTGATAAGATAAATCAAATCGCGGATGGCCTTTGTCCGTGCGCCGGAAGTCTCCCCCAGCTTAGAAAGTCCGGTTTGGAGCGTGGCAAAAATGTTGTCGAACACTTTCTTGTGGGTAGGGTTGATAAGCCGGCTGAAAGCGGAAAGTGCGTCTGTGACATCTTCGGCAGAAAAGTCGATTCCCTTGGCGATCCAGCTGGAGAAAAGATTGTCATAGGCGATAAAGTATCCGAGGTTTTTCCGGATGCTCTCCACCATCTCGCTGTCCTCCTCGGTAAGCTCTGGAAGGTACTCATCTGTCCAGTCATTTTCCCGCAGATACCGGACTTCTTTATCCGAAAGGAACTTATAAAAAATGAAACCGAGTATGTAGTCCTTATATTCGTTCGCCTCAATTTTAGAGCGCATCCTGTTAGCGGATTCCCAAATCCTCGATGCAAGCTGTTGTTTGTTCATCTGGCGCTTCCTCCCAAATTATCAGGCTTGTCCGGCATCATCTCAACAATGTCATCAAGTGTGCAATCCAAGACAGTGCATATTTTTCGCAGGACATTTGTATTTTATTTACATCCTTGCACCTTCCCATGCTCCTGTGCTGATGCCCGAAATAGCTTTTCATTATATCGCACATAATTAAGAGACTTATCATTCATTCCTGCACACACCACCCCGCTTCTGTTCTTTAATGGCTCCTCCGTAATAATAAGGTAATTATATCACATATAGACAGGATTTTTCAATGAGGGACACTACCCTTTGGCAGTGTCCCTCATTGGCTGCCCCATTGGAGAATAAACATCCCCCGGCGAAGCCGGGGGTATTTCATATGCGGGCAAAGCCCTTTGTTCTTCGCTAACGCATAAATGCGTAATACGGTCTGCCAATTGCGTAAGACTGTTACTTGCTGCCCGTGAACGGGCTACCAGGCTGAATTGTCAACTGTTCACCCATTTGGTCCTCTTCGAGTTGTTTCCTTATGTACTCCGCTATCCTTCCCGCATTTTTTCCTGCGGTGTCCACATAGTATCCTCTACACCAAAACTCTCGGCTTCGATATTTGTATTTCAGCTCCCCAAACTTTTCATACAGCATTGTACTGCTCTTTCCCTTCAGGTATCCCATGAAACTTGATACCGACATCTTTGGCGGTATTTCTACCAACATATGGATGTGGTCCGGGCACACTTCCGCTTCTATGATATGCACTCCCTTCCACTCACACAATTGTCTTAATATTTTCCCTACTTCCGCTCGTTTTTCTTGATAGAACACCTTCCTTCGATACTTGGGCGCAAATACTATATGATATTTGCAATTCCACTTCGTATGTGATAAGCTATTGATGTCATTCAAACTCATTTGAATGTCCTCCTTTTGATATTTTTTGTGCAGTTGGCAGACCGCACTTCTATTATATCAAAAGGAGTTTTTTTGTCATCCTCATCGCCCTAGGCTTTTTTGAACCACTCGCCTAGCGAGTGGTTTTCGGGATACAAAAAGGAGAGGACGGGAAACGGTCCTCTCCTTTTTGTTTTTGGAAAAAGACAAGCCTGGCACCCTATAGCGGAGGAAGTCCCTCCACCCGGCGGCCATCCACCCGACAGCCGGAAAAGCCCATATCCAGGGGGAATTTCCGCAGCCCGGTCTCCCAGGCTGCCCCCAGGAAGAGCATTGGATCCACCCCGGCTGGGATCTCCTCCAAAAGCTCCGGGGGAAGATCCGGTTCCAGGCGGTTGATGGTCGGCCGCCCCTGGATGCCGCTGTGGTTCACCGTCACCACCGGCAGCGACAGCTTCCAGACCCCGGTGGGGGCCGGAGAGACGGCAAAACGGCAGCTTTCCAGTTCCCGAGGGCTTTCCGCCAAGGTAAGACTGGCTCCCAGGCCCTCCATCAGATCCCGGCAAAGGGCCCGGTACCGGTCCGGTCTCTTGGTGTACACCCGTAGGAGACCGCACCGCCGGGCCAGTTCCCCGGCGCACCAGGTAAAGAGACCGTCCTCATCCACCATAGCGACCAAGGCGCGCCGTCCCTCCTCCCCCATGGCAGCCAGGAGCTGCGCCCCTGCCATGGCGGTCATCCGCCCTGCAAAGACCACCGGGTTGTAAAGGCGCAGGCCGCTTCCCGCAGGCGGTTCTTCCTCCCCTGCCATCACCAGGCGGGTGGCGGCCCGGCCTGCCGTTCGGGCCAGCCGCTCCCAATGGGGCCTTCCCCCTGTCCGGTCGATGATGTGGTAAAAACCGTTTCCCAAAAAGCTCCGGCGCTTTATCTCCAGGGGGCCTTTCCCCCAAAGGTCCCCCGCCAAGGCCAGAAGACCTTTTTCTTCCCGTTGGATCGTGACGACGACAAACATTTTGCACCCTTCCCTCCCGTGGCTTTTGGTACAAGGTATGCCTGTCCGTCCGGGGATATGTCATTGCGCCCTTTATTCCCAGCGGCTTTCGTCCTCCTCCTTGGCAGGGCGGATTTCCCAGTCACTCAGAAGCTGTATTCACAACCGTATGAATACAGCTTCTCAGTTCCACCAGATAGGCATCCAACCTGGGGGCAGGGCCTTCCTTTTCCAATTCCTCCCGGGGAATGGCTAAGGAACGAAAGTTATGATTGTATGCAGGTTTTCCCAACCTTCCCCGTGCTTATCATAACAGTAATCCACCGGGCCAGCCTCCCGCTCCACCTCCGGGGGGAGAAGGCCCTCCACCCAGGAGAAGGAACGAACCGGCCAGACAACCCGGCTGCCGATGGAGAAACCGGTTCCACAGCAGGACATTTCCCATTCTGCATAGTAACAGTGCTGGTTCATATGGAAACCTTCCTTTTGCATGAATCCCCCCTGTCCCTCATAAGGATACAAGGAAGGGGGGCAGGAAAATGGTGTTTCTTCTGGCAGGAGCGGGGCTATGGCTCTCCCTGGTCACCGGCTTTTTCCCTATGCGCCGGGCCGGCATGGTGCTGCGCTGCACCCTGGGTTCCCTTCTTCCCGGCAGACGGCGGGGAAAAACAGAGGACGGGGTCACACCCTTCCAGGCGGTGTCCACCGCCCTAGCGGGAACCCTGGGCATCGGGAACATCGCCGGAGTGGCCACTGCCATTGTGGCCGGGGGGCCGGGAGCGGTGTTCTGGATGTGGTGTTCCGCCCTGCCGGGGATGGCCACCAAGTTTTCCGAGGTCCTTCTGGCGGTGGAGTACCGGGTCCGGGACCGGGAGGGCCGCTGGCAGGGAGGCCCTATGGAGTACCTCTCCCGGGGGCTGGGGATGCCCTGGCTGGCCGGGGTGTTCTGTATCTTTTGCGTTCTGGCCTCCTTTGGCGCGGGAAACGCCGCCCAGGTGGGGGCGGTGGCTCAGGTGATGGTCCAGGAGTTCGGGGTGCCGCCTCTGGTAAGCGGAGGGGCTATGGCGGTTCTCTCCGGGCTGGTCATCCTGGGAGGGCTGAAGCGAATCGGGGCCTTTGCGGCAAAGTTCGTTCCCCTAATGGCCCTCTTTTATATGGGGGCCGGAATTCTGGTCCTTTGGAAAAATGCCGGCGCCATCCCCGGGGCCCTGGCCCTTATCCTCCGATGCGCCTTTCACCCGGAGGCCGTAGCAGGGGGCGCCGCCGGGTATACGGTGCGCCAGGCCGTCCACTACGGGGTTGCCCGGGGGATCTTCACCAACGAGGCCGGGCTTGGTTCCGCCCCCATCGCCCATGCCGGGGCAGCCGCCAAAGGACCGGTGGAGCAGGGCTGCTGGGGCATCTTTGAGGTGTTTGTAGACACCATCCTTATGTGCGGCTTTACCGCTGTCATCATCCTGTCCGAGGGGGATCTTTGGCGTTCCGGCCTGGACGGGGCGGCCCTGACAGCCGCCGTCTTTTCCCGGGCCCTGGGACCGGCCGGAGGCTGGGTGGTCAGTGTCTCCATCCTCCTGTTTGCCTTCTCCTCCGTTCTTGGGTGGGGATACTACGGGGAGCGGGGAATCGGGTGGCTCACCGGGGATGATCCCAGGATCATCGGGGCCTACCGGTTCTGTTACCTCCTGGTGATGATCCTGGCGGCGCCCGCCCGGCTGGGGCTCATCTGGGGGCTTTCGGATCTCCTTAACGGGGCGATGATGGCGCCGAACCTCATCGGTGTTGTGGCACTGTGGCGGGTGGTCCGCCGCCGGACGACAGCTTCTGCCGGCGCTCTGCGGGGCGGCAGGTAACGTCTGGGCGTCCCGGGAGGCATTGTAAAAGGGGGCCCATAGAGAGCCCCCTTTTGTCATTACCCCAGCCCGGCGTACTCCCCCGCCGGATCCAAATAGATCACCGGGGCGATTCCAGCCTGCTGGACGGCCCGAACCTGGGCCTGGATCTCCTCCGGGCCGTATGGCTTGTTCCCCGACTGGCTGAGGGTGCTGGAGGTGTACGCCTGGATTACCGCCGCCAAGGGCAGCTGGTCGTCCTGCTGGTCCTCTTCCCCTTCGCTGTCCGGCTCTTCCCCCTCGTCCTGCTGGGGCATTCCCAGGGCAGCCCCTGCCGCTTTAAGGCCTTCGGATACCGTTTTGTACGGATCCAGGGCCGGGGAGGAAAGGGTTAGCACCTCGCTGGTGACGCCGTTTCCGAACTGCTCCGGCATCACCTCCACCACGCCGCACCCGGCGGCGGCAACAAGGCTGCCCACATCGGTTCCGTACCGGACATCGCTAAGGCCCGCCGCGGAGATCAGGTTTACCGTCACCGCAACGCGGCTTCCCTCCCGATCCCCGGCGGCCCGCACCCGGGTCAAAAATCCCGCCAGAATGCCGGACTTATCCAGAGGGCCGGTGTTGCCGTAGGTAGCCAGATTCAGAGCCACCCCTTCCGGGAACTGGACCCCGTCCAGGAGGATGGTCCCCGCCCCCTTCTGGGCGGCCTCCTCCACAAGGGCGATGATGTAATCCTGGGCTTCCCCGTCATTGGGATTCAACCAGGGTTTGCCGCCGTTGGCCTGGGAGTCGTCGATCCAATTTACGGTGCTGTTCATATACTTTACCGCCGATTCGTACATATGGGCGGTGGCGGTGCGGTCCCGGAAGGCGTAGATCCGGGCCAAGGGGGTCATCCCCTCCTGGCGGATCCGGGCCAGGGTCCGGGAGAGGTCATAGGCGGTCTCCGCCTGGGCGCGGTTCATAGCCACACGTTCCACGCCGCTCTGGTAGCGGACGAGGCCGGTGGCGTCCTTGAGGTCAAAGACGACCCCCTCCACTCCCTTCCCCTTTAGGGAGGCCAGGGCCTGATCCAGCCGGTCCTCGTCCTCCAGGATCTCCGGGGGGAGATAGGTGGCGGAGGCGGGAAAAACAGCCTCCTCATCCGGCTCCTCTTGGGGGAGGGAGGAGGAAGTCTCGGGAAGGGAGGACCCGGGAGCAGGCGCCGGCGATTCCGGAGCCTGGACAGTGGGGGGCTCCCAGTTGATGATAAAATCGTACACAGGCGGGTAGGCAAACCATCCCACCGCCAGGGCAGCAACCCCCATCAAGGCAGTGACCACCGCCGCCCTGGTCCCCTGCTTGCGCTTCTGCACCCGGGCATGGTCATAGCGTTTGATCTTAAATTCCTTCATAGCGCGTTCTCCTCTTTAGGGGTAGTGTGCCCAGAAAACAGGGGAAATTATCCGAAGCGCTGGGTTTTCTTCGCCCCCAGATACGGAGGCTTGAAGAGATTGAGAACCTGTATTCATAACCGGGAGATGCCAGATGGGCGAGGTTTTTTCCCGTCAGACAAGGAGATTTTCCGCAGCCATACTGACGTATGGCAAGGGAAACCGATGCAGCAGGGCGGAAAAAGACCCAGCCAGATGGCGTCATACGGTTGTGAATACAGTTTCTTAGCCTGCTGAAGCTTCCTCTGCCAACAGCTGCTCCACCAAATCAGCAGCACATTCTACCAGCCGGCTGCATGGCCGCGCAGCGTAATACTCCGGCGTCCGCGCCCCCGGTACAGGCCCCGGCTCCCCTGCCAGCTTGTCCAATAACTCCCCGCACCGTAAATGCCCCTGCGCCTCCTGAAACCTCTGGCAAAGAGCCTGGATCCGCCGGTAATGCCGCTGCTTCTCTTCGTCATCTGTGGTATCGGTGTACCCGCAAAGCATCCCCAGCACCATCCCCCCGCCGGAAACCGCCCCGCAAAGCTCCCGCATCCGCCCAAAACCCCCGCCAAAGCTGGAGGCCAGGCGCAAAGCGGTCTCCCGGTCCAGTCCGCATTCCGGCGCAAAAGCCAGCAGTACCGCCTGGCTGCAGTTACAGCCGCTCTCAAAGTTTTTCAGCGCCAATTCGCCTTTTTTACCCATTACTTGCCGCCTTCCAGCTTCTCGGCAGCAGCATCCAGCCAGTCGCCCTCAAAAAGTTCCATGACCCCCTGGTCCGCGACCCTGGCAAGGGCAGGATCCATGGGGATCCGACCCAGAACGGGAAGCTGCTCCCGAGCCGCTACCTCCTCCAGGTGGCTCTCTCCAAAGACGTTGATCCGCTTTCCGCAGTCAGGGCAGGTGACATAGCTCATGTTTTCCACCAGGCCCAGCACGGGAACGTTCATCATCTTGGCCATGTTCACCGCCTTCTCCACAATCATCGAGACCAGCTCCTGGGGAGAGGTTACCACAATGATTCCATCCAGGGGGATGGACTGAAAGACGGTGAGGGGTACGTCACCGGTGCCGGGAGGCATATCCACAAAGAGGAAGTCCACGTCCCCCCAGACCACGTCGGTCCAGAACTGCTTTACCACCCCGGAGATCACCGGCCCCCGCCAGATGACCGGAGTGGTCTCGGTCTCCAGAAGCATATTCACCGACATAATGCCGATGCCGGTCTTGGTCCGGGCGGGGTACAGGCCGGTCTCGTCCCCTTGGGCCTTCTCCCGAATGCCAAAGGCCTTGGGGATGGAGGGGCCGGTGATGTCCGCATCCAGGATGGCGGTCTGGTACCCCTTGCGGTTCAGCAGTACCGCCATCATGCTGGTGACCATGGATTTTCCCACGCCCCCCTTGCCGGACACCACCCCGATGACCCGTTTAATGGCGCTTAGTTCATGGGGCTTTTCCAGAAAGCTTTGGGGATCCTGTTTTCTTTCTCCGCAGTTCTGGCTGCAAGACCCGCAGTCATGGGTGCAGCCCTCCGGTGTATTGGACATTCTTCTCGCGCTCCTTTTTCTTTTCTATACCGTCTCGGTATCGTTTTGATTATAGGCCCCCAAAGGCCGTTTGTCAATCGTCCTGTTCCAGCAACGGAAGCAGTTCCGGGTCGGCGTAGGTTTTGTACTGCCAGCCCCTGGGCTGGCTGTAAGGCGCCAGCTTCTTCGCCCGCCGGGCCAGCTTTTCGTACAGCTTGGTCAGGCAGTCCGGCCGGGGAATCCACACCTCTTTCTCGTCGTAGTAGCCCGAGATGACAAAGAGGCGGCTCCGGGTGGGGCCGTCCTCATGGATGCGGGAGAAGCCCGCCTCGATGGCAGCATTCCCTGTGGCGTTGTAGCCGTCGTTCACCCGGGGACCGTAGGGGGTGTCGGTAATGTCCAGGGGCCCGGCCTCCGGCAGGTGGAAGAAGTAGCTGTACTGATCCGGAACCACCACCTCCGGCCCCCCCTGGCAGACGCTCCACCGCCCGCTCCCTTTGTCGTAGCTACAGCGGACGATGACACACCCGCTTTCCGCCGCCAGCTTTGCCAGCTCCAGAAAAGGCCCGTACCCCATGTAGTAGTTGATCTGCTTTCCCATTTTATCCGTCCTTTCTGTTCCGCTCTATTTCACCGCCAGGGGCACCCCTCCGGAGGGCTCCTTTTTCCCAAAGGTCTGCACCCGTCCAATGAGGAAGGAGGACACCGTAACGGTGATGAGGGAGCAGAGGAGGTTTTTGGGGGAGATATAGGTGGTGGAAAGAGCCAGCACCACCAGGTCGGTAAAGAGATAAGCCCGGGAGATGGGCCATTTGGTCACGTGGGAGATGGTCATGGCCAGGGCGTCGTCCCCGCCGGCGGCTCCCCCGGCCCGGACGGCAAGCCCCACTCCCAGGCCGACGAAGCAGCCCCCCAGAAGGGCCGCCGCCGCAGGATGCTCCGCCAGGCTGGGAAGGAGGGGCGGGAACTTCTCGAAGAGGGCGTACCAGCAGGCGAAGCTGAGGCTGGCGATCACCGAGCATTTGGCGAACTCCCTGCCCAAAAAGCGAAATCCGATGAGGTAACAGCTGATGTCCAGCACCGGGGAGATGAGGGCGGGGGTGATCCCCAGCCAGTGGTCGAAGAAGAGTACCAGGCCCAGCACCCCTCCCTCGGTGATGTTGCTCTGCCGGTGGATATTGTATAGGCCAAAGGCTAAAATGGCGGTGCCTGCCACCAGCATCCCGTACTTGCCAAGGGCGGCGCGCCGTCCTTTGGTGCGGGTATTCATTCTAACAACTCCTTTCAGTTTGACCAGCTCATTATACCAGATGGGCCAGAGAGCCGCAACCGCCGTCTCTGTCCATAGGATGGGATAGGCTCCCCGGTCCTTCCGGCTCCTCCACGGTCCTCTGCCCTCCGCTTGTCTTTGCCGTGGATGGGGGAGGCGGTCTTTCCTGCTATCCTATTCCCAAGAAGGGCAAAATGACACCGGGAGAAGTTTCCTTCCCCCGGTTGTTCTGGGCTGATGGTCAAAAGGAGGCGTCCTCCCGGATCTTTTTTCCTTCTTCAGCTTCGATCCACGAAAAGGGCCGCCGGAGACGTTTTCCCCCTTCCGTTTTGGGAAAAGCGAAGCTTTTTTCCAGAAGCTGCGGTCCTTCCTTGTCTTTTGGGGGCAAAGCAGGTCTTTCGCAGTTTTTTCTCCGCCGCCTAACGCCGCCGGTAAAAAAGCCGTCCCAGGGCGTTTCCGGCCAGGGACGCAACCCCATAGGCCAGGGCGTAGGGCCAGGCCGTCCAGTTATAGTACAGGGGGATGGCCGGGAGAAACAGCACTGCGGCCAGGACCGCCACCAGGGGCTGGAATCCCCGGCGCATCCCGCAGACCAGGGCGCAGAGGAAGGCGGCCAGAGGCATGACACAGAGCATCAGAAGGATGCCGGACCCGGTGTCCCGGATGAAAAGGGGCAGCAGGTAAAAATCTGCGATGAAAAAGGCAGCATAGGGGAGCAGGGCGCGAAGTTTTTCTTTCATGGCGTTTCCTCCAATCAAGACAGTTTTGCCGCAGCAGTACCCCGGCGGCAGGCCGGGCTGCTTACGCCGTTGGCGCAGGAGTTTCCCCAGGGCGTTTCCGGCCAGGGGCACCACCCAATAGAAAGTTTGCCGCCAGAACAAAGGGCAGAAAGGAGCAGAACGCAATGCTCTTCTTTCATGGCGTTTCCTCCAGAAGGAACAGTTCCTCCACAGTGGTTTGCAGCTGGCGGGCCAGGCGTATCGCCAACTCCAGGGAGGCGTTGTACCTGCCGCTTTCGATGGCGATAATGGTCTGCCGGGAGACCCCCAAAGCCGCCGCCAGATCCTCCTGGCGGTACCCCTGGGCCTTCCGCAGCTCCCGTACCCGGTTGGTCATGGCCGCACCCCCAGGAAGAGAAGGGCTCCCCCTGCCGCCGCTGCCACCCCCAGAACCAGGACGGTGAGGAGGACCAGCCCCTGGAGGGGTCCGGTCTCGAAGGAGTCCTCGTCGTCCTTGACGGCGTTCCGGGTCAAAATAAGCCGGGAAAAGGTCTGGACCAAAAGGGCCCCGGCCAGCAGCGCCCCGGGGAGAAGATTTGGCCTGGCAAGCCATCCCTCCCAAAAGGTCCAAAGGGCCAGGGCGGCAACGAGGAAGCCATAGGCATTCCCCCTGGCGGTCATGGCTATCTGCTGTTCCATCTCGTCCGTGCCGCGGCCCTTGAGCCGGCGGAAAAACTGATCCATCGGGAACCCTCCTTATCATCTGATGGTTTGATTATACTCCTGGTTCAGAAAAATGTCAAGGATTCTTTACATTTTGGGACGACTTCCGGTTTGGGCGGGGGCGGTGCATATTCCCATCCCTGGGGAAAACACTAGAAATAGACTGACAGCTCCATCTTTTCTCCCAAAGGAGGCCGCCCCATGATCGTCCTTGTCCCCCTGGCTGATTCCCCCCGCTGCCATTTGCGGGAGGCTCTCCGCCGCCTCCCCCGGGAAAAATATCAAATTGCCGGACCTCCCGGGGAGGAGGGGACCATTGTGGTCCTCAGCGAACTGCTGGAGCGGTCTCCCCTGCCGCCGCCGGGGCTTCCCCCGGGATGCCCGGCCATCTTCTCCGGCCAGAACCAGGCGGCGGCCCAATTTGCCGGGGAGGCCGGGCTGGTGCCCCTGGACTGCGGCCTTTCCCTTCGGGACACCCTCACCCTCTCCAGCCTCACCGAGAGCAGCGCTATGGTCTCCCTTCAGCGGCCTGTAGCCCGTTTGGACGGGGCGATGGTGGAGCCGGTGGACCTTCCCTTGGTCCTCACCCGCCCCTGGGAGCCCTTTCACCTTCTCTGCTGCGCCGGGGTTCTCCTTCTGTCAGGGGGCGTCCCGGCTCTTGGGGAGGCCGGGGTGTTCTGACCAGCTTCATCACATTGAAAAAGGCCCTCCGCTGTTTCTAGTGGAAAGCCCTTGGGGATGGGAATGGGAAAGGATCACCGCGACTTGACCGGCAGCTGCTTATCCATCACCTTCATCACCAACACGGCGGCGATGGCGGTCAGGATGATCTCCGGGATCATGTAGCTGCCGTTGTAAGTAAGGGAATAGAGCCACACCGGCCAGCCCTCCCAGGCGTAGTCCTTCCAGATAAGGATGCCGGAAAGGAAGCTGCACAGATACCGCAGCAGCCCGGTGACGGCGGTCCCCACGGCCACGCTTGCGGTCCGGTTTTTGGTGAAGCCGCCAAAGACGCAGGCCAGGCCCATCACCCCGTAGGCCAGCAGGTAGTCCAGCAGGACGCAGAGGGCCATGGCCCCGAAGGTGGTGCAGTACATGACATTTTCAAAGCCCATCATCATCTGGATGAGCCCGAACACCACCCCCGTCAGCAGCCCCCACTTGGGGCCATGGCGGAAGGAGGCCAGCACCAGGGGCATCATGCTCACGGCGGTGATGGAGCCCCCCTGGGGCAGCGTGTAGACGACGATGAAGCTGAGGACGGTGGCCAGAGCCACCATGAGGGCGCACTCCACAAGGGTCTTGGTTTTCTGGTTTCGCATAGCAGTTCCTCCTTAACGTTGCGCCTGGAACCTGTTGCAAAGGCCGGGAAAAGAAAAGACGCTTTGTGGAGCATCATACCCACAAAGCGTACACGGAATCACCTATTGTCCCTTCCTACGCTGGCATGATCCAGATCAGGTTTAAGGGTCATGGGATACCGTCCCATATCTCAGCCCGCACATACGGACCCCCCTGGTTTGTGTATTCAGTTTACCACCCTTTGTCCCGGGTGTCAAGGAAAATTTTCAGGAGCCCGTTTCGCTCCCGAGCCGGTAGCTCTCGTGCCACAAGATCTCCCCGTCAAGGCCGACGACGAAGATCTCCACCGGGACCTCCCGCCCAAACATCTGGAAGGTCCTGGCCCGCTGGTAATTGTCCTTCCGGGCCTGGAGCATTTTTGGTTCCTCCTCCCCAAAGGCATAGGAGGAGGCAAAGGGGATGCTCCCCCGATACCCCCAGTACACCATGGAGCGGTAGCCGATAGGCACGGCGTTCTCCTCCGCCCGCCGGCTCTTGCAGGCTACCCGCTCCACCAGCGCCCCCTTCTCCCGAGTTACCGTGACCGCGATCTCATCCTTGTACTGGTACATACAGTAGTAGGGAAGTTCCTTTTCCGCCACCCGGTCGTGCTTTGTAAAGCCAACAAACAGAGAGGCCAGACCGATGAGGATAAGCAGAAGAAAGAACAGATTCCAGCCGTACTTTTTCAGTTTCATGGTAACCTCCTCATCCCTTTTGACTTTTCTCTCATCCTTCCCCATTCCCAACCCTCACCCTCCAAAGCCGGCGTTATGGTAGTGCCTTGTGCGCGGTTTTTTTACCCATGTGCCCTGTACTGAGCCTTACTGTCACCCGAGATTCGAACCCGACAGGCGCTCCGTACCTGTTACCATAGCCCGGCTCCTTCTCAGCCGGTAGAGATCACGCCCACCCTTTGGAAAGCTACCATCTTTTTTTACAGCAGTTCCACCGTCCAGTTCAGCCCCTGAATCCTGGCGTCCAATTCCCGCAGTTCCTGGGAAAGCCCGTCAATCTTCTTCTGAAGCTCCGACACCTTCACCGTGCTGTGGATCTTGATTTCCCCCCGGGTAGCCCGGTTGGTCAATGCACTGGCGCAGTCCAAAAATCCCCGAAGGATCTCCACTCTGCGGCTGAGGCAGTCCCGCCGGGCCAGCAGCGCGGTAATCGTCCCTCCGTCGGAAAGCCCTGCGCTGTTGGTCAGGTTGATCCGGGTGATAAGCGCCTCCAGCTCCTCCATAACAGTGTCCAGCTCCGCCAGCAGCCCCTGGGGATCCTCGGCGGG
Organism: uncultured Angelakisella sp.; assembly: GCA_910585535.1. Classification (GTDB taxonomy): domain Bacteria; phylum Bacillota; class Clostridia; order Oscillospirales; family Ruminococcaceae; genus Angelakisella. The sequence goes on along the minus strand of CAJUFK010000068.1, from coordinate 2,300 downwards.
CCGCTCCCCCTCCTGGACCTTGGCGTTGTTGTTCAGCCGGGTTTGCAGCTGGGCCGCCCGCTTTTGCAGATCGGCCCGCAGGGCCAGCGCCTCGGCTAATTTCATGGTGTTTCCTCCTTACAGAAATTTCGGTTTGCCGTCAAAAACCACCAGCCGTTCCGGCGCGCCTTGGTATTTCTCCAGGATCACCGGCTCGATGCTCTCCACCGCCAGGTCGTACTCCGCCTTGGTGATGGGCACCATCCAAAGGGGACAGACCGGCTCCCCCATCACCGGGGGAAAGGCGGGGACCGGTACCTCGGGCAGCTTCCGCCCGTCCAGCAGGAGAACCGCTGCAAACCCCGGAATCCGCCCCTCGGGCAGGAGAAGGGTGTGGCCGTGGCCCAGCCAGGTGATCTCCCGCCAGGGGTAGCCCGAGACCCCGGAGAGGAAGCCCAGGGCCTTCATCCAGTCCTCGTCGGGGAGGTCCCCCCGGGCGGCGAAGGCCAGCTCCATCCGCCGGTGGTCCCCAGCGTCCTCCTGGTGGTACTGCTCCACATGGGGCATACAGAGGGCCGCCACCCCCAGGGTGAAGGCGTACCGGATCCCGTCCTTCCGACCGGTAACCAGGGCCTTGGAGGGGAATTTCCCCCCGTCGATGGCGAAATACTGCTCGTGGGGCCCGAAGAACCCCTCCATGGCCCCCAGTCCCCCCTCCTGGAGGGGCTTCCAGTAGCCGTCCTCCATGGTCCGCCAGTAGGCGGCGCTCCGCTCCACTCGGGCAGTCAGGACGGCCTCGGCCTGGGTCAGCTCCCAGGCGAAGGGGGCGGTACCTACAGCGTGGCGGCAGTAGCCGTGGAAGTCGTGGCTCCAGGCCCACCCGGGGATGAGGGCCAGCAGCTTCCCCGCCTCCAGCAGGGCGGCCCCGTCCCCCTCCTCCAGCCAGACGATGGAGAGGTCCCGCTTCCGCACCCGGATGCCCCTGGGGTCATGGCCGCAGCCGGACCTGGGCATCCGGGGGGCCTCCCCCCGGTCCATGGCGGCCTCGTCGATGTCGTTGGGGGCGGGGGCAGTGTTGCAGACCCAGCAGGACTTCACCTGGGCGTGGTCGCTGCCCGGGTCCCGCCAAAGGTAGAAGTAAACGCAGCTGTCGCTCTCCTCGGCAAAGGCCTGGATGTCGCAGACCGGTGACCAGCTCTCTACCAGTACCTCCGGCTCCTTCTGCTTCTTGCTGAACTTGTCCATGATGCCCATAACAATCCCTCCTCTGTGGTATGGGTCTAGTATAGCACGGGCGGGGGCGGGGCGCAACCACTTAGAGCCTATCCCACGGGGGCGCGGGGACCGGCTGGGATGTCTCCGGCAGGTTGGATGGTTCCTCCGCCTGGATCCCGCCGCAGACGGACAGGACCAAGGACAGGGCCAGTAAGGATGGCAAAGCCTTTTCTGTTCACAGACGATCCCCCCTTTGTCGAAATGGCCCCGTTCCCCTCTGTTGGGAAGCGGGGCTGCTTTCTCTGCAACCAGTATAACACAACCCCCGCAAAAAACAGCCCCCGGGAAAACCCCGGGGGCCGCAATCATTCTTGGGAAAGCCGCGCCTTACTTCAGCGCTTCCTCCACCGCCACGGCGCAGGCCACGGTGGCCCCTACCATGGGGTTGTTGCCCATGCCGATAAGCCCCATCATCTCCACGTGGGCGGGGACAGAGGAGGACCCGGCGAACTGGGCATCGCCGTGCATACGGCCCATGGAGTCGGTGAGGCCGTAGGAGGCCGGGCCCGCCGCCATGTTGTCGGGGTGCAGGGTGCGGCCGGTGCCGCCGCCGCTGGCCACCGAGAAATACTTCACACCGTTCTCGTAGCTCCACTTCTTGTAGGTGCCGGCCACCAGGTGCTGGAACCGGGTGGGGTTGGTGGAGTTGCCGGTGATGGATACGTCCACCTTCTCCATCTTCATAATGGCCACGCCCTCCAGAACGTCGTTGGCGCCGTAGCACCGCACCTTGGAGCGCTCCCCGTCGGAGAACTTCACCTCACGGACGATCTTCAGATCACCGGTGGAGAAGTCGTAGTCGGTCTCTACGTAGGTGAAGCCGTTGATCCGGGAGATGATGTAGGCCGCATCCTTGCCCAGGCCGTTGAGGATAATCCGCAGGGGCTCCTTCCGGGACTTGTCTGCGTTCCGGGCGATGCCGATGGCTCCCTCGGCGGCGGCGAAGGACTCGTGCCCTGCCAGGAAGCAGAAGCATTTGGTTTCGTCCCGCAGGAGCATGGCCCCCAGGTTGCCGTGGCCCAGGCCCACCTGCCGCTGCTCGGCGA
>CAJUFK010000067.1 GCA_910585535.1 uncultured Angelakisella sp. | reverse complement strand
ATCTCCTTCATGGGGCCTTCTCCTCTCTGATCTGTTCCGGGGGGATCAGGGCGGGATCGAAAAGGACCCGGGAGTGGTTTGTAAACACCAGCTCCTCCCGGATGGCCTCCCCGGTCGCCCGGTCCTGCTCCACCCGCCATATCTCACTGCACCGGTACCAAAGGCCGCCGGCCTCCCGGCGGTAGTGGTGGTTCCGCTCCCGGATCCGCAGGCGGGTGGGGAGGCGGCGGCTGCACCGCAGCTCCCCGCAAAGGTCCTCCGCCTCCAGCCAGATCCGGTACTGGTACCGGTCCGGGGTCTCGTTCTTCACCCGATAGTCCACATTGTTGTAAAAGACCGAGGTCCCGGTACCAAAGGGCACCCGACGTCCGCTGTCCGGGAAGAGGGCGTCGGTGTGATGATGGAGTTCGGTGACGGTGAGGGCACTGTGAAGCGCAAGCCAGTGGAGGAGGTTGGCCATCTGGCAGAGGCCGCCCCCCACATCCGCTCCGGGCTTTCCGCTGTGGATGGTGAGCCCCGGCAGAAATCCCCGGCTGGCAGAGGGTTCCCCCACCCGCCGCCAGAAGGAGAGGGTCTGCCCCGGCTCCAGGATAAGGCCGTCCAGCCCCCGGGCCGCCAGGGCCAGGTTGGTGACCTTGTTCTCCTGAAGGGACATATCCACCCCCTCCAGCCGCCGCCGCAGGGTGGAGCGGTGGGCCATGACCATGTGGGGGAGACTCTCCTCCTCCTGGCAGCAGGCAAAATCCTGCCCGCCGGCAAGGTCCCGAAGGCTCCGCAGGCACCGCTCCTTGGCAGTGGAGATGGCGTAACAGACGGGGCCGTATTCACAAAAAAGCTTTCTGGGCATGGCTGCTCCCCCCTCCCCTCTTTTTTCTATCATAGCATCACAGAACAGGATTGTCCAGCGCTCTCACCATAGGAAACGCTGGAAGAAGGGGTTTTATTTCAGGAGAGACAGGAATTTTTTGGGGTTGTGAAGACTTTGGTCCGCGGCCTTTTTGCCTGGAAGATGCAAAATGCCGCAAAGACTGTTGCGTTTTGCGCCATCCATCCCACAGCGGCCGGATGAGACGTCCTTTTTCAGGGCGTCTTTTTTTACGTATTAGCTGCACCCAAAGGGATCTTTCCAGGGAGATCCGCCCCCTTTCGCCCGGTTGGCACGGGCCTTGCTGAATATACCGGTATAGGGTCGGGGATCTTTTCCGGGGTCCCCGCCAAGGAGCGAAAGAAAGGGAGCGGCGTTATGAGTTTTCGGAATTTCCAGCAGCTTTTTGATTCGGTTAAGGACGGTCCCCCCCGGCGGGCCGCCATCATCTGGGGGGATGAGGACCACACCATGGCGGCGGCAGCCGAGGCCCGGCGGACCGGCGGCGTGGAGCCGGTCTTTATCGGCCCCCCGGAGGCGATGAAGGCGCGGTGGGCAAGCCTGGGGTTTCCCGGTCCCCCCGCCGTCTTCCCGGCGGCCACCCCGGAGGAGGCGGTAACCGCCGCCATCGGCCTGGTCCACGCCGGGGAGGCCCAGCTTATCGTCAAGGGGCTGGCGGAGACCGCCCTGGTGATGCGGCAGCTGGTGCGAAAGGAAAACGGCCTCTGCCAGCGGGAGGTCCTTTCCCACCTGACCCTGATGGAACTCCCCAGCTACCATAAGCTGCTGGGCCTTACCGACTGCGCCCTCCTCACCTATCCCACCCTGGAACAGAAGAAGGCAGCCATCCGAAACGCCCTGGATTTTTACCGGGGGGTGGGCCAGCAGGAGGTAAAAACTGCGGTTCTGGCGGCGGTGGAGCGGGTGAATCCCAAGATGCCGGAGGCGGTGGACGCCGCCCTGCTCAAGGGGGCCTGGCAGAAAGGGGAATTTCCCGGCGCCGTGGTGGAGGGCCCCATCTCCTACGACCTGGCTGTGGTGCGGGGAGCGGCCAAGATCAAGGGGTACCAAAGCCCGGTGGCAGGGGACGCGGATCTCCTGGTGGTGCCCAACATCACGGCGGGGAATCTGCTGGTAAAGGCCCTGTCCTACAGCGCCGGAGGGACCACCGCTGCGGTGGTGCTGGGGGCAAAGGTCCCCATTGTCATCCCCTCCCGGTCCTCCCCGGTGCGGAGCAAGGCCACCGCCATCAAGCTGGCGGCGGCGATGACAGCAAGGGAAGGAGGGGAGAGAACATGGACCAGCCGCTGATCCTTGCCATCAACCCCGGGTCCACCTCTATGAAGCTGGGGGTGTACCGGGGAACCCAGCTGGCGGCGAAAAAGCAGGTGGATTACACCGCAGAGCAGCTGGCCCCCTACAAAACCATGTCGGACCAGCTGGAGCTTCGGGCCCAAACGGTTGGGGAGTTTTTGGACTCCCTGGGCCCCCGGGCAAAGCTGGCGGCGGCGGTGGGCCGGGGCGGGGTCATCGTCCCGGTGCAAAGCGGGGCCTACCGGGTCAACCAGCTGATGGTGGACCGGCTGCTGAACCGCCCCTTGGGCCAGCACGCCTCCAACCTGGGCGGGGTGCTTGCCTACCAAGTCGCCCAACCTTTGGGGATCCCCGCCTTTGTCTACGACGGGGTGACGGTAAGCGAGCTGGAGCCCCTGGCCCTTCTCACCGGTTACCGGGAGGTGATCCGCCTCAGCCGCTGCCACGCCCTGAATATGCGGGCCATGGCCATACGGGCCGCCAGGGAGGCCGGCAGCAGTTACCGGGACCTGAACCAGATCGTGGTCCATCTGGGCGGCGGCATCACCCTTTCCGCCCACCGGAAGGGGCGGATGGTTGACGTTGTTTTGGACTCCGAGGGTCCCTTCTCCCCGGAGCGGGCAGGACGGATCCCGGCAACCCCCCTTCTGCGCCACGCCGCCGCCCAAAATCTGGGACCGGGGGAACTCATCCGCCGGACCCGGGGGCAGGGGGGCCTGGTCTCCCTGCTGGGGACCAACGACGCCCGGGAGGTGGAAGGGCGGATCCAGGCCGGGGACGCCAAGGCCCGGCTGGTCTACGAGACCATGGCCTACCAGACCGCCAAGGGGGTGGGGGAGCTGGCCACCGTCCTGGAGGGGCAGGTGGACCAGATTGTCCTCACCGGGGCGGTGGCCTGGTCCCGGCTGTTCCTGGGCTGGCTCCTCCCCCGGATCTCCTTTTTGGGCAAGGTGGTGGTTCTGCCGGGGGAGGACGAGCTGGAGGCCCTTAGCCTGGGGGCCCTCCGGGTGCTGCAGGGGGAGGAGGCAGCCCACGAGTACACCCCGGAACTGGACCGCCTGGAGGAGGCGGAGCTGCTCCGGCAGGCGCTGCTGGAATACGAATCGAAAGGGGAAGGGACCGCGCAATGAAAAAGCAGGTGCTGATTATGGATCCCAAAGACAACGTGGGAATCGCTGTCCGGGAGATCGGACAGGGGGAATCCATCCATGGGGAGGACGGCGGGGAGGACTTTCCTGCCCTGGAAAGGATCCCCTGTTCCCACAAGATGGCGATTGCGGACATTGGGGAGAAGGAGCCGGTGATCCGGTACGGGGAGGCCATCGGCTACGCCACCCGGGCCATCCGCCGGGGGGAGTGGGTGCATATCCACAATTTGGACGCCTACGATATGATGTGATAGGGGGAAGAATAAAATGAAGACCACTTTTATGGGGTACCCCCGGCCGGACGGCGGGGTGGGGATCCGGAACTTTGTGGCGGTGATCTCCACCGTGTCCTGCGCCAACCTGGTGGCGGAACGGATCGCCAGGGAGGTGGAAGGGGCGGTGGCCATCTGCCACGGCCACGGCTGCGGCAGGCGGCCGGAACGGGAGATGCACAACCGGATCCTGGCCGGACTGGGGCGCAACCCCAACGTCTACGGCGTGGTGCTGGTGAGCCTGGGCTGTGAGGGCACCCCCGCCTCCTGGGTGGCGGAGGAGATCCGGAAAAGCGGCCGCCCGGTGGAACTTCTCACCATCCAGGAGGGGGGCTCCGGCCAGGCGGTGGAAAAGGGGATTCGGGCCGCCCGGCGGCTGGCCGCCCAGGCCGCCCAGGTGGAGCGGGCCGAGACCCCTCTCGGCAGCCTGATCCTGGGGATGGAGTGCGGCGGCTCCGACGCCTTTTCCGGGGTCACCGCCAACCCCGCCATCGGGGACCTGGCCGACTGGCTCATCGCCCAGGGGGGATCCGCCGTCCTCACCGAGACCACCGAACTCATCGGCACCACCGGTATTTTAGGCCGCAGGGCAAAAAACGAGGAGATTAAAAGGCGGATCCTGGAGGTGGTGGAGGACGCACACCAAAACACCCTGCGGTGTCTGGGGGAAAATGCCGCCCGGGCCATCGCCCCCGGCAACATGGACGGGGGGATGAGCACCATCCAGGAAAAGGCTTTGGGCTGTGTCCGCAAGGGGGGCAGCTCCATAATTACCGACGTGGTGGAGTACGGACAGCCCTCCGGCCAGAAGGGGCTCATCATCATGGACGGCCCCGGTTACGACGCAGAATCCCTTACCGGACTTGCGGCCTTGGGCTGCCAGATCATCTTTTTCAGCACCGGGCGGGGGACCCCCCTGGGCTTCCCCATCGTCCCGGTGGTCAAGGTGGCCAGCAACAGCGCCCTGTACCGGCGGATGCCCTTGGATATGGACGTGGACGCCGGCCTGGTGCTGGAGGACGGCTGTACCTTCCGGGATCTTCGGGAGAGGATGGCGGAACAGCTTCTCTCCACCGCAGAGGGCGCCCTCACCAAAAGCGAAAGAAACGGGCAAACCAGCTTTGTTTGCTTGTGGAGCCATTCCAAATCGATCTAAGAACCTAGCTTCATAACCGAGGGATGCCAAAAGGGCCGGCCAGACGGCGTGCAGCGGTTGCGAATACAGGTCCTAAAGGGGAGGAAGGTAGAAACGTGAAGAACACCCTCATCGTGGTGCCGTTCCGGCAGATGGAGCCCTATTACCGCCGGGAACTGGAAAAGCGGGGGCTGGAAATAGAGATCATCACCGTGGTACGGGAGCAGGACCGGGACTACCGGAAGTCCATCCTGGAGCGGGTGGCGGAGCAGGTGGCCGCCGGAAAGGAAATTGTTGTCACCCGGGGCACCCTGGCCAGTGAGGTCCGCCGCCGCTTTCCCCAGGTCCAGGTGGTGGAGCTGGAGGTCACCGACCTGGATGTTCTGGAGACGATGCAGAAGTACGCAGGAAGCCAAAAGCGCATCGCGGTGGTGGAATGCGCTTCCTTTGTGGAAAAGGTGCAGCGGGTGGGGCGGATCCTGGGCCTTTCGGTGGAGGAGTACCGGGCGGAGGACGTTTCGGAGCTGCGCCGGCGGATCCTCCAGGCAGCGGGGGCGGGGGTCCAGGTCATCATCAGCGGCGGCTGGGGGGAGTACGACGGCCTCCACCTCCGCCTGCTGAAGCCCTACCCCGTGGTCTACGAGATGGTGGGCTGCTCCCAGGAGGCGGTGTCCGCCTCGGTGGAACGGGCCCTGGGGGTCTGCCGGGCCATCCAGTCGGAGAAGCAGCAAAAGGAGATGCTTCGCACCATCATCAACGTGTCTCCCGACGGCCTCATCGCCGTGGACGGCGCCGGACGGATCACCCTTTGCAACGCCAGGGCCCGGAGGCTGCTGGGTCTGGACAGCCTGTCCCAGGGGCAGCCCATTTCCCAGGTGGTGCCGGAGCTGAACCTGGAGGCGACGGTGCAAAGCGGCCAGGAGGAGAAGAACCGGGTGGTGAAAAGCCGGGAGCTGGTGGTGACCAACATCCCTCTTCGGGCGGGCAGGGAGGTGCTGGGGGCGATCTCCACCTTCCAGAAGATCCAGGACGTGGAGGAATCCGGCCGCCGGATGCGCTCCCAGCTGGCCCAGAAGGGCCTTACCGCCCACTACACCTTTGACGACCTTATTGGGGAAAGCCGATGCCTGGCCCAGACCAAAAAGCTGGCCCAGACCTTCTGCCAGCTGGATTCCACCATCCTCCTCACCGGGGAGACCGGCACCGGCAAAGAGATTCTGGCCCAGTCCATCCACAACGCCAGCCCCCGGCGGGGGGAGCCCTTTGTGGCGGTGAACTGCTCCGCCCTCCCCGGTTCCCTGCTGGAAAGCGAACTCTTCGGCTACGTGGACGGGGCCTTTACCGGGGCCCGGCGGGGCGGCAGCGCCGGCCTCTTTGAACTGGCCCACAAGGGGACCATCTTCCTGGACGAGATTGGGGAGATCGATAAGCGGATGCAGGCACTGCTTCTGCGGGTCCTCCAGGAACGAGAGGTCCGCCGGGTGGGGGGCGAAAAGGTCATTCCGGTGGACGTCCGGGTGGTGGCCGCCACCAACCAGGATCTTTACGAGGCGGTGCTGGACGGGAACTTCCGCAACGACCTGTACTTCCGCCTGAGCATCCTGAACATCCACCTTCCCGCCCTGCGAAAGCGCCGGGAGGACATTCCCCTTTTGGTGGAGGCCCTCATCGGGGAGATCGACCGCAGGCTGGGGTGCCGGGTCACCGGGGTGGACGGGGAGATTCTCCAGGTTCTGGGGGAGTACGACTGGCCCGGAAACGTCCGGGAACTTCGCAACACCCTGGAAAAGATCGTGGCCCTCACCCGGGAGGGGGTGGCCCGGCGGGAGGCCATCCTCCCGGTTCTCCAGGATCTGTACTACCGCCAGCAGAAGCACGAGAGCCGCGCCCGGGGAGGCCAGACCCTGGAGGAGCTGGAGCGAAGAGCCATCGCCGAGGCCCTTTTGGAGGAGGAGGGCAACCGCACCCGAACCGCCCGCCGCCTGGGGATGGACCGCAGCACCCTGGCCCGAAAGATGGAGCGGTACGGCATCAAGGGGTAAAAGGAGGCAGACCCATGCGAAGCGATCTTATGAAATCAGGGATCCACCGGGTTTCCACCCGGGCCCTCTTAAAGGGGGCGGGGTACCGCCAGGAGGACATCGACCAGCCCCTTATTGGGGTCATCAACGCCTACAGCCCGTCTTTCCCGGGACATATGGGGATGGACAAGCTTGCCAAGTCGGTGGAGGAGGGGATCTGGCGGGCCGGGGGGACCCCCCTGGCGTGCAGCACCATCGGGGTCTGTGACGGCTACTGCGCCGGGCACGGGGGGATGCGCTGGTCCCTCCCCAGCCGGGAACTCATCGCCGATTCCGTCGAGACCATGGCCCAGGCCCACCGCCTGGACGGTGTGGTCCTCATCACCGGCTGCGATAAAATCACCCCGGGGATGCTGATGGCCGCCGCCCGGCTGGACATCCCGGCCATCCTGGTAAACAGCGGCCCCATGCTCCCGGGCCGGCTGGGGGAGATGGACCTGGATCTGGCGGCCCTCAGCCGGATCCGGGGACAGGTGGTCAAGGGGGAGCTGCCGGCAAGCGCCCTCCCGGCCATTGAGGAGGAGGCCTGTCCCGGGTGGGGCAGCTGCGCCGGGATGTTCACCGCCAACTCCATGGCCTGTCTCACCGAGGCCCTGGGGATGGCCCTGCCGGGGAACGGCACCATTCCGGCGGTTCATGCCGGACGGCTCCGCCTGGCCAGGGATTCGGGGGAGCGGATTGTGGAGATGGTCCTGGCGGACCGGAAGCCCTCCCAAATTATGACCCCAGCCGCCTTCGCCAACGCCATTGCGTCGGATATGATGATTGGCTGTTCCACCAACACCCTCCTCCACCTCCCGGCCGTCGCCGGGGAGCTGGGGATCCCCCTCTCCCTCCGGGAGTTTGACGAGGCCAGCCGGCGGGTCCCCAACCTCTGCCATCTTTCCCCTTCGGGGGAGCAGTACCTCACCGATTTCCACCGGGCCGGGGGGATGAGCGCCCTGCTCCGCCAGGGCCTGGAGGGGGGCTTTGTGGACGGCTCCGCCCTCACCGTCACCGGGGAGACCCTGGAGACGGTGACCCAAAACGCCAGGGTCACCGGTCCGGAGGTGATCCGCCCCCTGTCCCGTCCCTACCTGGCAGAGGGGGGACTGGCGGTCCTTTACGGAAACATCGCCCCCCAGGGCTGTGTCATCAAAACCGCCGCCTGTCCCCCGGAGATGTTTGTCTTTGACGGCGTCGCCAAGGTCTTTGACTCGGAGGAGGAGACCGCCGCCGCCCTCCGGGAGGGGAAGATCCAAAAGGGGGACCTTATCGTGGTCCGGTACGAGGGGCCCAAGGGCGGCCCGGGGATGCGGGAGATGGTTCACCTCACCGGCCTCCTGCTGGGCCTTGGCCTGGGGAAGGAGGTGGCCCTCCTTACCGACGGGCGGTTTTCCGGGGTCAGCGGCGGAGCCTGCTTCGGCCACGTCTCCCCGGAGGCGGCCCTGGGCGGCCCCATCGCTCTGGTGCGGACCGGGGACCGGGTCCGGTACAGCATCCCGGAGCGGCGGATCGACCTGGAGGTCCCGGAGGAGGAGCTGGAGCGGAGGCGGGGGAAGCTCTCCCCGCCCCAAAAGGAGATCCCCAAGGGGTACCTGCGGCGGTACGCCGCCTTAGTGGGGCCGGTGGCCTTTGGCGCCGCCCTGGCCGACAGAAAAGGAGGAGACGAATGGAATTTACAATGCAGCAAAACGCCTGGCAGGGCTTCCGGCCTGTAACGATCCGCCTGCCGGACCACTGGGAGGTGGAATATCACGGCATCCCCGGGGACGACCTGCCCCAGATGACCAAGGAGCAGATCAAGGAGAAGCTGAACCGGCCTTATGGCATGAAGCCTCTGCGGGAGCTGGCTCGGGGGCGGAAAGAGGTTGCAATCGTCTTTGACGACATCACCCGGGGCACCCCCACCCAGGTCATGGCCGAGGCGGTGCTGGAGGAACTTCACGCCGCCGGCGTCCAAAGGAATCAGATCCGGTTCCTCTGCGCTCTGGGGACCCACGGGGCCCACACCCGCCGGGATTTTGTCCAGAAGCTGGGGGAGGAGATCTGCCATCGCTACCCGATCTACAACCACAACTGCTACGACGGCTGTGTCCCCATCGGGACCACCAGCCGGGGGGTGGAGGTGAAGATCAACAAGGAGCTGATGGACTGCGACCTGAAGATCGGCCTGGGGGCCCTGACCCCTCACGTTTTCAACTCCTTCGGCGGGGGCGGGAAATTGTTGTTTCCCGGCATGGCCTCCATCGAGACCATCGTCCAAAACCACACCACCGCGGTGGAATACCTTCGGGAGCATCAGCTGAACAGCACCGAAATGATGGGGGACCTGCGAATGGAGGGGATGCGCGCCGAGATCGAGGAGATGACCCGGATGGTGGGGGAGTTCTTCAAGCTGGACTGCATCTACAACACCCGCCTGGAGCCGGTGGATCTTTACGCCGGGGATCCCATCGAGGCCTACTACGCCGGGGTCCCCGCCGCCCAGCGGCTCTACCGGACAAAGCGCCCGGCGGATAAGGACATTGTTATTGTCAACGCCAACGCCAAGGCCAGCGAGGCCAACATCGCCATCAGCCTGGCCTGCATGGGCCTTTCCCCCAAGGGGGGAGACATCGTTTTGGTGGACCACACCAGCCTGGGGCAGATCCCCCATTACGTCTTTGGGTACTTCGGCAAGAACAGCGGCGGACGGATGTGCGGCAGGATCTTCCGCAGCCGGCCCCAGGTGCGGCGGATCCTCTGCAATATGCCCTACCCCGACCTGGGCAGCGCCCCCCTCTTTGGGGACGTGGACAAGCAGGTCTATCTGGACAGCTGGGAGGAGACCCTGGCCCTTCTGGAACAGGACTACGGCCCCGGGACCCGGGTCTCGGTTATCGCCGACGGCACCATTACTTATTTCGCCAGGGAGGAGTGACCGCTTTGTCCCGAAACAGAGAACCGCCCTTTCTGCAAAGGAAGAACCTTCTCATTCTGGGGCCCCCTGGAAGCGGCAAGACCGAGCTGGCCCTGGCTTTGGCCCTCCGGGAGGAGGAGCCGGAAAAGCTGCTGGTCTTTGACCTGGACCAGACAAAAGGGATGTTCCGCCTGCGGGATCTGTCCCCCCGGCTGGAGGGCCGCGGCGTCCGGCTGATCCATGGGGAGGAGTTTTTGGATTCCCCCCTGGTCCCGGGAGGGGTGGCCGAGGCCCTGGCCGACCCTGCCCACCGGGTCATCCTGGACGTGGGGGGCGGCCAAAACGGGGCCCGGACCCTGGGGCGGTACCGGGAGCTTTTGGGGGAGGGGACCACCCAGGCGCTTCTCCCTGTCAACCCCTTCCGGAGGCCGGGGCTTACAGCCCAAAGCCTTGGGGAGGAGCTGGCCGCTACCCTGGCCTGGGCGGGACTGGAGCCGGACCGGGCCTGTATCCTCTGCAACCCCTGGCGGGGCGGGGACGGGGGCCGGGAGGCCGCCCTGGAGGGGGCGGACCGCCTTTCCCGGCTGCTGGAGCCCCTGGGCCTTGCCTGGGAGGCAGTGATGCTGCCGGAGAGCCTGGCGGGAAAGGTTTCCTTCCCGGGCAAGGAGACCCTTTGGATCCGGCCCCAGGTGCCCGGGCTGCCGGAACGACGGTAAAGGAGGGAGAAAGGATGGCAAAGATTATCATTGAACCGGAATACTGCAAGGCATGCGGCCTTTGTATCGCCGCCTGTAAAAAGGGGGTCATCGGCCGCGGGAAAGGGACCAACGCCATGGGCTACCACGCCGTAGAGGCCGATGAAGCCAAGGGCTGCGTGGGCTGCAAGCTCTGCGCCGTGGTCTGCCCGGAGGCGGCCATTGAGGTCTATCGATAACGGGAGGAGGCACAACAGATTGGAACGAGTATTTATGAAAGGAAACGAGGCCATCGCAGAGGCGGCGGTGCGGGCCGGGTGCCGGTTCTTCGCCGGGTATCCCATCACCCCCCAAAACGAGATCCCGGAGTACATGGCCCGGCGGCTGCCGGAGGTCTCGGGGCAGTTTGTCCAGGGGGAGAGTGAGATCGCCTCGGTGAACATGGTCTACGGGGCCGCCGCCGCAGGGGTCCGGGCCATGACCTCCTCCTCCAGCCCGGGGATCAGCCTCAAGTCGGAGGGGATCTCCTACCTGGCGGGGGCGGAGCTGCCGGCGGTGATTGTCAACGTCACCCGGGGCGGCCCGGGACTGGGCTCCATCCAGGCGGCCCAGATGGATTACTTACAGGCCGCCAAGGCATCGGGCCACGGGGGCTTTCGGATGCTGGTTTATGCCCCAGCCACCGTCCAGGAGGCGGTGGACTGTACCTACAGGGCCTTTCAGAAGGCGGAGGAGTACCAGTCCCCGGTGCTGGTCTGCGCCGATGGCTGCATCGGGGCCATGATGGAGGCGGTGACCCTGCCGGAGATGGCAAAAGCCGGCCCCATGAAGCTGCGCTTCTTCGCGGCGGAGGCGGCGGGAGAAAACCGCCTGGTGGTTACCTCCCTTCTCACCCCCGAGGAAACCCAGGAGGCCTTTAACCGCCAGAAGGCGGCCCTTTACGAAAGGTGGGAGCGGGAGGAGGTCCTCCAGGAGGAGTACCAGCTGGAGGACGCAGAGCTGGTCATCGCCGCCTACGGCGTCACCGCCCGCATCGCCAAAACGGCCATCGCCATCCTTCGCCAGGAGGGGATCCGGGCGGGGCTCATCCGGCCCATCACCCTTTACCCCTTCCCGTACCATTCCTTTGACCGGCTGGACTACAGCCGGGTGAAGCAGATCCTATGCGCCGAAATGTCCATTCCCTGCCAGGTTATTGAGGACGTCCGGGTGGGGGTGGCCAACCGGGCGCCCATCTCCACCGTCCTCCACTCCGGCGGGGTACTCTTTACCGCCGAGGACCTTGTGGACGCGGCCCGAGCCCTGTGCAGAAAGGAGTGAGGAGGATGGAAAAGATCTACAAGCGGCCCGAGACCCTGGCGGCGGCCCCAACCCGGTACTGCCCCGGCTGTATGCACGGCCTGATCTCCAAGCTCATCGCAGAGCTGGTGGAGGAGTACGGCATCGCAAACCGGACGGTGGGCATTCTGCCGGTGGGGTGCGGGGCCATGAGCAAAAACCTTTTTACCTTTGATGTGGTCTGCGCCGCCCACGGCCGGGCCCCGGCGGTGGCCACCGGCTTTTCCCGGTGCGCCCCGGATAAGATCGTCTTTACCTACCAGGGGGACGGGGACCTGGGGGCCATCGGCCTTTCGGAGATCCTCCACGCCGCCAACCGCGGGGAGCGGTTTCTAACCGTTTTCATCAACAACAGCACCTACGGCATGACCGGGGGTCAGATGGCCCCCACCACCCTCGTCGGGCAAAAGACCACCACCACCCCCCTGGGCCGGGACCCCCGCACCGACGGCTACCCCATGCGGATGTGCGAGATTCTTTCCCAGCTGGAGGCCCCCGCCTACATCGCCCGGTTCTCTCTGCGGACCCCTGCCGGGGTGCTGCGGGCCAAGGAGGGGCTGCGAAAAGCCCTGGAGATCCAGCTGCGGGGGGAAGGCTTCGCCTTTGTGGAGCTTCTTTCCACCTGTCCCACCAACTGGGGCCTTTCCCCGGAACGCTGCCTGGACTGGATGGCGGAACACAGCGAAAAGGTCTTTCCCGAGGGGGAATACCGGCGGACAAAGGAGGTGAGATAATGGAAAACAGGCTGATTGTCGCCGGCTTCGGCGGCCAGGGGGTTATGATGATCGGGCAGCTTCTCTGCTGCGCGGCCATCGACTGCGGCAAGGAGGCCCTCTTTCTGCCCCACTACGGCCCGGAACAGCGGGGCGGCACCGCCAACTGCTCGGTTACCCTTTCCGACCGGGCCATCGGCTCCCCCACGGTTCGGAGGATTGACGTCCTTATCGCCATGAATCAGCCCTCCCTGGCAAAGTTCGCCGGCCGGGTCAAGGAGGGCGGGGTGATTCTGGCCAACAGCGGCCTCTGCCAGGGCCCCCCGGAGGGCTGCGCCGCCCGGTATCTCCCCATCCCGGTGGACGAGGAGGCGGAGGGGCTGGGCTCCGGCAAGGTGGCCAACATCGTCATGCTGGGGGCCTACAACGGGGCCGCCGGGATCTTCTCGGAGGAGGAGCTTCTGGCGGCGGTGAGAAAGAAGCTGGGAAAGAAGCCCCAATTCCTGGGGATGAACGAGGCCGCCGTCCGCCGGGGGATGGCCCTGGGAGCCATATCCTGACAACTTGGTTTTCTGTGTGATGTGAAAAAGGAGGTTCTGTAAAATGTCTCTGCCCTTTATTTTGGTCAATATGGCAATCGCGCTTGTCATCATCATGGTGATGATTATGAAGCTGAACATCAACCCGGTGGTCAGTCTCTTTGTCGGCGGGATGTATGTCGGAATCATCTGTAATTTGGGGATGGCAAAAACGGTAAGCGTCTTCGCCTCCGGCTTTGGCGGGACCATGACCAGCCTGGGGATCTCCATTGGCTTCGGGGTCATTATGGGCCAGCTTCTATCCGACGCCGGAGGGGCCCACGTCATCGCCAAAAGCATGGTCTCCCTTTTTCCCAAGGAGAAGGCCATTGTCGCCCTGGTCCTCACCTCCTTCTTTATCTCCATCCCGGTCTTTTTTGACGTCTGTCTTGTAATCATGATCCCCATTGGCTACGCCGTGGCAAAAGAGATTGGCGCGCCCCGCTCCCTCATCGCCTGCGCCCTGGTCTGCGGGGCCGGCTCCGCCCACTCCTACGTTCCCCCCACCCCCGCGCCCATGGCGGCGGCGGAACAGCTGAACTTCAGCATGGGGGACATGATTATCTGGGGGTCTCTGATTAGTTTGGTGGCCATGTTTATCAGCCTGCCCATAATGTACAAGGTCCTTTGGCCCCAAAACGGGGAGAGCAAATTCTTTACCGAAAAGGACATGGACCCGGACTTCGTCCCCATCAAGGCCCAGGACTACTCCGGCAAAAGGCTTCCCCCCTTTGGGGCGGCGGTTCTCCCCATCGTCCTGCCGGTTCTCCTCATCCTGCTGGATTCCACCTGGGGGGCTGTTTCGGAGACCAAGCCGGACTTTGTGGCCTTTATCGGCAATAAGAACGTTGCCCTGCTGGTGGGGGTCTTCTGCGCCTATCTCATCGCCGCCACCAACATGACCAAAACGGAGATCAAAAAGAGCGTCAACAAGGCCCTGGAGACCTGCGGCGTGGTGCTGATGGTCACCGGCGCGGGCTCCGCCTTTGGCGCAGTGATCCGGGCCACCGGTATCGGCGACCTTATCACCGCCGTGGTGGGCACCTCCGCCAGCGCCGTGGTTCCCGTCCTGGTCATTACATACCTGGTAGGCGTGGTGATGCGGGTCTGCATGGGCTCCGCCTCCAGCGCCGGCATCTCCTGCCTGGCCATTATGGCCCCGGTCATTGCCTCCCTGCCCCAGGTCCATCCGGTGTACTTCGCCATGGCCGGGCTTTCGGGCTGCAATATGATCGGCCTGCCCAACGACAGCGGCTTCTGGATCTCCACCAACATGAACGGCTTTACCATCACCGGGGGGCTGAAGACCTACACGGTGTTCGGCGCCATCCGCGCCGTAACCATCCTTCTGCTCCTTATCGTCCTGGTCAACGTGTTCCCCATGGGGGCGGTGTAACCCCTCCCGGAACCAAAGCGGCCCCGGTCCCTTGTTGGGGATCGGGGCCGCTTTCGCTTCGCTTGCAGGCCGGGGCCCCCGAAGCGGGTCCAAAACGCGGCGGCGGTCAGGCCGCGGACACCCAAGGCACGTCTTGCGGCGGGGCCTTTTTTGCCGTATAATACAGGTATCCTGTTTTTGGAGTGACATAAAATGCAGCTGATCCTTCTTGCGGCCGTCTTCCTTGTTATCATTCTGCTTTTGGCGCTTAGGCGGCCCCTTTGGCAGGCCATCCTGGGCGGGCTGGCGGCCACCGCGCTCCTTTACCGTATTCCCCCTGCCGCCGCCCTGGAAAGGGCTGCCGGCGTTTTTACCGACTGGGATTCCCTTTCGGTCCTCCTCTCCCTCTACCTGATTACCTATCTGCAGCGGATGCTGGAGGCCCGGCGGCAGATCAAGCTGGCCCAGCAGGACCTGGACCGCCTGTTTCACAACCGCCGGGTGAACACCGCCGTAGCCCCCCTTTTTATCGGCCTGCTGCCCTCCGCCGCCGCCATGATCCTCTGCGGGGATATTGTAAAGGACTCCACCCAGGGCTGCCTGGATCCCAAGGAACAGGCCTTCGTCACCAGCTGGTTCCGCCATATTCCCGAAAGCACCCTGCCCACCTACACCGGCGTTCTTTTGATGGCAAGCCTTTCCGGCGTTCCCCTGCCCCGCTTTATGGCGGGGATGATCCTCCCCATTCTCACCCTTTTTCTGGTGGGGTACTGGCCCTGTATCCACCGCCTGCCCAAGGATCCGGGGACGCCCCCCAGCGAGAACCGCCTCCGGGACGTGGGGAACCTGTTCGGGCATCTGTGGCCCCTTCTGCTCATCCTGGCGCTGATCCTGGCCGCGAAATTTCAGGTGGTGACTGCGGTTCTGGTTTCCATTCTGCTTACCGCCCTGCTCCACCGTTTTTCCCTTGGGGAGCTTCTCCCCTTTTTCAAAAGTGCCTTTGAAAAGAAGATGCTTCTCAGCACCCTTTTTGTGCTGATCCTCAAGGAGTTCATCGCCTATACCGGCGTTCTGCAGCTGCTGCCGGAGGCTCTTTCCGCCCTTCCCATCCCCACCTGGCTGGTGTTTGCGCTGCTTTTCTTCTTCGGGGGGATCATCAGCGGAACTCAGGGGATCATCGCCCTGGGCACGCCCATGGCCTTTTCTGCCATCCCCGGGGGGATGCCCCTGATGGTGCTGCTTATGTGTATGTGCCATGCCGCCAGCATGGTTTCCCCGGTTCACGTCTGCCTGGTGGTGGCCGCCGACGATTACCACATCACCATGGGGGAGCTGATCCGGAAAAATATCCCTCCCGCCCTGGTGTTTTCCGCGCTGATGCTGGGCTACTACCAGGTTTTGGTCCGCTTCTGCGGGTGAGGCAGACGGGCTGCCCCGGCGTCCCTTCGGAACAACCGGAAAAGATGTCCAATGATACCATTTCACCATGCTTTGTGGTATCATGTTCTATAGAGCTGGAAACAATTTTTTATACCCCCGCCCCAAGGCCCGCAGAAAAAGGATAGACAAAGAGACAGGAGGTCCCGCCATGTTGGAACAGCAGCAGATTCTAAAGCAGACCATCAGCCTCAGTCAGCGCCAGTCCTTGGAGGTGTTGGCGATGAACAATCTGGACCTTCAGGAATTTATTGGACAGGAGCAGCTGGAAAACCCCCTCCTGGAAGTGGAGTTCCCCTCCCCGGGGGAAGACAGTCTGGTGGACCTGGCCCAGTGGCTCCAGCCCGGCCTGCCCCGGGTGGAAAACGGGGTCTACCGGGATGAGGACCAAAAGGGGGTCCGGGAACCCGCCTCCGGCAGGGAGCGCACCTACCGGGAGGATCTGAAGGAACAGCTCTACTCCTTAAACATCGGGGCCGGCCGCCGGGAGCTGGCGGAGCGGGTGGTGGAACTCATCGACAGCAGGGGGTTTCTGCCCTATACCGACCTGGAACTCTGCCAGCTGCTCCGGTGTTCCCCCGGGGCCTGCCAGGCGGCTCTGGGAGTCATCCGCTCCCTGGAGCCCTTTGGGGTGGGGAGCCGGGACCTGGGGGAGTTTCTCACCCGGCAGCTGGCGGACAAGGGGCTCCTAAGCCCCGCCCTTACCGAGATCTGCTCCTCCTTTCTGCCGGTGCTGGCAGAGGGGAATTACCGGGAGATCTCCGCCGCCCTGGGGCTGGAGCTGCCGGTGGTCCGCCAGTGCGCCCGGCTCATCGCCGCCCTGCGCCCCTCCCCCCTGGAGGGGGCGGCAGACGGAAGCTCCGCCGAGTACATCCTGCCGGACATTGTGGTCCGCCAGGGGGAAAAGGGCCTCACCGCCTCGGTGGTGGACCGGTGGGACGGCCGGGTGAGAATCAGCGGCTACTACCAGTCCTACCTTCAGGCGGCCCAGTCCCCGGAGGTCCGGGACTACCTTCGGGAGAAGATCCGCCGGGCCCGGTGGGTGATGGCCGCCATGGAACAGCGGCAAAAGACGATGAACGCCCTGGCCCAGGCCATTCTGAAATTCCAGCGGGAGTTCTTTTTGGGCGGGGAGCTGGCGGCGGTGACCCTCCGCCAGGCGGCCCAGGAGATGGGGGTCCACGAATCCACCGTAAGCCGCGGGGTAAGCGGAAAGTACCTCCAGTGCAGCCGGGGGACCTTCCCGGTGCGGTACTTCTTTTCGGCGGGGGTCCGCGCCCAGGGACCTGGGGAGGCGTCGGTGGGCCGTGAGAGCGTCAAGGAACGGATCCTCCAGCTGATCCGGGAGGAGGACCCGGAGCATCCCCTTAGCGACGAAGCCATTCGGAAGCGGTTGGAGGCAGACGGCCTGACCATTTCCCGGCGAACAGTAACCAAATACCGCACCGAAAGCGGCATCCGCTCTGCCGCCGACCGGACTGGCGTCCGGGGGCACACCCTACCCGGGCCTGACGGCCCTTGACGCTGTGCCAAGACCTAAGTTGCGCCTGGAGTCGGAAGCAGCAAAAGGCGGCGGGTTAGCACCCGCAGGCACACCCTCCCCGGCGGTGGGCTAGCGCCCACACGCACACCCTCCCCGGCACTACGTGCCTAACGGTTGTGCGAAGGCGTAAGTTGTGCCTGGAGTCGGAAGCAGCAAAAGGCGGCGGG
>CAJUFK010000066.1 GCA_910585535.1 uncultured Angelakisella sp. | reverse complement strand
TAGTGGTAGCGTTAGCGAATGGTCGCCCCTGCGAAGAGCGTATCATTATGAAAGAATTTGAAAAGCTGCGGACAGAGGCAGGGCTGCCTAATGTGGTTT
Source organism: uncultured Angelakisella sp. (assembly GCA_910585535.1). GTDB lineage: Bacteria > Bacillota > Clostridia > Oscillospirales > Ruminococcaceae > Angelakisella. The sequence continues at coordinate 17,474 of CAJUFK010000066.1, read as the reverse complement.
TTCATTCTCTCCGGCACTCCAGTACGACCTACAAACTAAAGCTGAACCATGGGGATCTCAAGGCGACACAGGGTGATACAGGCCACGCTCAAATTGATATGATTACCAGTATCTATGCACATATCCTTGATGAAGACCGTAAAATCAATGCCCAAAAGTTTGAATGTGCCTTTTACTCCAACCCGGATCTTCGCAATGTAAAGCCTCCCAAGGCGCAGGAACAGTCTCAGACTGTGGATCTGGCCGCTTTGATTGAACAACTCCAAAAGTCGCCGGAGCTTGCCAATACTCTGGCAGCCCTTCTCTCCAACCAAAAAACCAGTTGAATCATCAAATTAGCAAATAGCCGATTTTCATTAGCAACCCCCAAAAAAGTGTTCGATTCCTTTTAGCAACTATTCACCCTTTGATGCATAAAAAGTCTTTACTGAATTGAAAGAAAACACCGCTGCAAGCTATGTAAAGCAGCCTGCAACGGCGGTTTTCTGGCACCCCCGGCGAGAATCGAACTCACAACTAACCCTTAGGAGGGGTTTGTTATATCCATTTAACTACGGGGGCGCATTGGCGGGGCCAGGGGATCCCCTGGCGCTTTTCTATTTTAACATGGGGCCGGGTCCTTGTCAATCGCCAATCGTTTGAAGGCCGGGGCTACCATAGGGAGGTATTGTAAAGGGCGCTTTCGTATGCTATCATAAGAAAAACGATATTTGCATTTTTGTCCACAGATGCCTTGGGGAGTGGTGCGAAGGTTTTATTGCTGGGCATGGGGTCGCTGGCGGCCTGGGAGGCGGTCTTTTTCTCTTCTTTAGGCCCTGCCCCTGATTGCTGACGTTGTCCCCCAAAAATCCCCTCCCCGAAAAGACGCCGCTTTCAAGCACAGCCTCCCCCGCAGCACATCCTAATATGAAACGGAGTATTCTAACCATGCAATCCCTCGCTATCCTCCATGACCGTTCCCTGCGAAATTCGATCCTGGGCATCGCCATCCCCATCGCCCTGCAAAACCTTATCACCTATATGACCGGTATGATGGATACCGTCATGCTGGGCCAGCTGGGGGAGGTGGAGCTTTCCGGCGCAAGCCTTGCGAACCAGTTCGGTACCGTCTATATGGTCCTGACCTTTGGCATCGCCAGCGGCACCAATGTCCTCCTCTCCCAGTATTGGGGAAAAGGGGATACCCGCTCCATCCGCAGCATCCTTTCCATTATGTACCGCGTTACCCTGGCGCTCTCCCTCCTCTTTACTGCCGCTGCCCGCTTTTTCCCGGAACTGATCCTGTCCCTCTTCAGCAGCGACCCCCTGGTCATCGCCGCCGGCAGCCGCTACCTGGCCCTGGTCTGCTTCAGCTATACTCTCAACGGGATGACCAACGTCATGCTTATGTCGCTGCGCTCGGTGGGAACCGTGGGGATCTCCATTCTGGTCTACAGCTCCTCCTTCTTTGCCAATACTGCCCTTAACTGGGTGCTGATCTTTGGTAAGCTGGGCTTCCCCGCCCTGGGGATGGAAGGCGCCGCCATCGCCACCATCATCGCCCGGGCCCTGGAGCTGGCCATCGCCTCTGTCTACCTCTTCGGCTTTGAGAAGAAGATCGGCTACACCCTCCGGGATGTGGCGGTCTACGACCGCAGCTTTGCCAAGGATTTCGCCATCAATGTCACCCCGGTGATGCTTAACGAGCTGATCTGGAGCCTGGGCAACTCCACCGTCATCGCCATTATGGGCCGGATGGGACGGGACCTGGTCTCCGCCAACGCCATCGCCAATATCACCGCCCAGTTTACACAAATCTTTATCATCGGGATCGCCAACGCCGCCTCGGTGGTCATCGGAAACGGCATCGGCATGGGGGAGCAGGAGCGCACCAAGTCCCTGGCCAAAGCCCTGGTCGTCGTGGCCGGCGGCTTCGGCCTGGTGGCCGCAGGGCTGATGCTCCTCCTCCGGGGGCCGGTGATCGGCCTCTACAATATCCCGGAGGCCACCAAGATCCTCACCCGCCAGATTATGGCTGTCTTCTCCCTTATCACCGTCTTCCGGTCGGTGGAATTTGTCGGCCTTATCGGGGTGCTGAGAGGCGGCGGGGACAACCGCTTCGTCCTGTTCTGCGACGTTTTTTTCCTCTGGGCGGTGGCCATCCCCCTGGGCGCTGTCACCGGCCTCTGGCTGAAGCTCCCCGCCCCCCTGGTCTGCTTTGTCCTGCAATGCGACGTGCTGATTAAGCTGCTGGTCACCCTGCCCCGTATCTGGGGCGGAAGATGGGTCCGCGACGTAACAAGGCCAGACCTGCCGGAAGGTTCCGGCGGGCTGCAATAACTAGGGCGTGTGCCAGTCGCCGCCGCACCTATCTGCGTACTTCGGCTAATGGCACAACTTCTTATAAAATCTGGGAAGGACTTGGAGACTAATGGATCGTATCGAGCTTGTTCGGAAACTCCTCCTGGCCAGCAGCGCCGCTTTGATAACCCAAACCGGCTACCTGGAACGCCCCCGAAACTATACCGCCGGGGACAGCCTGTATATGCGGGAGGTCCACTTTATTGTAGCTGTAGGCCCTGGCAGCAGCCCCACCATGAGCGAAATGGCCCGCCGCTTGGACGTCACCCAGGGAGCCGTATCCCAAACCGCCGCCCGCCTGGAGAAAAAAGGCTATGTCACCCGGGCCAAGGCGGAGGGGGATAAACGCCTTACCACCGTCTCCCTCACCCCCAAGGGGGAGGCCCTCTGCCAGGAGCATATCGCCTATGACCAGGAGCGGTACCGGATGGTCAGCGAATTTTACCAAGAGTTTACCGACCAGGAACTGGAACGTTTTATCGCCTACGAGGAAAAGAAGCGGGCAATGTTCACAATTCACCAGTAGTTTTGTTGTGAAAAACAGCGAAATTGCTGTCCCTGCCTTGACATGGCGGGGATTTCCTTTTATACTTTGCTTTAGTATCTAAAGCAGATCGTTTTTCTTTTCTCCATCTTCTTTAGTATCTAAAGAAATCCTTTGTTCCTCCTTCCCCAAGCGCGCAGGGGCGGGGGCAACGGAAGATCTGTAAGGAGGTTTTTTCATGACCTACAACTTTGACCGGCTCATCGACCGTAAAAGCACCAGCGACATCAAATGGCGGACCCAGGGCCTTCGGGCCTTCCTTCCGGTGGATGTAAGCGAGGACTTCATCCCCATGTGGATCGCCGACATGGACTTCGCCTGCCCCCCCTGCATCGTGGACGCGGTAACGGCCCGGGCAGGCCAGGAGATCTACGGCTACTGCGCCCCCCGGGACGGGTATGTAGAGGCCCTGAAGTGGTGGTACAGCTCCCGGTTCGGCCTGGAGCTGAAGAAGGAGTGGCTCTCCGTTCTGCCCACCGTTGTGGCCGCCATCAATATGGGGATCCGGGCCTTTACCCAGCCCGGGGACCAGGTGATTATCCAGCAGCCGGTGTACGACCCCTTCGCCAGCCTGGTGGCCAAAACGGGCCGGGAACTGGTGAACAACGCCCTCCTCTTCCGGGATGGGGACTATTACATGGACTTTGACCTGTTGGAAAAACAGGCCGCCGATCCCAAGGCCAAGGTCCTGATCCTTTGCAGCCCCCACAACCCGGTGGGCCGGGTCTGGACCAAGGAGGAGCTTGCCCGGCTGGGAGAGATCTGCAAGCGCCACCAGGTCCTGGTGATCTCCGACGAGATCCACAGCGACATCGTTTTTTCGGGGCACAGCCACACCCCCTTCCCCCTGGCCAGCGACGCCCCCTGCATCCTTTGCACCGCGCCGGGAAAGACCTTTAATGTGGCGGGGCTGCGGGCCTCCAATATCTTCATCTTCGACCCGGAGCTGAAGAAACAGTACGACACCACCTGCGCCGCCCACTCCATGCCGGGGTCCTCCACCTTCGGGCTGGCGGCGGTGGAGGCGGCCTACTCCCCCGCCGGAGCCGAATGGCTGGCCCAGCTGCTGGCCTACCTGGAGGAGAACGCCAGATTGGTGGACCGCTGGGCAAAGGAACACCACCTTGGCTTTGCCATGCCCCAGGGCTGCTTCCTCTGCTGGCTGGATCTTTCCCCCGCCGGCCTCACCGACCAGGAGATCCAGACGAAGATCATTGTGGGCCAGGAAGTGGTCTGCGTCCCCGGTCCCTGGTTCGGCCCTGGCGGAGAGGGCCATCTGCGCCTGAATATCGGATGCCCCCGTTCCATCCTGGAGGAAGCCCTCCGGCGCATCGCGTTGGTGCTGTAACCACTGTGTTTGAGGAAGAAAACAAGGAGGATTCTTGACTTATGGCAGACCAGACAAAAACCGCCAGCTCCCAAAAGCTTACCCGCACCGATCTGCTTTCCATGGCCGTTGGCCAGATCATCGGCGTGGGCATTATGACCATGACCGGCATCGCCATTGGCTTTACCGGCCGCAGCGTGGTCTTCGCCTATCTGCTGGGCGGCCTCTTTACCCTGATCACCGCCGTGCCCCAGATTTTCATCGGCGGCACCGCCAATTTCCTGGGGGGACAGTATTCCCAGGTGGCCCTTCTCTCCGGCCGCAAGCCGGCGGGGATCTTTACCTATGTCAACCTCTGCATGATTATCGCCACCGCCATGTACGGCATCTCCTTTGCCGATTACTTTCTGTCCATGTTCCCCAACGCCAACGGGAAGATCGCCGGGTTCATCGCCATCTCCCTCATCTACCTGCTCCATCTGGTAGGGGTGAAGTCGGCGGCCCGGCTGCAGAACCTTCTCAGTCTGGTGCTGGCCGTCGCCATTGCGGCCTACATCGCCTTTGGCGTAGGACATATCCAGCCTGACTTCTTCGATGCCGGCCAGTTTATGACCGGTGGCTTTTCCGGCTTCCTGCTGGCCAGCGTCTACCTGATCTTTGCCACCGGCGGCGCGACCTATGTGGTGAATTACAGCTCCCAGGCGGAAAATCCCACCAAGGACATCCCCTTTGCCATTGTGGCCTCCACCGTGGGCGTGGTGGGGATCTACGCCGTGATGGCAGCCATCGCCTCCGGGGTCCTGCCTGTCTCGGAGGTGGCCAATAAGCCCCTTTCGGTGGCGGCCCTCACCTTTATGCCCCCCTCGGTTTACGCCTTCTTTGTGGTAGGCGGCGCCATGTTCGCCCTCCTCACCACCCTGAACTTCTCCATCGGCATGATGGTCTACCCCTGCGTCCGGGCCTGCCAGGACGGCTGGCTCCCCATGGCTCTGGCCAAAACCAACAAAAAGTTCGGCACCCATCACCGGTTCCTGCTCCTCTTCTGGCTCATCAACATCCTGCCCCTGGTCCTGGGCATCGACGTCGGCATTGTGGCCAACAGCACCGTCATTGTCACCCAGGTGTGCAAGCTGCTGGTGCTGATCTCCGCCCTGCAGCTCCCCAAAAAGATGCCGGAACTGTGGGCAAAGTCCAAGTTCCATGTCGGTGACGGCGCGCTGAAGGTCATCGGGGCGGTGAGTATCCTCATCACCGTTGTGGCTATCCTGCTGCTGCTCATCAGCTCCTCCGCCATCCAGCGGTATATCAATCTGCTGTTCCTGGTTATCGCGGTGGTCCTGACCTTCCTCCGGGAAAAGAAGGTCACCCTCAACCTGGGCTATACCGAGAAATAAAAAACAGGCAAGCCTGTCCCCGCCAGCGGCTGCGCCGGCCTGGGGACAGGCTTTTAGAAGCTGTGCCAATAGCCAAAGTGTGCAGATTGGCGAGCAAATTTTTCGATTGCCCACACCAAAAAAGCGCAGGAATGCTTGGTGTATTTCAAGCTTTTTGGGCAAGGCCAGGCGGGAAATTTGCCGTCAAGATACGTGCAGCGGCTATTGGTACAGCTTCTAAGTTTTTCCGGACGCTGCATTGATTTGGGCACCTGCCGGAGGTATAATAGGATCACGGAAGTTCCCTTTGGGGGCACCGCAGAAGTTTCCAGCCCAGGCGGAAGGAGGCCCATCCCTATGTCCCCAAAAGAAGAAAAAACCCGTTTTCTTATTGTCGGCACCGTCATCGGCGCCATTATCCTTGCCTTTCTTTACCAGCTGGTCTTTATCCAGATCACCCAGGGTGAAGCCTACAAACGAAAGGTCACCCAGGGCTACACCCGCACCCAGACCGTTGTGGCTGCCCGGGGGGAGATCGTGGACCGCTACGGCCGGCCCTTTACCATCAACCGCATCAGCCTGGATATTATCCTGGACCAAGCCTACCTCCCGGAGGGTCAGACCAACCAGGTCATCGTGGAGCTTATCACCCTGCTGGAGAGCCTGGACCAGGATTGGATCGACAACCTGCCCATCAGCGAGCCCGCCATCGGCAGCGACGGCGCCCCCCATTATCAGTTCCTTCCGGAGATGGAGACCCAGGTCTCCCGCCTGAAAACCGATCTGGGGCTTGCCCCCTACGCCACCGCCGATGACTGTATGTGGAATATGTGTTCCGCCGCTTACTACGACCTGGACCCCCGGGAGGACGACAAGCCCGGGGAGCGGGAGTGGGCCTCTGACCCCGCCACCCAGCGGAAGCTGGCCGGGGTCCGCTATGAGATGGCCCAGCAGAACTTTGGGTACAAAAACAACTATACCTTCGCCCGGGACGTGAGCAACCTGGTGGCCACCAACGTCCAGGAACGCAGCTTCGCCCTCCCCGGGGTGGATGTGGTCCAAAGCACCGTCCGGGAGTTCTCCGACGGCACCATCGCCCCCCACATCGTGGGCATCACCGGCCCCCTTTACCGGGAGGATATGGAGAGCCTGCGGGACCAGGGGCTTTGGTGGAGCGAAGACAACCAGCAGGGCTACCGGGGCAGCGATACCATAGGGCGCAGCGGCATCGAAGCCGCCTACGAGAACATTCTCCGGGGCAAAAACGGGGAGCGGCAGATTACCCTTAACGCCCAGCACCAGGTGGTGGATGTCACCGAGGTGGTACCGCCTACCCCCGGGGGGACGGTGGTCCTCACCCTGGACCGGGACCTCCAAAAGGTCACCCAGGAGGCCCTGGCGGATCAAATCGCCATCCTGCGGCAGAACACCACCATCAACGAGGGCCGGGACGCCAACGCCGGGGCCGCCGTCTGCGTGGATGTCAAAACCGGGGACATTCTGGCCGCGGCCACCTTCCCCAGCTATGACAACAGCACCTACTACGAGGACTACAACGAGCTTTCCCGCCAAAAGCCGGAGCCCTATCTAAACCGGGCCACCATGGGGGTCTACCGCCCCGGATCCACCTATAAGCCCTGTGTCGCCACGGCGGGTTTGGCCGAAGGGGTCATTGAAGCTTCGGAGACAGTCCTCTGCACCGGGGTTTACACCCGTTTGGACCCCTACCTCCCCCGGTGCCTCTATGTCAACGGCAACATTGACGTTCGCCACGCCCTTCAGGTTTCCTGCAACATCTTCTTCTACGAGACCGGCTGGCGGCTGGGCATCGACCTGCAAAACGAATACGCCAAGCACTTCGGCCTTGGGAGCTACACCGGCATTGAAATCCCGGAGGCCAAGGGGCAGCTTTCCAGCCGGGCCACCCGGGAGGCGGTTGGGGACACCTGGAACAACGGCGACATCATCCAGTCGGCTATTGGGCAGCTGGACCACGGTTTTACGCCAATACAGCTGGCGGGGTACACCGCCACCCTGGCCAGCGACGGGGAGCGCAGGCAGCTGCATCTGGTCAAATCGGTTCGCAGCTACGGGTTCCAGGAGGTGGTAGAGGAGACCCAGCCGGAGGTCATCGACCAGGTCCCGGCGGACAAGGAGACCTTCCAGGTCGTTCGGGAGGGGATGGTTGCGGCCAGTCTGCCGGGGGGGACTTCGGCGGCCAGCTGGTATGATTTTCCCTACACGGTGGCATCCAAGACGGGAACACCGGAAAGCCTGGACAATTTGACCTCCACCTACATTTGCTATATGCCGGCGGAGGATCCACAGATTGCCATTGCGGTGGTCATAGAGGATGGTGGTCAGGGGTACACTGGTGCGCCGGTAGCGCGGAAGATTGCGGATCAATACTTCTTTGGCAACGCAGAAAAAGAAACCGTAACAACCCCCAACGCCCTCCTCCCCTAGGCGGGCTAGCGCCCGCAGGCACACCCTCCCCGCCGCTCCGCGGCTAAGGGTTGCGCCGGGGAGGGTGTGCCCCATCAATGGCGATAAGCAGAATACTGGCAAGTACCAATATCCCCCCGACCACAACCCCCGCTGTGATGGGGTCGTGAAACCATATGGTCCCAAATACAACGCTGACAATAGGCTCCAGCATGGAAACAAAGGCCGCCGTGGATGCCCCCATCCGGTGTATCCCGTACATCATTAAAAAGTATCCGCCAACGGTAAAGAGCCCAGATCCAAGAACATACAGCCACCCGATGCCACCCCCCACAGGAGCCGCCAACGTATGGGTCGCAGGCGCAAGGATCCAAAAGATCACCGTCCCCGGCAGAGAAACGTAGAAAAGCTTGGTCTCAATGGGCAGCTCGTTGGCCGGACCCTTTTCGTTGGCAATGAGATACCCGCCGTAGGTAAAGGCGGAAGCCAAAGCGAAGAGCAGCCCCATGGGGTGCAAATCCCCACCCTTCCCCGCAAGGAACGCCATCCCCGCTATGGAGGAAACTATCGCCGCTGCCTGGAGCTTCGTAAAGCCCTGGCGGAAGACCGTCCCCATCACCACACAGACCACTGTGGGGTACAGGAAGTTCAGCATAATGGCCACCCCCACCGGAAGGTAGAGATAGGCGTTGTTCAGCAGCAGGGCGGTGAGGAGCATCCCCACCGTGCCCATCAGCACCGCCTGGATTGCCTGGACCGGCCGGGTCCGCAGGCTTCGCTTTTTCAGCAGCGCCATCCCCAGGCTCACCAGGGTGATGATAAGGTTGGTGTAAGCCATGAGGCTGTTCATAGGCAGGCCATCCACCAGCACCTGCTTTTGCAGGCTGGGCATGATCCCCAACAAAGTGGCCGCTCCGGCCACGGCAAAAATCCCGACAAGCATGTAAACAGTTCCTCTCTTTCCTTGGAAAGGGCCGGAGTTTTCTCTCCGGCCCCTTTTTTTATGATTCCAGCTGTAGTTCCGCCATCCGCCGGGCCTTCTTCTGCCGCTGGGCGGTTTGACGGGCCTGTAGCTCCTCCTCGGTGAGGAGCGCCAGGGCCCCGGTGGGGCAGACCTTGACGCAGGCGGGGGTAAGGCCCGCTTTCTGCCGCTCGATGCAGGCGTCGCACTTCTGCATCTTGCCGTCCTCCCCAAAGCCCGGCACCCCGTAGGGGCAGGCCATGGCGCAGGAGTGGCAGCCGATGCAGTTTTGGGTGTCGTACAGGGTAAAGCCGGTCTCCGGGTCCTTTGTCAGGCAGCCGCAGGGGCAGCCGATAACACAGGGGGCGTCGGCGCAGTGCATACAGGACACCGAGTAGAAGCTCAGCGCCCCCGTCTTGTCCTCCAGGGTAAAGGTGTGGCGGAAGGGCTGCTGGCCCTTCTGCACCTCTACGTCGTTCTGGTCGATACAGGCCAGGGCGCAGGCGCCGCAGGCGGAGCATTTCTCGGGGTCGAAGAACAGGGTTTTCTTCATAACTCAGCCCTCCTTTCTAACGGCGCAGCGGGTGGAGCGGTAGGCCGGGAAACCGGAGTAGGGATCCAGGTGTTCATCATCTAAGAGGCTGTTGGCGTCAGCCTCCGAATAGCCGTGGTAAAGGTTCACCAGCCCCGCCGGAACGCTGTCGGTGGGATGGACCAGAACGGTAACGCTTCCACGAAGGGTGGAAATGACAATCCGGTCCCCCTCCTTCAGGTCAAGGCGGAGGCAGTCCTCCCGGCTCATATCGGCGGTGGGCTTGGGCCGCAGGCTCCGGTTGGCAGGGACCCCATGGATCCGGGAGTGGATGGCGTGGGGGATCCGGCTGCCGGAGGTCAGGGTGAAGGGGTACGCCTCCGGGTCGGCTCCGTCCAGGGGGTCCCGGTAGGTGGGCAGGGGGTCCAGACCCCAGTCCGGGTGCTGCTCGATGATGGCGCTCTTTAGTTCAAACTTGCCGGTGGGGGTCTTGAGGCCTTTATCCAGCTCCTGGTGGTCGCTGTAGCTTTGTTTTGGGGCGATGGGGATGGGCAGCTCTGCCGCCTTCAGCTGGTCGATGGTCACCCCCAGATCATCCAGGATGTAGGTCTGGACAAAGTAATCGTACCCCTTCTGGAGGGTCTCGTCGGGAAGGTCCATGTACCGGGCCAATCCCGTAAGGATGTCGGTATCGCTTCGGGCCTCCCCCAAGGGGGCGATGGCCGGGGAGGTGTACCAGGCGGTGCCGCTGCCGTAGGGCTTGAACTCCCCCCGCTCAAAGCTGGAGCAGGCCGGGAGAACGATGTCGGCGTACTTGGCGGTGTCGGTGAGGAAAAGATCGGTATCCACAAAGAAGTCCAGCGTCTCCAGGGCTCGGAAAAGCTTCCCGGAGTTGGGGAACATCCGGCCGTTGAGGCCTAGGGCGAAAACCGCCCGAAGGGGATAGGGGGTGCCCTCCAGGATCTGCCGGGGCATATCCATGGCCTGCATCTCCCCCTCCAGGTGGTTCCACAGGGGGAAGCGGGGAGCGCCTACCGGCTCCTTGACGTCCTTGGGACGGGTCTCGTAAAGGTACTCCTCCTCCCGGCTGGCGAAGCCGCAGGAAACGTGCATATAGCTGTGGGGGGTGAGGAGCTGGCCGCCGGCCCGGTCGAAGTTGCCGGTGATGGCCAGCAGGGACATCACTGCCCGGTAGTTCTGTAGGCCGTTGCGGTGGTGGCAGAGGGGGGCCGAGGACTCGTTGCAGCTGACCCGGGGGTTCTGGTGGATGAGCCGGGCGGCGGCCTCCACCTGCTCATAGGGAACGCCGGTAAGGGCCTCGATGTTCTCCTCGTGGAAGCCCGCCGCGTAGGCGGCGTACTCCTCGAAGCCGTAGACATACTTTTCGATGTAGGGGCGGTCGATCCACCCCCGCTGGATGAGAACGTTGGCGATGGCCAGGGCCAGGGCGCCGTCGGTGCCGGTGCGGGGCTGGAGGAAGAGGTCGGCCAGCTTTTCGCTGGCGGGGGTGCGCCGGGTATCCACAATAAGGAACTTGAGGCCCTGCTCCTTCAGCTCCATGGCCCGCTTGGCCCCCATATAGGAGGAGTAGAAGGGATTAAAGGCCCAGCCCAAGAAGAGGTCGCTTCGCTCCATGTCCGGGCTGCCCTGTTCCCCCGCCGCTACCTTCCAGGCCATAAAGGCTGCGGTGTAGCAGGCGCTGGATTCGCACCCGTAGTTGGGGCTGCCAAAGGCGTAGGCGAAGCGGCGCAGCATCTGGCGGTACCACTTGGAATACCCGGAGTAGAAGGCCACGCTTTCCGGGCCGTACTGCTCCTTCGCCTTGTTCAGGCCCTCCGCGATGGCGGCGTAGGCCTCCTCCCAGGAAATGGCCTGGAATTTTCCCTCCCCCCGCTTGCCGATGCGGCGCAGAGGGGTCCGGATCCGGTCCTCCCGGTAGATGTACTGACGGTTGGACAGGCCCTTGGTGCAGAGCCTGCCGTCGTTGGAGGGGTGGCCGTCCAGCCCCTCTATTTTAATGACCTCCCCGTCCTTGACGTAGGCGGCCACGCCGCAGTGCATCCCCGGCGAACAGATGTCGCAGAGGGTGCGGCGGACCTCGATGCCGGTGTCGGGACCGGGGATCTTGGCTTTCAGCTTTCGTTCCAGTTCTGTCATGTCCTCGCCTCCAGTGCTTCGATAAAGGCTTCCTCCAGCCCGTAGCGGATCAGCTGTCCCCGCTGTTCCGGGGAGAAGGGGCAGGGCTGCCCCCGAAGCAGCTTCATAAGGTGGGCCTTGAGGATGCCGGACACCCCGTAGTTATCCAGGATGTTAAAGCCCACCGCCTTGCCGTCCCGGATCACTGCCTGGATGTAAAAGCCCTTGTCCGGGGACTGGTAACAACGGACCTCCCCGGTGAGGCGGTTGTCCCCCAGGCCGATGAAGTCCATATCCAAAAAGTGGGTGATGTTGTGAAGGATGTTGCCGTCAGTCTCCCCGGGGAGACCGGCCATATTCCGGCCGGCTACCCGGCCCTGGGTGGCGGCGTTGGCCCACAGGCCGATGATCTGCTGTTTGCCGGACTGAAGATCCCGGCCCTGGCAGCAGTCCCCGGCGGCGTAGATCCCCGGGGCGGAGGTCTCCATCCGCTGGTCCACCAGAATGCCCCGGTCGGTGGCCACCTCCTCCGGGTCCAGGATGCCGGTTGCGGCCCGGGTGCCGATGTTCAGGACCAGAAGCTCGGTTTTCAGCTCCCTGCCGTCGGCCAGGCGGACGGTGGTCTCCCGGACCTCGCCGTTCTCGTCCACCGTCTCCTCCGCCCCGGTGATGGCCTGGCCAAAGGCCATTGTGATGCCCATTTCCCGGAGCCGCGTCTCGATCATCTCCGAGACCTCCGGATAGGCGGCCAGGGCAAAGATGTGGGGGGCCATATCCGCCAAGGTCACCTGGCAGCCCCGGTTGTGAAGCAGTTCCGCCACCTTGATCCCCACCATGGAGGCCCCTACAATGACGGCGTTTCGGTAGTTCCGGTTTTCCAGCGCGTCGTGAAGCTTTACGGCGTCCTCCACCGTCCGCATACAAAAGGCTCCCCGAAGACCGGAGAAGCTTCCCGGTACAAAGGCGGAGGCCCCGGTGGCGACGAGAATCTTTTGGTATTCCCTGGTTTCCCCGCCGGCGGTGGTCACGGTCCTCCGCCGGGCGTCCACCTTTGTCACCCGCGTGCCGGTGAGAAGATCCGCCTGGTAGTCCCTGGCGATCTCCGGCAGGGCGCCAAAGGGGAACAGCCCCTGGTATGGAAGGCGGCCCGCGCTGTAATAGGTGGTGAGCATGGGGTTATACGGGGGCATGGCGGTTTCGCTGTAGACATCCACCGGGGTGGAGCAGCCCGCTTCCCGGATGGCCCGCAGGCCGTGGTAGCCGGCGCAGCCAAAGCCGATGATGGCAAATCGTTCCATGGGCTTGCGTTTCCGTCCTTTCCTGAATGGGTTGGGAGCGCCGCGCACCGCTGACAGGGTGCGCGGCGCTCCATAGGCTGAAAATGAGGGGGTCTGTTTTTTACTTGCCGCTCTTGGCCTTGGCCTTCTTCTCCTGAACATACTTTACGCGGAACTGGGTATAGACGAAGAGGACCGCAATAAAGACGACGCAGGCGATGGCGGCGGGAACGGTGAGGTCGGAGAGGTTCACGTAGGAGGTGAAGAGCATCACCGCGCCGATGACCACCAGGACAGCGTGGAGGGTGCTTTTCTTCATGTAGAAGTTGGACTTCTTAAACTCCTCGGGCAGAATGTCGGGGAGCTTCCAGCAGGCCAGCAGGACCATGAACTCAGAGAGCATATCGGTGCCCACGCCCATGTTGGAGATGAGGGTCAGATCCATGCCGGTGACAATGGGGAGAGCGCCCATGACAAAGAAGACCATCAGCAGGACAACGGGGGTGCCGCCTTTGTTCTCCTCGGCCAGCTTTTCGGGGAGCCAGCCGTCCCGGGCCGCCGCCTGGAGGCCGCGGTGTACCCAGCTGAGGGTGCCGTTAAGGGTGGTGAGAAGGGCGAACATGGCGCCGCCGAAGACAAAGAAGAGATACAGCCAGGTGGGGAAGATGGTCCGGGCCACCAGGGTCAGGTTCTCAAAGGCGACCTGCTCCACAGGGAGGACGCCGGCGGCGACGATGCCGATAAGGGCATAGAAGACAGCCACGATGGAGGTAGCCAGAACAATGGCCTTGGGGATGGTGGTGGAGGGGTTTTCAATGTCGTCGGCGTTTTCGGCGATGAACTTGGCGCCGCCGCAGGCGAAGGAGAGAAGGGCAACGCCGGTGAAGAAGTTCATGGGGCCGTTGGGCATAATGTTGTCGGCGGCCAGACGCAGGGTGGACCAGTCCACCTGGGGCAGGCCGAAGCCGATAAAGAGGAACAGGCTGATAAGCAGGAAGGCCACCATGCAGTTCTGGACCAGGGCGGTGGACTTGAGTCCGATGATGTTGACGATGGTGCAGAGGATCAGAGCCGCCAGAGCCACAACCGTTTCGTTAAAGCTGGGGAAGATAGCCACGAAGTAGCTGGCGAAGCCCTTGGCGAAGGTGGCAATCAGCACCTGGCTGAGGACGAACATCCCGATGTACATAAAGCTGGCCTTGTCGCCCATAAGCCGCTTGATGTAGGTATATCCTGCGCCGGAGGCGGGGATGGAAGAGGTCAGGATGATGTAGGGAACAACGGTGATGATGGCTACCAGTGCGCCCAGGATAAAGGCATAGGGGGTGCCATGGCCGGTAAGGCCGATGACGATGCCGGTAAGCACCATGATGCCGGAACCGATGATCTGGCCGGTGGCCATACCCATGCAGTCCATAAAATTGAGTTTTTTCCGCTCTGTGGTCTGGGGTTTGGTACTCATTATAATCCTCCTCAAAAACTTTATCAATATCACAGGACCTTTGGGGGGGCCTGCCGTCTTGCCTTGACTGAACCGAGCCTGTTACTTCATGTAGTCGGCGTAGAACCTGGCCAGCTGCTCCAGGCCCTTCCGGAGGGTGTCGTGGGTGCAGCCGATGTTCAGGCGCATAAAGCCCTCGGCCTGCTCGCCATAGTGGCGGCCGTCCCCCAGGGCGATGCCGTACTCCTTGGCCAGGATGGTGGTCAGCTCCCCGCTGGTCTTGCCGAAGCAGGTCATGTCCAGCCACATCAGGAAGGTCCCCTCGTGGGTGGTCACCTGGACCTTGGGCAGCTTTTCGGCTGCGAACTCGTTGACGATCTTGACGTTCTCCGCCAGGTACCGGCACTGTTCGTCCATCCACTGGTCGCCGTGGTTGTAGGCGGCCTCCATGGCGGTGAAGGCCAGGTCGGAGGGGCCGAACATCCAGCGGCTGTCGTAGGCCTCCTGGATCTTCTGCTTCAGCTCCGGGTTGGGGATAATCATGCAGGAGGAGCCCAGACCCGCCATGTTGAAGCTCTTGCTGATGGCGGTGTAAACCACCAGCTTCTGGTACAGCTCCGGGAACTTTCCGGCGGTGGTGTAGGGGCGGACAAGGCCGAAGTCGGCGTGGATCTCGTCGCTGAGCAGATAGACGTCATACTTGACGCAAAGCTCCGCCAGCCGCTTCATCTCTTCGGCGGTCCACACCCGGCCGATGGGGTTGTGGGGGTTGCAGAAGACCACGGCCCGAACGCCGCCGGCCAGCTGCTTTTCCAGCAGCTCCCAATTTATGGTGTAGTAGCTGTCCTTGTGGTCCAGGGGGCAGTCCACCATCTGGTGGCCGCTGTTCTGCACCGCGGCGAAGAAGGGATCGTAGACGGGGGTAAAGACCAGGACCTTTTCCCCCTTGGGGACCACCGCGTCCAGGGTGAAGAAGATGGCGGTGACCACGCCGTAGCTAAGGAGCATCCAGTCGGTCTGGGGCTTCCAGCCGTGGCGGCGGTCCCACCAGCCCTGGATGGCCTCATAGACCGAGGGCAGGGGATCGGAATAGCCAATGACGGGGTGGTCGCAGCGCTTCTTGAGGGCCTCCTGGATCTCCGGCACCGTCGCGAAATCGGTGTCCGCAATCCAGAAGGGCAGCAGGCCGGACTGCTGGCCAAAGCTGTTCTGGAAGTTCCACTTGATGCTGGAGGTGCCCCGGCGGTCTACCGCTTTGTCGAAATCATACATCCCAAACAGATCCTCTCTTTCTTAAACTAGCCAAAGGCGGCAACTTGTTATCTGTTTTTTGCCGCCCGGGCTTTTCATCTTGTAATGGATTATATCATGATAAGATATGTTTCGCAATAGATTATTCATAATTTCCGGTTTTATCGCTAAATTTTATCACAATATACAAAGAAAACAATATGTTATTGTGCAAATGATCTAACGCCCTGTCCTTATTTGTCCTTTAGTCTTGAAATTTTTATAATAGGACAAGTTCCCGGATTCCTTTGGGGGACAGAAAAAGGCCCCGCCGGTGCGGCAGGGCCTTTTGAGGGCAAATCGTTATATTCCAAAGAGGGACAAAAGGGCGATGGCTGCCGGAGGGATCAGGAGGGCAGGGAGGAGGTTCAGCGTCTTGATCTGCTTGATCCCCAGGATCCCCAGGCCGGAGGCCAGAATCAGGATGCCGCCCACCAGGCTGATCTCGGTCATCAGCGCGTCAGTAATGTAGGGCTCGATCAGCCCCGCCAGCAGGTAGATGATCCCCTGCCAGCAGAACAGCACCCCCGCCGCCGCCGCAATGCCAAAGCCGAAGGTGGAGGCCAGGACAAGGGAGGTAATGCCGTCCAGGATGGCGTTGGTGAAAAGGTAGGTATTGTCCCCCATCAGGGCGCTTTGCATCGGCCCCAGGATGGAGAGGGTGCCGGCGCAGAAAAGGAGGATGGCGGTGGAAAGCCCCTGGGCCAGGTTGGAGCCCTTGGAGAACCGCGCCACCACCCCGTCAAAAAGGGTGTCCAGGGAGAGCCGCGTCCCGATCAGCCCGCCCAGGGCCAGGCTGACGATGAAAAGGACGTGGTACTGGGAGTTGGGCATCGCCCCCACAATGGAGTTCACCCCCAGGGCGGTGGCCGCAAGGCCCATGGAGTCCATCATCACGGTTTTGTACCCCTCCCCGATGCCCTTTTTCAAGGTGCTGCCCAGGATGCTGCCGATAAGGATAGAACTGGCGTTGGCAATGGTCCCGATCATTTTCTCAATCCTCCTGTATTTAGAAGCTGCATTCACAACCGTTTGACACCCTCTGGCCGGGTCTTTTTCCGCCCTGCTGCGTTACAAAAACTTGGAACCTGTATTCATAACCGAAGTACGGAGATTGGCGAGCAACTTTTCCACCGCGCTAAGGCGGCTGCACTCCGGACGCGCCTTCGGGCGCAGTTTGACTGTCGAAGCCTTAAAAACACCGGCAGCCTTGGCGGCTTTCCAGTTTTTGAGGCAAAGACAGGGGGAAGATTTGCCGGCAAGATAGGTGCGGCGGCTATTGGCACGGCTTCTTAGATTGCGGCGCCCCAGTAGTCCGGGAGCCTGCGAAGCGCTGGGGCTTGTCCTTCCAGCGTCTTATTATATAATATAACAGGTTGTGGGAAAAAATCAAGCCCCCGGCGGCCCTGCGGCCGCAGGCACACCCTCCCCGGCGCTCCGCGCCTAAGGGTTGTGCCAGGACTTGGATTGTGCCTGGAGTCGGATGCAGTAGAGGGCGGAAGGTAGAAATCACCCCTTGCCAGGTCGTGGGGGGCGATTTTGCGGCGGGCTAGCGCCCGCGGGCACACCCTCCCCGGCGCTCCGCGCCTAAAGGTTGAGTCGGGACCTAGGTTGTGCCTGGAGTCGGGAGCAGCAGAGGGCGGGAGGTTGAAATCACCCATTGCCAGGTTGCGTGGGGGCGATTTTGCGCTTCGGACAGAACGCCGTTAAAACTCCAGGCAGAACCCACGACAACGTCTGCGTAACAAAGGGTGTAAAGTTTAGGGCCGCCCTTTTCAAAGGGCGGCAGGTCCAGGGCGGCGCCCTGG
>CAJUFK010000065.1 GCA_910585535.1 uncultured Angelakisella sp. | reverse complement strand
GCGGAGAGGGCGTCCTCAATCCGCATCTTCTTTTCCTTCATCTCCACCTCGGTGGCGGCGCCAACTTTGATGACGGCCACGCCGCCGGCCAGCTTGGCCAGGCGCTCCTGAAGCTTCTCCCGGTCAAAGTCGGAGGTGGTGTTCTCGATCTGGGCGCGGATCTGGGCGATACGGGCCTGGATGCCGGCCTTGTCACCTTCGCCGCTGACGATGATGGTGTTCTCCTTCTGGACAGTGACCCGCTTGGCGCGGCCCAGCTGGGTCATGTTGGCGTCCTTCAGCTCCAGACCCAGGTCGGAGGTGATGACCTGGCCGCCGGTGAGGGTGGCGATGTCCTGAAGCATCTCCTTGCGGCGGTCGCCGAAGCCGGGGGCCTTGACGGCTACGCAGGTGAAGGTGCCCCGCATCTTGTTGACCAGCAGGGTGGCCAGGGCCTCGCCCTCCACATCCTCGGCGATGATGACCAGCTTGCGGCCGGACTGGACCACCTGCTCCAGCAGGGGGAGGATCTCCTGGATATTCCCGATCTTCTTATCGGTGATGAGGATGAGGGCGTCGTCAATGACGGCCTCCATCTTCTCGGTGTCGGTGACCATGTAGGGGGTGATGTAGCCCCGGTCGAACTGCATCCCTTCCACCACGTCGCTGTAGGTCTCGGCGGTCTTGGATTCCTCCAGGGTGATAACGCCGTCGGCGGAGACCTTCTCCATGGCCTCGGCGATGAGCTTCCCGATCTCCTCGTTGCCGGAGGAAACGGTGGCGACCCGGGCGATGTCAGCGGAGCCGGAGACCTTCTTGCTGTCCTCCACGATGGCGGCAACGGCGGCCTTGACAGCGCTTTCGATGCCTTTCTTGACTACCATGGGGTTGGCGCCGGAGGTGACGTTCTTCATCCCCTCCCGAACCAGGGCCTGGGCCAGCAGGGTGGCGGTGGTGGTGCCGTCGCCGGCGGCGTCGTTGGTCTTGGTGGCTACTTCCTTGACCAGCTGGGCGCCCATGTTCTCAAAGGGGCAGTCCAGCTCGATCTCCTTGGCGATGGTCACGCCGTCGTTGGTGATAAGGGGGCTGCCGAACTTCTTGTCCAGCACCACGTTGCGGCCCTTGGGCCCCAGGGTGATCTTGACGGTATCGGCCAGCTGGTCGATACCGGACTGAAGGGCTTTTCTGGCTTCCTCGCCGTAAATGATTTCCTTTGCCATAATGGATCGTTCCTCCTAACAATACAATTCTGAATTACTCGACAACGGCCAGGACGTCAGACTGGCGCAGGATGGTGAATTCCTCCCCGTCCAGCTTGACCTCGGTGCCGGCGTACTTGCTGATGAGGACCTTCTGGCCCACGGTGAGGTACATCTCCACCTGGTTGCCGTCCACCACGCCGCCGGGGCCAACAGCCACCACTTCGGCGATGACGGGCTTCTCCTTGGCATTGCCTGCCAGGATGATGCCGCTCTTGGTGGTTTCCTCCGCCTCGGTCATTTTGATGACCACACGGTCGCAAAGGGGTTTGATCGTCATGGTTTGTTCCCTCCAATGTAAATTTTGTTTGATAAACATACAGCGATTTAGCACTCGTGGCAATTGAGTGCCAACAGCTATTATTGTACCCGATTTTTCCAGGAAGTCAAGGGCTTTCACAAATAATTTACAATTTCTTGGCCGGGGAACGAAGGGCCCCCTTTTCCGGCGGGTCCCCGGACGTGTCCTCTGTGGCGAAAAGGAACCTTTGCCAGGTTGACAACTGCGTGGAAACCGCAGCGGCAGCCGCCTTGTGAAATAAATGGGGGAATTGCTATAATCGCAAATCAGACAGAAAACCATGCTAATGTTCCAATTATAGCCAATTTTTCTTGCACCATCAAGCCCCGGGAAATTTACTTGCCCGGGCTTTTGTGTTATAATAGACGAACAATGGGAGGGTCGCTCGTGAGCCGGTACAAGCTGAAATTTATGTATGACTGGGGCAGTGGTGTGTGTGTTTGGAGCGATAACGCCGCTGCCAAGGAAAAATTTAAGGATTACCCGGTGAGTACCGCAGACCTGCCGATTACCCGGGAACTTGCGGCTTTGCTGGAGGAACTGAATTCCCGGCATGATACGGCGTTGAACTGGGATGACCCGGGAGGGGAGCTGCTTTGGGACAGGGCGAAACAGGAGGCGTTTACCGAGGAGGCTAAGGCCGCGTACCGGCGTCTTTGTGCAGAACTGGGGCCGGACTATGAGGTTTTCTTTTTTCCCCGCCTCTTTTGTTGACCCCGCCAGACAGTGCGCCTATAACAAAGGAAGGATAAAAAAGGAGGTCTCCCTATGGACAAAGCCGGTCTCCTGGACCTTATCGCCAGGATCAACACCCGGGAGGAAAACATCAAGATCAGTTCCGAGACCACCGGCTGGAAGGCCCTCCGGGAGGCGGAGACCCTGGAGGATCCCGCCCTCTTTCCCCTTTTGCGGGAGATCGTCGCCGAAAACGAGGGCAAAGCTAAGGCGAAGCGGGATGTGCGAAGCGCCGCCTACTTTATTTATGGGCGGCTGATGGAACGGGCCTTTTCCCCCGGGGACTGTGATTTCCTTCTCCGGCGGCTGGAGAAGGAAACGGACAAGTACCTCCTCCATTCCATGCTGGACCGGATCCAGGACTGGCAGGGAAGGCAGGGCATCCTGCTGCCGCCGGAACTGGATACCTCTCCGGTGGCAAGGCTGACGGAGGACGACCGGTGGCTGGTCCGCCACGCCGCCATCCACGCCTTGGGGGCCTGCCCCGGGGAGGGAAGCCGGAAGGCCCTGCGCTGCTGGCTTTCCCAGGAGGACGAAAAGGCCTGTAAGTACGAGATGTGGTATGCCGCCATCGCCATGCAGTCGATTGGAGAGCCGGAGGACATCCCCCTGTTGGAGCGGTTTCTGAAAAGCCGCCGCCAGGACCTGAAGATCACCGCCAAAAATGCCATCCAATTCATCAAAGAACGGGCAGAGAGGGCCCGTGAGGAGGTCGCCAAATGAGCATTTCCAAGCTGTTCGCCGAAAAAAGCGTCGTCTTTTCCTTCGAGATCTTCCCCCCAAAGCGGGACAGCTCCATTGATACCATCTGGAACACCCTGGAGCAGCTGGAGGGTTTGGGTCCGGACTTTATCAGCGTTACATACGGAGCCGGGGGCGGCGGGGGAAAGAGCTACACCGCCCAGATCGCCGGGGCCATCCGCCGGAGGTACGGCATTCTGCCCCTGGCCCACCTCACCTGCGTCAACTCCACCCGGGAGGAGATCCGGCGGAGCCTCGCCGACCTCCGGGAGGAGGGGGTGGAGGACATCCTGGCCCTCCGGGGGGACCGCATTCCCGGGGTGGAGCCCAAAACCGACTTCCTCCACGCCAGCGACCTTGTCACCTTCATCCGGGAGGAGGGAGGCTTCTCCCTCTCCGGGGCCTGCTACCCGGAGGTACACACCGAGGCCCCCGACCCGGTTACCGATGTCCTGAACCTGAAAAAGAAGGTGGACGCCGGGGCGGAGCATCTCATCTCCCAGCTGTTTTTTGACAATGCCGCCTTTTACGCCTTTGTGGAGCGAGCCCGGATCGCCGGCATCACCGTCCCCATCGAGGCGGGGATCATGCCGGTGGTCAACGCCCGGCAGATCACCCGGATGGTCTCCCTCTGCGGGGCCAGCCTGCCCCAAAAGTTTGCCCGGATGATTAGCCGGTACGAGGGAAACCCGGCGGCGCTGCGGGACGCGGGGATCGCCTATGCGGTGGACCAGATCGTGGACCTTATTGCCCAGGGGGTGGAGGGGATCCACTTGTATACGATGAATGATCCGGCTGTGGCCCGGCGGATCTCCGGGGCGGTGGAGAATTTGAGAAAGGCATAGGGAGCGTTTGCCATGTCGGTGATGAAGCTGGACCATATTCCCATGGACGAGGTGCTGCGGTACCTGGGGGCAGGGGGGAAGGACCCCGGCCCTCTTCTGCCCCTGGCGGAGGATTGCGCCGGGGAGCTGCTGGCCGCCGCCTGTCCCCGGTGGACCTGGCAGGGCTTTGCCTGTGAGATCACCCCGGAGGGGGTGCTGCTGGACTGCGGCTTTCTCCTGCCGGGGAAGGACCTGGCCGCCCACCTGGCGGGGTGCCGGGAGGCGGTTCTCCTGGCGGCGACCCTTTCCCCCGGGGTGGACGCCCTGCTGCGGCGCACCCAGCTTTCCGACCTCAGCCGCAGTCTGGTGCTGGAAAGCTGCGCCACCGCCGCCATCGAGGAGGTCTGTGACCAGGCCGAGGCGGTTATCCGGGAACAGTACCCGGGCCGGGGCTTTACCAGCCGGTTCAGCCCGGGGTACGGGGATCTGCCGATTACCATCCAGGGGGAATTTTTGGCCCTGCTGGACACCCCCAGGCGGCTGGGGCTCTGCGCCACTGCCAGCAGCATCCTGACCCCCCGTAAATCGGTGACGGCGGTAATGGGCATCCGGGAGCCGGGGAAGGAAAGCGTCCCCAGGGCAAGGAGCTGCGACAGCTGTTCCCTTGGGGAAAGCTGCCCCTACCGCCGGGCAGGAAGGAGCTGCGCCGGGGGAGAAGACAAAATCAACGGAGGAGATGGCCATGAAGTTTAAGACGCTGCTGGAAGGGGAAGGCCCGATCCTGCTGGACGGGGCCATGGGGACCATGCTCCAGGGGAAGGGAATGCCCCTGGGAGCCGTCCCGGAGACGATGAACCTTCTCCACCCGGAGTGGGTGCGGGAGATCCACCGGGAGTATGTGGAGGCCGGGGCCCGGATCGTCTACGCCAATACCTTTGGGGCAAACCCCTATAAAACGGAAAACTGCGGCCACTCCCTGGAGGACCTTATCGCCGCCGGGGTCTCCCTGGCGAAGGAAGCCGCCGGGGATCGGGCTTTGGCCGCCCTGGATATGGGCCCCCTGGGCCAGCTTCTGGAGCCCACCGGCGCCCTCTCCTTTGAGGAGGCGTACAAGGCCTTCGCCCGGGAGGTCCGGGCCGGGGCCGCCGCCGGGGCGGACCTTATTGTCATCGAGACGATGACCGACCTGGCCGAGACCCGGGCCGCCCTTCTGGCTGCCAAGGAGAACGCCGCCCTTCCGGTCCTCTGCACCATGACCTTTGAGGAAAACGGCCGCACCTTTACCGGCTGCTCGGTGGCCTCTATGGCCCTGACCCTCACCGGTCTGGGGGCGGACGCCATCGGCATCAACTGTTCCCTGGGCCCCCGGGAACTTCTCCCCCTGGCAAAGGAGCTGGCCCGGTGGACCCATCTTCCCCTGGTGATGAAACCCAACGCCGGCCTGCCGGAGCCCGGCACCAGCCGCTACGACGTCACCCCGGAGGAGTTCGCCGGGGCTATGGCGGAACTGGCCCGGCTGGGGGTGAAGCTGATGGGGGGCTGCTGCGGCACCACCCCGGCCTACATCGCAGCCCTTAAGGCGGCGGTGGCGGAGATCCGGGGAAAGCGGCCCCTGGAGCCTGTCCCCCCGGCGGTGTGCAGCGCCAGCCGCACCGTGGCCCTGGACCGGGTGCGGGTCATCGGGGAGCGGATCAACCCCACCGGAAAAAAGCGCTTTAAGGAGGCGCTGAAAAACGGGGAACTGGACTACATCCTGGCCCAGGGACTGGAACAGGCCGGGGCTGGGGCGGACATCCTGGATGTCAACGTGGGCCTGCCGGAGATCGACGAAAAGGAGACCATGGTCCGGGTGGTGAAGGCCCTCCAAGGGGTGGTGGAGCTGCCCCTCCAGCTGGATTCCTCCGATCCGGAGGTGCTGGAAGCCGCCCTTCGGGTCTGCCACGGCAAGGCCATTGTCAACTCGGTAAACGGCGACCCGGACCGGCTGGAGAGGGTCCTCCCCTTGGTGAAGAAGTACGGGGCCGCCGTGGTGGGCCTGACATTGGACCACCGCGGCATCCTGAAAACGGCGGAGGAACGGGTGGGGATCGCCAGGAAGATCCTGGATGCCGCCCTTTCCCTGGGGATCCCCCGGGAGGACGTTTACATCGACTGTCTGACCCTCACCGCCAGCGCCGAACAGGACGCGGTGATGGAGACCCTTCGGGCGGTGGGGATTATCCGGGAGGAGCTGGGGTGCCCCACCGTCCTGGGGGTGAGCAACATCTCCTTCGGCCTGCCGGGACGGGAGATCCTTAACCCGGCCTTCCTGACCCTGGCCCTGGGCGCGGGCCTGACCATGCCCATTCTAAACCCCAATTCCGCCGGGATGATGGGGGCGGTGCGGGCCTGGAACCTCCTCTCCGGGGCGGACCGGGATTCCCGGGAGTTTGTAGCCTGCTACGGCGGGGCCCCCAAGGCTGCCGCTTCCGCTCCGGCTACAACGATGGAACTGGACTACGCCGTGGAGCATGGCCTGCGGACCGAGGCCGCCGCCCTTTGCAAGGGCCTGCTGGGGGAGATGCCCCCCATGGAGATTGTAGACCAAAAGCTGATCCCCCCTCTGGATCGGGCGGGGGCCGCCTTTGAGAAGGGGGAGATCTTCCTTCCCCAGCTGATCCAGTGCGCCGGGGCCGCCCAGGCCGCCTTTGAGGTCATCAAGGCAGCCCTTCCGGCGGAGAGCGCCGGGGTGAGCAAGGGGAAGATCGTCCTGGCCACCGTTCAGGGGGACATCCACGACATCGGGAAAAATATCGTCAAGATCCTGCTGGAAAACTACGGCTACACCGTCCTGGACCTGGGCAAGGATGTTCCTCCCCGGCGGGTGGCCGACGCCGTTCGGGAGAGCGGCGCCCCTCTGGTGGGCCTTTCCGCCCTGATGACCACCACTTTGGGGAGCATGGAGGCCACCATCGCCCTTCTTCGGGAGGAACAGCTGCCCTGCCGGGTGATGGTGGGGGGCGCGGTGCTGACGGCGGACTACGCCCAAAAGATCGGGGCCGACTGGTACGCCCGGGACGCCAAGGAATCGGTGGACATCGCCAAGGGGGTGTTCGGGGACTGACCCCTTGGCCTTGGCCGGACCTTTTTGTCCCGGGCCCGCCCCAGGTGATCCATCACAAGGTCCGGCCAGCCGTCCTCCTGCTCCGGCGGGGGCAGGGGGGTAAAGGTCACCTCTTTGGCGGCGGCGGCCCGGGCGAAGGCCGGGGAAACGGCTCCGGTCAGAAGGAGGACCCCCTTGCCAATAAGCCCTAAGAATTGCCCAGCGTCCACCGGGGGTCCCTGCCACAGGGGGGCGTTGAGGACAAGCCCCTCCCGGCAGACCGGGCAGGGGAGGACCAGCGTCCCGCAGAGCCAAAGGACGTCCCGGAAATCCCGTGCGGTATGGACGGCAGGGGAGAGAAGGGGACCCTCCAAGAACATCGTGTAGACCTCCCACCGGCTGGTTTCCGCCAAGCGGTTGGCCAAAGAGGCCTGGGGCAGTCCGCCGCCTAAAAGGCCGATATTGTGGTTTTTCATCCTTCCACCTCCTTTTTGGTTGCCCCATGCTATGAAAAAGGAGGGGAAGGGGTGAATCCTGAAAAAAAGGAGGCAGAAGATGGAAGGGAAAAAGGGATGGAAACTGCTGGAAGCAGTAAAATTTATCGGGGTAGGCCTGCTGGTGGGGATTGTCCTGTCGGCGGTGTTCGTCCTGGCCTCCGGAAGCAATAAGGCCCCGGACAAGGACGTTACCCATATCACCGAGATTGATCCGGAAGCGGGGGAGAGCAAGGAGCAGGTGGTTACCATTGAATCCATCGATAAAAGGCTGGAGGACCTAGCCGACCTTTCCACCGCGGAGATGATCTACACAAACCTTTACACCGTCACCGAAGGGAAGATCCCCTTCCTCACCCAAAAGGGCTTTTCCATGGTGTACACTGCCAACGTCCGGGCAGGGATTGATATGGCTGGGGTGCAGGTGCAGCTGGACGATAAGAAGGTTACCGTCACCCTGCCGGAGGCGGAGATCCAGATGCTGAAGGTCGCGCCGGAGTCCATCCAATTTTACGACGAAAAGCACGCCTTCTTTAACTGGGACAAGAAAACCGACGTGACCCAGGCCATTGCCCTGGCGGAGGCCGACACCAGGGAGAAAGCCGATACAGACGGGCTGCTGAAACAGGCCGCCCAGCGGGCCGAATTGATTGTGGAGGGCCTTTTGAAGGATTCGGTGGGGGATCGTGTCGTGGTGGTAAAGCACGGATAAAAAGGGGGAAGGGGCCCCGCAGGCCTCCTTCCCGGAAATATTAACATCCTGTTTCTTGACACTCCGGAGGAATCAGGTATAATGTACAAGGGTATTCCGGGGGCTTTCCCCACGAGCAAAGACAGAAAGGCGGCGGTTCCTTGCAGAGGCTGCTTCTTATTTTTTCCTGTATCATCCTGGTGATCCTTTTTGCGCTCCAGGGTTTCCAGCCACAATACCAGCTACCCACCGTAGAGCAGATGGAGGAGGATCCCGGCTTTCCCGAGGGCAGCGGCCCGGAGGAGGCCCTCACCGAGATCTACTTTGATGTGGACATCCTGGGGGTGGAAGAGGTCACCAGCCAGGTATTGGTGGATCGGTTTGGCCTGGATGATTCCCACTGGAGTTCGGTTTATGGACGGTATACCAATGGGCGGTTTGGCATCGCCGACGTCTTTTTAATCCGCCCCCGCCCCGGCCATGAGGACGAGGTGCGGGAATGCCTGGAGACCATCAAGCTGGCCCGGATGAACCTCTTCCGGAACTTTGATGTGTTCGGGGCCTACTCCCTGGCGGAAAACGGGTCCATCTACCAGCGTGGGGACTACTACATCCTCCTGATGATCGACAACGAGGACCGGGTGCGGGAGATCCTGCGAAATTATCTGCCCCGGTAACGGTTTTTCCTATTAACCCGGCAGTCCTGCTCCCCCCGGGGGCGGGGCTGCTTTTTTCTTTTCCTCTGTCCGCTGATAGGCGATCCTGGGGGTGCCGTCCTCCGCCAGGATTTCCCCGCAGGAAAGGAACCCGTGGCGTTCCAGCAGATGCTGCATGATGCGGTTGTCCCGGTGGGTGTCAATTTTAAGGCTGCCTGTAACCGTCCCGCAGAAGGCCAGGCAGCGGTCCAGGATGCCCCGCGACGTCCCGTCGCTGGCTACCCGGTGGATCACCCAGTAGGGGCGTTGGTCCAGCCATTCCCCCCGAATGGCCTCGTAGGCGGCTTCCGGGCCGGGGCGGAAGACAAAAGCCCCCACCGCCCGGCCGTCCTCCAGCATCAAAAAGAGGTCCTTTTGGCGGATGTCCTCCTCCAGGGTCTCCCGGCTGGGGCGGTGGTCCCCCCACTGGGTAGGGTTTCCGGCGCGCTTCATCGCCTCCCGTGCGGCGGCGTAGATCCGCAGAAGTTCCGGCAGATCCCCGGGGACAGCGGTTCTGACTTCCATACGCTCCTCCTTTTCGGCAGTAAAAAACCAGTGTCTGGTCCAGGCACTGGTTTTTGTTCGGTTTTGTGTCACTCGGCGGTGCTGAAATCCGCCAGGCGAAGCTTGGGGTTTTTGTCGGTGGCCCAGGTGATGTTCCAGGCGCTGGTGAAGAGCAGCAGCTGGCGATTTTTGAAATCCTGGACGATTTTGGTGTCGGAGGACAGCGCCAGCTTTTTGGGGTCAAAGTCCTCCTCGTCGTTTTCGATCCACCGCAGGTACTGGTAGGGCAGATCCTCCCGGCGGATCTCCACGTTGTACTCATTTTTCAGGCGGTACTCCAGCACCTCGAACTGGAGGACCCCCACCACCCCCACGATGATCTCCTCCATGCCGGAGTCCGGCTCGTGGAACATCTGGATAGCGCCCTCCTGGGCGATTTGGGTAATGCCCTTGACGAACTGCTTCCGTTTGAGGGTGTCCACCTGGCGGACCCGGGCGAAATGCTCCGGGGCGAAGGTGGGGATGCCCCCGAACCGAAACCTGCCGTTCCCCCCGCAAAGGGTGTCCCCAATGGAGAAGATTCCCGGGTCAAAGAGGCCGATGATGTCCCCGGCGTAAGCTTCCTCCACAATTTCCCGCTCCTGGGCCATCAGCTGCTGGGGCTGGGCCAGCTTTACCTTTTTGCCCCCCTGGATATGCTGGACCTCCATCCCCTTCTCGAAGCGGCCGGAGCAGACCCGGATAAAGGCGATACGGTCCCGGTGGGCCTTGTTCATGTTGGCCTGGATCTTAAAGACGAAGGCGGAAAAATCCGGGGAGAAGGGGTCGATTTCCCCCTGGTCGGACATCCGGGCCAGGGGAGGCGGGGTCATCTGCAGAAACTCCTCCAGGAAGGGCTCCACGCCGAAGTTGGTCAGGGCCGAGCCGAAGAACACCGGGGAAAGCTGGCCGTGGCGCACCTTCTCCAAATCAAACTCGTAGCTGGCCCCGTCCAGAAGCTCGATGTCGTCGGCCAGGGTCTGGTGGAGGGTTTCCCCCAGCACCTGGTCCAGGCAGGGATCCCCCAGGGAAAGCTCGGTGGCCTTTACCTTCTGGGCGTTGCTGGCCTGGCCGCTGCCCTCAAAGGAGATGATCTCCCGGCGGCCCCGGTGGTACACCCCTTTGAACTCCTTGCCGCAGCCGATGGGCCAGTTGATGGGATAGGTGCCGATGCCCAGCTCCTTTTCGATCTCCTCCATAAGGTCAAAGGGATTCCGGGCCTCCCGGTCCATCTTGTTGATGAAGGTAAAGATAGGGATGTTCCGCATAACACAGACCTTAAAGAGCTTGCGGGTCTGGGCCTCCACCCCCTTGGCGGCGTCGATGACCATAACGGCGGAGTCGGCGGCCATGAGGGTGCGGTAGGTGTCCTCCGAGAAGTCCTGGTGCCCGGGGGTATCCAGGATGTTGATGCAGAAGCCGTTGTAGTTGAACTGCATCGCAGAGGAAGTGACAGAGATCCCTCTCTGCTTTTCGATCTCCATCCAGTCGGAGACGGCGTGGCGGGCAGCCTTTTTGCCCTTTACAGACCCAGCCAAAGCGATGGCCCCGCCGTAAAGAAGGAACTTTTCGGTGAGGGTGGTTTTGCCCGCGTCGGGGTGGGAGATGATGGCGAAGGTCCGCCTCCGCTGGATCTCTTGTTTTAAGTCAGCCAACTTATTGTATACCTCCAAAGCAGTTTCAGAAGTTGTACCATCATCCGGTGTACACAGATGGGCGCGGCTATTGGTACAGCTTCTCAATCATCTTTGATCTGAAAGCCGCAGAAGGGGCAGTGTTCCAGCCCCAGGGTTCCGGGCAGGACCCGGCCGCAGCAGGTACACCGCCAGAAAAGGAGAAGAATCAGGGCCCCGGCGATGAGCAGGGCAAGGCCCAGGACGGCAATGGCAGCCATAGCGGCATCGGGCAGGTCCAGCAGGACCCCCAGGCCAAGGGTCAAAAGGGCGGCAAGGAGCAGCGCTCCCCCGATCATCCGTGCCCTCCGGGGCTTTCCTTTCAGCTTCATAACGACCTCTTGTATCAAAACCGGACGGCCCCGATCTCCGGGACGCCGAACAGCTCCCGCCCCTTGGCGGTGAGAACGATGAGGCCCATCCGCACCCGGGCGTCGTCAAAGAGGAAGCCCTCCTTGCCCCGGCCCTGCTGGGCCAGCACCCACAGCTCGTTAAAAAGGTTGCTGTCCTCGTACATGGCGGCAAGGTCTCCGTTAGCGATCTGCATATCGTACCGGGTGGTGAGAAGGCCCTTTTCCCGGAAGCGGGCAATCTGGGCCGCCCGCTCCTTAACCTCCTCCATGGTGTCCTCCGGGTCCAGAAGGACCACATCGTCCAGCGCCACCGAGAGAAGTTCCTCATCCAGGGTACTGGTCAGCTCAAATCGGGCAATGGGCATCAGCGCCCGCCGCCGCAGGTACCGGGGGACCTCCCGAATCTCCTTGATCTTCATTCTGATTCCTCGCTTCCTCACAACATACAAAATTTTTCCTTGAATAGTATAACCGATTTCGCCCCGGGAAACAAGGCCCAGGGCAAAGAAAAACCTTGTTGAAGTGAGGAGCAGCTGGAACAGAAGGGAGGGGGCTGGCGCAATAGAAGATGGACCTTGTAATTTCCTTGGTCATCGATTATAATAAAATCAGACAAAGGGGGTAGGGGTATGAATGAGCAGGCATTATTAGCCGCAATTGGGTCCATGATGGAGGAAAAGCTGGAAGCCGGACTAAAGCCCATTAAAGAGGACATCGCAGGGATCAGGGGACGCCTTGATAAAATTGAGGATCGGCTGGACAAGGTAGAGGAACGGACCAGTCGGATCGAAGGACGGCTTGATAAAATTGATGATCGACTGGACAAGGTGGAGGATCAGACCGGTCGGATCGAAGGGCGGCTCGATAAAATTGAGGATCGACTGGACAAGGTAGAGGGACAGACCGGTCGGATCGAGATGCAGGCCACCAGACTGGGCGTGATCGTCGAAAACGAGGTAGACAGGGCCGTCAAACTGCTGGGAGAAGGTCACGAAGGGATCCTTGAAACCATAAAACGGGATTTTGCTTCGGCGGAAGAGCTGGAAAAAGACAGGATAAGGCTGTTCTCGTTGGAAGAGACTGCGCGAAAGCACACCAGACAGATCGAAAATCTACAGAAAAGGACCGGTTGATCCAAGCCCCTTGTTCACGACAGAGCAAGGGGCTTTTGCTATGGAAAAGGCAGGACAGACCCAAAACAGTCTGCCCTGCCCCTGGCGGCGAACAATCAGCCCTTGATGATCTCGCCGTAGACCACGCCGGACATTCCGGCGGCGTTGGCCTCGTCGGTATCGAAGTGGGCATAGGTGGCGAAGCTGGGGGAGACCCGGACCACCACATCGCCGAAGATGGTGGTGCGGTCGGCGGTCTCCACCTTCAGGGAGACGATCTCCTTGTCAGTTACGCCCATGGCGGCGGCGTCCTCGGGGGTGGTGTGGATGTGGCGCTTGGCGGCGATAACGCCCTCCTTGATCTCTACCTCACCGCAGGGCCCTACCAGCTTGCAGCCGGGGGTGCCGGCCACGTCGCCGGATTCCCGGACAGGGGCGGCGACGCCGATGCTCCGGGCGTCGGTGAGGGAGATCTCCACCTGGTCCTTGCCCCGGCAGGGGCCCAGGATGGAAACGCCGGAGAGGGTGCGCTTGGGGCCCACCACGTCGATGCGCTCGGCGCAGGCAAACTGCCCGGGCTGGGAGAGGTCCTTCTTGGGGGTCAGGGCGGCGCCTTTGCCGAAAAGAATTTCCAGGGTTTCCTGGGTGACGTGGACGTGACGGGCGGAAGTTTCGATCTGTACCTTGGCCATGATTCTGTGTACCTCCATTTTTGTCGTTTTGTAGGTGAGGAAGGGGAAAACCTTACCTTTTTATTTTACCACATACCGGGAAATTTGCAACTGTTTTTCGGGGGGAAATCCGGAGCGGAGCAGTCATTCTTCATCGAAGTAAAACAGCTCCTCAAATTTCTTATCCAGAGCGACGCACAGCACCAGGGCCAGCTTGGCGGTGGGATTGAACTGTCCGGTCTCAATAGAGCTGATGGTGTTCCGGGAGACACCTACCAGTTGGGCCAGCTGGGATTGGGAAAGCTTCGCTTCTCCCCGGGCCTCTTTCAAGCGGTTTTTCAGGATCAGCTTGTCATCCATTCCGTCACCTACCCCTTAAAGAAGATGAACTACCCGGCTTAGAAAGGCAAAAAGGTAAAAGGCCGCAGCGATGAAAAAGAGAACTGTGAAAAAGACCACCGTTTTCGTGCGGTTCCTGACGAACTGGTAGCTGTGGCTGGAAAAGCAGGTAGCGGTGACCAACAGTCCCATGGAATACTTTGCGGCATCATCCAAAGGGGCCAGGTGGGTGAGCAGGAACCACAGCAGCACTAGCACTGTCATCGAAAAATTGGCAGCCTGCATCTCGATCATCCGGCCGCGTTCATCGGTCAAACCATTTTCCTTCCGGCTCATAGCCAGAATTTCATCCTTGTTCATTCAAAACACCTCCAAAGTTGTCTGCCAAGTTTACTTGGTATCATAAGAATACTACTGCCAAGTACACTTGTCAATACACTTTGCAAAGTTTTCTTTGCATTTTAATGCCCCCTCCACCCCGCAGAGTTTTTTCTTCCCCCATCTGTTCTTTCCCCGGGAAATGTGCTATACTGGTAATCGCCATAAAATGACAGAAGGCAGGTGTTTATCATGTATGATAATTTGGATGAACTAAGGGCCGCCGCCCTCCAGTGCCAAAACTGCGGCCTTTGCGCGACCCGGAACAATGTGGTCTTTGGGGTCGGGCCGGCAGACGCCAAGATCCTCCTGATCGGGGAGGGGCCCGGGGAAAACGAGGATAAGCAGGGGGAGCCCTTTGTGGGCCGAAGCGGCCAGCTGCTGGACAAAATGCTGGAGTACGCCGGCCTTTCCCGGAAAAAGAACATCTACATCGCCAACATGGTAAAATGCCGTCCGCCCCAAAACCGCGACCCCGCCCCGGAGGAGATTGAAGCCTGTATGGGATGGCTTCGCAACCAGACGGCTATCCTCCGCCCGTCTATCATCATCTGCATTGGGCGGATCGCGGCGGTGAGCCTGATCCGCAAGGACTTTAAGGTTACCAAGGAACACGGGCAGTTCATCGATAAAAACGGCACCCTGATGATGGGGACCTTCCACCCCGCCGCCCTGCTGCGGAATCCCGTAAACAAGCCGGCTGCCATGGAGGACCTCCTGGGGGCCGCCAAGAAGGCCAGGGAATTGGGGCTGCCGGTATAACGGCCAAAGGACCGGGGGGAATGAGAAGATGACGCTGAAAGAGCTTGAGGCGGGCAAAACCGCCATAGTCACCGCCGTAGGCGGGGAAGGGGCCCTGCGCCAGCATTTTTTGGACATGGGGGTCATCCCAGGCGCGGAGGTTACGGTGGTAAAGCTGGCCCCCATGGGGGATCCTATCGAGCTGCAAATACACGGGTACGAATTGACCCTTCGCTTGGCTGACGCCGCCCAGATCCAGGTAGAACCCGCTCCGGCCAAGACCAAGGAGGCGCAAAAGCCCAAGAAAAGAACGCCCCATCCCGGCCTGGGGGAGGAGGGGAAATTCCACCCAAAGGGGAGCGGCGACCCTCTGCCCGAGGGGACCCTTCTTACATTTGCCCTGGTGGGGAACCAGAATTGCGGCAAGACCACCCTCTTTAATCAACTCACCGGGTCGAAGCAGCACGTGGGGAATTTCCCCGGGGTGACGGTGGACCGAAAGGACGGGGCCATCCGGGGGTACGAGAACACCAACCTCACCGATCTGCCCGGCATCTACTCCATGTCCCCTTACTCCAGTGAGGAACTGGTGTCCCGGGACTTTGTCCTGGGGGAGGCCCCCCGGGGGATCATCAACATTGTGGACGCCACCAATATTGAACGGAACCTTTACCTCACCATGCAGCTGCTGGAGATGGACATTCCCATGGTGGTGGCTCTGAATATGATGGACGAGATGGCAGGGAACGGCGGAGGGGTGGACGTCAACGCCATGGAGGCGATGCTGGGGGTGCCGGTGGTGCCCATCTCGGCGGCCAAAAACCAAGGGGTGGATGAGCTGGCCAAGCACGCCCTGCACATCGCCAGGTATCAGGAAAGGCCCCTCCGGCAGGATCACTGCGGCCCGGAGGACAACGGCGGGGCGGTTCACCGCTGCCTCCATGGGGTGATCCACCTGATCGAGGACCACGCCAAGCAGGCGGGGCTTCCGGTTCGGTTTGCCGCCAGCAAGATCGTAGAGGGGGATCCGCTGATCCTGGACCGTCTGGCCCTGGATCAGAACGAAAAGGAGATGCTGGAGCATATCGTCCTCCAGCTGGAAAAGGAGCGGGGGCTGGACCGGGCCGCCGCCATGGCGGATATGCGCTTTGCCTACATCAAAAAGGTCTGTTCCCGGTGCGTCACCAAGCCCCAGGAGAGCAGGGAACATATTCGCAGCCGGCAGATGGACCGGGTGCTTACCGGGAAATACACCGCCATCCCGGTGTTTCTCGCCATCATGGGGCTCACCTTCTACCTTACGTTTAACGTCATCGGGGCCTGGCTCCAGGACCTGCTGGCGGGGGCCATCGGGGCGCTGTCCGGGTGGGCCGACGCCGCCATGACCGCCGCCGGGGTGAATCAGGCGGTTCACGGCCTCATCATCGACGGCATCTTTGAAGGGGTGGGAAGCGTCCTCAGCTTTATGCCCATTATCATCACCATGTTCTTTTTCCTCTCCTTTCTGGAGGACAGCGGCTACATCGCCCGGGTGGCTTTCTTTATGGATAAGCTGCTTCGCAAGATCGGCCTTTCCGGCCGGAGCATCGTCCCCATGCTCATCGGCTTTGGCTGTACCGTCCCCGCCGTTATGTCCACCCGCACCCTTCCCAGCGAACGGGACCGGAAGATGACCATTCTTCTGACCCCGTTTATGAGCTGCACTGCCAAGCTGCCCATCTACGCCTTTTTTGTGGGCGCCTTTTTCCCCGGCCACGGGGGCCTGGTGATGACAGGGCTTTACCTCTTAGGCATCCTTTTGGGGATTCTGGCGGCATTGGTATTCAAAAAAACCCTGTTCCAAGGGGAGGCGGTGCCCTTTGTTATGGAACTGCCCAACTACCGGCTCCCCAGCCTCCGGAACGTCCTCCAGCTGCTGTGGGAGAAGGCCAAGGATTTCCTGCAAAGGGCCTTTTCCGTGATCCTTGTTGCCACCATCGTGGTGTGGTTCCTCCAAAGCTTTGACTTCCATCTCAACCTGGTTACCGATTCCCATAGCAGTATCCTGGCCGCGGCGGCGGGGCTGCTGGCCCCTCTCTTCGCCCCTCTGGGGCTGGGGGACTGGCGGATCTGCACCTCCCTAATCAGCGGGTTCATGGCCAAGGAAAGTGTTGTCTCGGTGCTGGAGGTGCTGTACAACAGCCAAGGGGGCGTAACAGCGGCCATGACCGCTTTGGAGGCGGCCTCCCTGTTGGTGTTCAGCCTGCTGTACACCCCCTGTGTAGCGGCGGTCAGTTCCATCCGCCGGGAGCTGGGGCCCAGGTGGGCCGTCTCGGTGGTTCTGTGGCAGTGCGCCGTGGCCTGGGCGGCAGCTTTTCTGGTCCGGCTCATCGGGCTGGCCCTGGGACTGGGATAAGGGGGGCGCACAATGGCGAAGGTGAAATTTTATGACACTGTGGCGGATGACCTCCTGGGTTTTGTGGTCATCGCCGCCCGGACCCGGGAGGGCTGGGTCCTTTGCCGGCACCGGGACCGGGATACCTACGAGCTGCCCGGCGGCCACCGGGAGCCGGGGGAACCCATCCTGGCCGCCGCCAAGCGGGAACTGTGGGAGGAGACCGGGGCGGTGGACTTTTCCATCGAGCCGGTCTGCGCCTACTCGGTCCAGGGGGAACTGGGGGCGGGACGGCGGTCGGAGGAAACGACCTTCGGGATGGTGTACTTTGCCGAGATCTTCACCCAAGAAGAACTCCGTCACGAGATCGCCCAGCTGCTGGTCACCCGCTGCCTGCCGGACCGCTGGACCTACCCCCAAGTCCACCCGCTGATCCTGGCGGAGGTCCAAAGGCGGGGGCATTCCCCCAAGGAAGGAGCGCTGCCGGAATGAGTGGCCTGGACTACGCCCTCCTGGGGCTTATTGCCTTGGCGGCGTTTCTTGCCCTCCGGCAGATTTGGAGGGGGAAGGGCCGGTGCGGCGGGGCCTGCGGGCAA
>CAJUFK010000064.1 GCA_910585535.1 uncultured Angelakisella sp. | reverse complement strand
CGGGGGCGGAGGGGCTGCGCGGGTATAAAACTCCCGGGCCTGGGCTGCGGCCCGGCGCTCCAGTTCCTCCCAGCTGCGCTGGTCCTCCGGCCTCCAGGGGGGCAGGGATGATCGGTTCATGGGGGTGACCTCGCTATTATCTAAAAAGTCGGTAGTTCCTACCTTCTATCTTTATGCGGCGGCCGCCCCAAATGTGTTTCCCCCCTGCCTGGCGAAGAACGTTTGGCAGGGGGGAATATTTTTTAGAAGCTGTATTCACAACCGGGAGATGCCAGATGGGCGAGGGATTTTCCGTCCTGCAAGGCACAAAAACGCAGTCCAGCCTTTATGGCTTACAAGTTTTTGTAACGCAGCAGGGCGGAAAAAGACCCGGCCAGATGGTGTCAAACGGTTGGGAATACAGCTTCTTAGTGATGGGAACTGTGGTGGCCCCGGCTTCTGGAACAGCCAGAGCGGTAATAGGAGGAGGACCAGGACTGGCGGTAGGTATTATTCCAACAGCCGCCATGGCCTTCTCCGTAATAGCTGCCATCGTAATGGCCTGTGCAATGCTGGTGGTTCAGCTGGCAGTTTGCCTCGGTGCAATGGCCATGGGCGACGGTACAGTCGTTATGGACACAGTGCAGGTGGTCCAGCTGGCAATTTGCAGTTGTGCAGTGGGTATGGTTCTGGATACAATTATTATGGACGCAATGGGAATGGTCCACTTTACAGTCCTGTTCTGTGCAATGGTCATGATCCACGATGCAGTTTATATGGACGCAATGCTCATGAAGAAGGCCGCAATTCTCCCCGGTGCAATGCTCATGGTTCAGGATGCACCAAGAGGGGGCAGCGGTTTCTGTTTCCACTGCCCAGGCGGTAGTGGCAACAAGCAGCAGCACCAGGGCCAGAATAAGGGCCCGAAGGGTTCGGATCATTGGTAGATAACCTCCCATACAGATTGTTAGCTTTATTATAGCACCATCTAATAACCTTTGCAAGACCCAGCGGGCTAGCGCCCGCAGGCAGACCCTCCCCGGCGCTCCGCGCCTAACGGTTGTACGCTGACTTGAGTTGTGCCTGGAGTCGGATGCAGCAAAAGGCGAAAAGTAGTAACACTCCTTTCCAGGTTACGAGGGAGCGATTTTGCGCTATGGTCGTCACGGCTCATTCCTCCTCGGAACGGTAAGGGTTCCGGTAGTCAGGGGGACAGAGGTTCTTCTCCCCCCAGGCCACCATCTGGTCCAGGATGGGAACAAAGCTTTCTCCCAGGGGGGTGAGGCTGTATTCCACCCGGGGCGGGACCTGGGGAAACACCTCCCGGTGGAGGAACCCGTCCGCCTCCAGCTCCCGCAGCTGCTTGGTGAGGGTGGACTGGGTGATTCCCGGCAGACGGCGGCAGAGTTCCCCGAACCGCTGGACCCGGTAAAAGGAAACATACCAAAGGATGAGCAGCTTCCACTTTCCCCCCAGCGCCCCCTGGAGAAGACTCATGGGAAGGCAGCGGGCCAGGGCCTCCCGGCCGCTGAACTTGTTTTCGGCCATCGCTTTCCCCCTCCTTTGTAGGAAAAAAGATAGTATCATTAAAAAAAGACCGTACTTGTTTTTCCCATTGTACCACTTTATCATAGGGACATCAACCAAAAAGGAGTGTGATACCATGCACTACACAGGAACCATCTGGCGGCCTCCCTATGAGGCGGGTTCGCTGCTCCTCCAGGCCACCGCCGGCTGCACCCACCACCGCTGCAAATTCTGCACCCTCTACCGGGACCTTCCCTACCCCTTCCGGATGTCCCCCCTGGAGCAGATTGAGGCGGATCTTTTGGAGGCCCAGATGACCCTGCGGGGGCGGCGGGACAAGCCCCTGGTCCGGCGGGTCTTTCTGGTGGGCGGAAACCCCTTCGCCCTGGAGTTCAAGCGCCTGCGGCGGATCGGGGAGCTGGTCCAAACGTACTTCCCGGAATGCGGCAGCATCGGCTGCTTTGCCCGGATCACAGACATCTCCGCCAAGACGGACCAGGAGCTTCGCCAGCTGGGGCAGCTGGGGTACCAGGGGCTCTCCATCGGCGTAGAGACCGGGGACGGCGACGCCCTGGCCTTTATGGACAAAGGCTTTGGGCCGGAGGACATCCTCCGGGAGAGCCGGCGGCTGGAGGAGGCAGGGATCGCCTACCACTTCTTTTACCTGGCAGGGCTTTCCGGCGCAGGGCGGGGAGAGGAAGCCGCCAGACGCTCCGCCGCCCTCTTTAACCGCACCAAGCCAGGGATTCTGGGCAGCTCGATGCTTACCGTCTACCCCGGCTCCCGCCTCTGGCAGGAACAGCAGGCGGGGAACTGGCAGGAGGCCGGGGAGCTGGAGAAGCTGCGGGAACTCCGGACTCTCATCCGGGAGCTGACCGTCCCCCTGTACTTCGCAACCTTGGGGGAGACCAACGGGGTCCGCGTGGAGGGAGAACTGCCTGGGGCCCGGAAGGAGCTGCTGGCCCAGCTGGACCAGGTGCTGGCCGCCGGTGACGAGGGGGAAGCCGCCCTCCGCAGGTATCGGGAGGATCTCGCCGCCGGGTAGCTCCAAATTGTAAACTTTATAAATTTTTCAGTTGACAATCGCCTCGAAAACCGCTATGATAGTTTTGTCAAAACAAAACGCCGCCAAATCCCAGCGGCTTTGGCGGAAAAAAGGAGCGGTTACTGATGAAAAAGCTGTCAACCCGGGATCTGACCCTGGCAGCCCTGTTTGTGGCTGTCACCGCGGTCCTCTCCCAAGTCGTCATCCCCATGCCCCTGGTCCCCTTTAACCTGGGGGTGCTGGCCATCTTCCTCTGCGGGGGGATGCTGCGAAAGGGGATCGCCTTTCTTTCCATCCTCTGCTATCTGCTTCTGGGGGCGGTGGGGGTGCCGGTCTTCGCCCAGTTCTCCGGGGGCCCCGCCGTCCTCTTTGGGATGACAGGGGGGTATCTGATGGCCTATCCTGTCATGGCCTGGCTGGTGTCCTTTCTCATCCAGGTTTGGGCGGGGAATTCTTACTGGAAACGGGTGGGGGCCATGGCGGCGGCGCTCCTCCCCTGCTACCTCTTTGGCACCGCCTGGTTCGCGGTCTACCTTCATCGGTCCTTTGCCCAGGCGGCAAAGGCGGCCTGTATCCCTTTCATCCCCTTTGACCTTGCCAAGGCCCTTCTGGGGGCCTACGTCACGTTGGCCATCCAAAAGCGGCTGGGGGGCAAAGTGACGGCCTAAAACAGCAAAAGAAGAAGCTTCGAGCTGCCCTTTGAAGGGGGACAGCCCGAAGCTTTTTTCATTACGCTGTTTTCAGGGTGATCTTTCCGTCTTCCTCCAGCACCGCCATCATCAGGGCAGGCGCTTCCCCGGTGGCCAGCATCACGCAGATGGGGTCCTCGATCTCCTTGCGGATCAGCTTGCGGATGTCCCGGGCCCCGCTCTTGTGGCCGAAAGCCTCCTTGGCGATCTTCTGAAGGGCCTCCTCCTGGCAGTCGAACCGGATCCCCTTCTCCATGAGGGCGGGTTTCAGTTCCTCCACCATCAGGGAGGCGATGCCCTTAAAGTCCTCCTCAGTAAGGGGCTGGAAGACGATGACCTCGTCCACCCGGGCCAAAAACTCGGGGCGCAGGAAGTCGGAGAGGGCCTTTTCCGCCTTGTCCCGGGCCATCTGGGCGGTGGTCTTGTTGAAGCCAAGGGAACTCTCCTTCAGCTGGCTTCCGGCGTTGGAGGTCATAATGAGGATGGTGTTCTCAAAGGAGACCACCCGGCCCTGGGCGTCGGTAATCTTCCCCTCGTCCAGGATCTGGAGGAGAATGTTCATCACGTCGGGGTGGGCCTTTTCGATCTCGTCCAGAAGGACGATGGAGTAGGGGCGGCGGCGGACCTTTTCGGTGAGCTGTCCCGCCTCGTCGTACCCCACGTACCCCGGGGGGGAGCCGATAATCCGGCTGACGCTGTGCTTTTCCATAAACTCGGACATATCCAGGCGGATCAGGGGCTCTACCGTGTCAAACAGCTCCTGGCTGAGGACCTTCACCAGCTCGGTCTTGCCCACGCCGGTGGGGCCTACAAAGATAAAGGAGGCGGGGCGCTTCCGGGGGCTGATCCGCACCCGGCTGCGGCGGACGGCGGCGGCCACCTGGTCGATGGCCTCCTTCTGGCCGATGATCTTTTTCGCCAGGTTCTTTTCCAGCTCCGCCACCCGGCGGATCTCGGTCTCCTGGATCTTGCTGGCGGGAACGCCGGTCCACAGTTCGATGACCCGGGCCAGATGCTCCTCGGTAATCTCCTGGTTCAGGGCCTCGGGGGCCAGCTTCGCGATCTCCTCCTTCATCTGGGCGGAGCGGGATTTCTTTTCCGCCAGCTGCTCGTAGTCCACCGACTCCGCCCTGGTGATGTCCTCAATCTCGTTTTCCAGGGCGCTGCTCTCCAGGAGCAGGCGGTCGTAGTCGGTAAGCTTCTGGTTCTCCAGGCTGGCGCAGGAGCAGGCCTCGTCCATCAGGTCGATGGCCTTGTCCGGCAGGAAGCGGTCGGTGATGTACCGCTCCGCCAATGTAACGGTGCGGCGGACCATCTCGTCGCTGATCTTCACCCGGTGGAAGGTCTCATAATATTTCCGGATGCCCTTTAGAACCTCCACCGTCTCCTCGATGGTGGGCTCCCCCACCTTGATGGGCTGGAAGCGGCGCTCCAGGGCGGCGTCCTTTTCGATGTGCTTGCGGTATTCGGTAAAGGTGGTGGCCCCGATGAGCTGGATCTCCCCCCGGGAGAGGGCGGGCTTGAGGATATTGGCGGCGTTCATGCTCCCCTCGCTGTCCCCCACCCCCACCAGGGTGTGTACCTCATCAATAAAGAGGATGACATTGCCGTGTTTTTTGACGTCGGCCAAAAGGCCCTTGACCCGGCTCTCAAACTGGCCCCGGAACTGGGTCCCGGCCACCAGGCCGGTGAGGTCCAAAAGATAGACCTCCTTCCGCAGGAGCTTGGCGGGCACCTTTTTATCGGCGATCCGCTGGGCGATGCCCTCGGCGATGGCGGTCTTGCCCACCCCGGGCTCCCCGATGAGACAGGGGTTGTTCTTGGTGCGCCGGTTGAGGATCTGCATGACCCGGTAGATCTCCTGCTCCCGGCCGACGATGGCGTCCAGCTTGCCCTCCCGGGCCCGCTGGGTGAGGTTTTCACAGAAGTTGTCCAGGAACTTATAGGCGGGCTTCTTCTCCGCGGCGGGGGCCTGGCGCTCCGGGGGGCGCTCCGTCTGGGCGGAGCCCTCCTCCTTGGGCTTGGGGTTCATAAAGTTCTGGATAAAGGGGATGGGCATGGAGCCCACCTGCTGGAACAGCTCCCCATCCTCGCTGCTCTCCAGGGTCTCGGTAAGCTGGTCGGTGATGGCGTCGATCTCGTCGTCGGTGATGCCCATACGGCTCATAATGTCGTCCACCGGTTTAAGGCCCAGCTCCTTGGCGCATTTCAGGCAAAGGCCCTCGTTGATGGTCTTGCCGTCCTCGATCCGGGTCATGTAGATCACTGCGGGGCGTTTGCCGCAGCGGCTGCATTTGGCGATACCTTCTATATTCATCTTCACACACTCCTCCTCAAAAAGGGGTAGTTTCCCAAGTATTGTATTCGGCCGCAAAAACTATAACCAAAGGCTTTTCCAGCAAAACCGGAAACAGGTCTATTATAATCCCCTCCTGTGAACAGGCTATGAATGACCTGTGACAGAAAAAAAGAATCTTCCGACTGGCAAAAAAAGACAGGGGCGGAGTTGAAGTCACCCGCCGGGGAACCTCGTTATATCCCCTGTACGGAATGAACCAACCCATCAAACAGAGGAGATGCTGTCCTATGCCGGAGATCAAAGAACTGGAGACCCCTGTCGCCGCCGCCGGGGAGGCCCCCGCTTCCCCTGCCCCGAAGAAACCCAGAAAAAAGCGAAAGCTGGGAAAATGGATCTTTCTGGGCCTTGTGGCTGCCCTCATCGTCTTTCTGGCCTACAACGGGATGAAGGCCGCCGGTGCCAAGCCCCTGGTGACCTATGACCAGGCTGTCACCCAGGATATTGACGCCACCCTTTCCGTCTCCGGGACCATCACCCCCAGCGGCACCCGCAGCTACTTTGTCCCCGGCTCGGTCCGGGTGGAGAAGGTAAACTTCAAGCAGGGGGACCGGGTGAAGAAGGGGGACGTCATTGCCACCTTCGACCTGACAGACCTTCAGCGTTCCCTAAAGAAGGCGGAACTCACCCTGGAAAACGCCCAGCTGCAATATGACGACACCATGGAGGATCTGGACAATTCCACCCAGGAGCTGTACGACATCAACAAGGAGATCCGCCGCCTGGAGGCCCGGGAGACTACATATAAGCTGGCCTACGACTATTTCGACCGCTACCCCACCAACGACCCGGAGATCGATGCCATCATCGCCGCCCACGACCACGGAGAGGGCTCCGGGGAGATGTACGACGCCTGGCAGGCCATTGTCGACGAGCTGGCGGGGAAGGTTGCCAACCGGGCCGCCCTCCGGGGGGCCGACCTCAGCGACAACAACCAAAAGGTGCTGGAGAACAACCTGGAACTCCAAAAGCTGGAGTACGAAGAGGTAGCCAAGCTGGTCAACGAGTCCAAGGGGGGCATCGTCGCCGATTTTGACGGCATCATCACCCAGATGAACCTCGTCGAGGGGGCCACTGTCTCCACCGGCACGGACGCCGTGGAGGTGGCCTCCACCGAGAGCATCCTCCTGCGCTTTTCGGTGGGCAAGTACGATGTGGACCGGGTGCAGCTGGGCCAGACGGCGGAGGTCACCTTCGGGACCAAGGAGCTTACCGGAACGGTGACCCGGCTGGATGGCGCCGCCACCACCGAGACCAACAACAACACCACCTCCACCGTCCTCAAAGGGGACCTGACCATAGAGGACCCGGATCAGCTTCTCAAGCTGGGGATGGACGCCAACGCCAAAATCCTTACCGCCCAGGCCTTCGGGGCTGTATCGGTGCCGGTGGAGACGGTGAAGGTGGACCGGGACGGGGACTACATTTGGACCGTCACCCCCTGCACTGAGGAGAAGGCCGCCCAGGCGGGGCTGTGGGAACTCCACAAGAAGTATGTCAAGACCGGCATCTTCGACGATGTGAACATCCAGATTCTGGAAGGTCTGGAGGCTGGGGAGTTTGTCTGCGCCACCCTCCCCGCCAATCCCGCCGAGGGAGCCCAGGTCCAGGTTATGGCCATCGGCGCAGCCGCGGAGGCCGCCGCCCAGGCGGCTCCATCCCAGCCGGAAACGGAGGGCTAAGCCCATGATCCTGGAAAATCTGAAAATGGCTGTCGAGAGCATCAAGACCAACCGGATGCGCTCCTTTCTCACCATGCTGGGCATCATCATCGGCATTATGTCGGTAATTATCATCCTGTCCGCCGGGACGGGGGCTAAGAACTCCATGCTGGCCTACGCCGAGGAGATCGGGGCCACTACCATCAACCTGATGACCACCGGCCACGCAGACGTGGGGGATTATTTTACCGACGAGGACCTGACCGCGTTGGGCGAGCTGCCTGGGGTGGCGGCAGTTACCCCCCTGGTGAACAGCTACGGAAATTTCGAGTACAGCCGCAACAGCAACTTCGGCTACATTTATGGCTGCGCCCCGGGCTTCCGGGCCATCCAGGGGGTACAGATGGTCTCCGGGCGGTTCTTTAATGAGGACGAATACAACGCCGAACGGCCGGTCATTGTAATCGACGAGCCCACTGCCATCCGCTTTTTCGGCAGCGCCGATGTGGCCGGGCTGGAGATTGATGTTACCAGCTACACCCGGGACCACCCCATCAGCACCAAGGCCCGGATCGTGGGGGTTTGCAAAAATCCCAACGCCAACGTCTTTTACGAGGGAATGAACACCACAAGCTATATGCCCTGTTCCCTGGTGAACCGTCTGTTCTACGAGGGAGATATGACCATTGGGGACGTCTACCTGAAGGTGGCGGACCCGGCGGAAAAGGAAACCATTGCCGCCACTGCCCTGAGCCTGGTGGAGGCCCGGCACAACGCCCGGGGGCGGGATGCCTACACCCTGTACGATATGCAGTCCCAGGTGGACGAGATCAACCAGATGATCGGGATGATCCAGACCTTTGTGGCTGCGGTGGCCGCCATCAGTCTGCTGGTGGGAGGTATCGGGGTGATGAACATCATGCTGGTATCGGTGAGCGAGCGGACCCGGGAGATCGGCATCCGCAAATCCTTGGGGGCCAGGACCGGGGTGATCCTTCAGCAGTTTTTGACCGAGGCAGCCATCCTTTCCCTCTGCGGGGGGCTTATCGGCCTGGGGCTGGGGTACCTGGGAAGCTTTGGGATCTGCTCCCTCATCGGGGTGGAGCCGGCCTTTGATTTGGGAACCATTCTGATGACCATGGCCTTTTCGGCGGGGGTGGGGATCTTCTTTGGGATTTACCCTGCCCGGAAGGCGGCTAAGCTGAGCCCCATTGAAGCGCTGCGGCACACGTAAGCTTTTCGCCGAACCCCATAAGCAATCAACAAAGAGGACCCTCTTGGGAAGGGTCCTCTTGTTTTTGTCTCATTTGTATTACTTGCCGCTCTTCTGGTAAATTCGGTAGCCATTCCCCTCTGCTATTATTTGACAGCCGGCGGAAAGCAGGGACGGCTCCTCCTCAACCCCTTCATCCGTTATGATTACCGTTGTGGATGGGTCCGCAAGGAACTGCTCCCCATTCATCATAAAGACCTTCCAATCAAAGAGCAGCTCTCCCATCAGCACATACTTCTGGGTTCCTCCATAAGGAGTTTGGGAAGCGTCAATGGACAGGCAGACCTGCTCCCCTCTTGTGGGCGCCAACTCCTGTATACTGTCCTTCATCAGGCTTTGCAGCGGATCCTCGTAATAGGTGTTAATCTGTTCCCAAGTCTGATTTCCGGAGGTCAGCAGCACCGCTACCGCCAGAACGCCTAATAGTATTTTGGCGGATGGCTTTCGGGCCCTCTCCCAAAAGTGGGCCCAAAGCAGCGCCCCCAAAACCGCCATGGGAAACAGGATCGGTATCACATACCAGGCGATCTTTGTTTTGACAACCGAAAACAGGAGGAGGGGCACCCCGGCCCACAGCCCCCAAAACGGAAGGTCAGCGGCAAGTTTTGGGGAAAGGGGAAGCCAGCGGTTCCGGTCCAGAACGCCGAGCCTGGCGGTCAGATAACCCAGCCCCATTACCAGCGGGAAAAAGCCGGTGACTGCCGTTTGGAAAAAGAGCAGGCGGAAATAAAATCCAAAGCCGCCGGAGTGCCCCTCCAAAACCGAGGCGCTGCGATTGAGGAGATCGACCTGCACCATCTCCACAAAAAACTTCACGCCGTCATACTGATACCGCAGGGCAGCCCACAAAAGGATCGGGAGTGCCCCCGCCGCTACAAAGGAGAGCCATTGCCAGGGCTTCAGCCGTAGGAACAGCCGGTTTATCAGCAGGTACAGGAATACAATGGGGGGAACAAAAAGGGCGTGCCAGCTTTTGGCTAGGAAAGCCAAAGAGAA
This sequence comes from uncultured Angelakisella sp., assembly GCA_910585535.1. GTDB lineage: Bacteria > Bacillota > Clostridia > Oscillospirales > Ruminococcaceae > Angelakisella. The sequence goes on along the minus strand of CAJUFK010000064.1, from coordinate 8,330 downwards.
AGCAAAAGAACAGGCTGGCAATGCCCAGGGGTATTCTTGTATTAGGAGCATCGCCAGCAAAGAGACGACGCAGAAAAGGCCAAACAGAGCGTCGGCATCCCCATGCCGGGCAAAGTGGTAGCGGAAAAAGGGGGCACAAACTGTCAAAGCTGCCAGGACTGCTAAAGCGGAAGCTCGTCCATACCGAAAGCGGCAGAATCCAAACAGAACGATTGCTGTCAAAGAAAAGGCGGCGGCGGAATAGAAGCGCATTCCAAACAGATTAAACCCAAACAGCCGGTAGCCCAGCATGACCCCGTAAAAACTCAGCGGCGGTTTGAGGTTGTAATAATCCGGCCGATATTGGTAGGTATTTCCAATGTAATTGCCCTGACGGAGCATTTCATAGGCGGAAACACCATGGCGAGCCTCGTCCCAGTCCCTGGCGGGATGAACGCCTAGGTGGTAGAAGCTGAAGAAAAGACAGACACAGAGAATGAGCGCCGCAAAAATCAGAAATCTGCCTTCGGTCAGCCAGGGAGTTCCCTTTTGAAGCGCCGATCCCACTGTGTCGAAAGAATCCTTTTGCATTTTCTGCGGGGCTGCTTTCTTTGCTTTTGCCTTGGCAGACATAACGCCCTTTCCCTCCTCTTCTTCCTCCCTAGGACTGCTCCAGCACCCTCCGGTACTCCTCCAGTTCCGGGCGGTTTCCCCGGACAAAGTGCCCTTCCTCAATCTCCACCCACTCCGGCTTTTCCACACGGTAATCATGGCAGGCAGGATCATAAACCTCCAGCACCTTCTCCCGCTCCCGGATGGGATCCGGCAGGGGAATGGCCGACAATAGCGCCCGGGTGTAGGGGTGCAGGGGATGGGCGAACAGCTTTTCCGTCTCGGAAAGCTCTACGATGACCCCCTTGTGGATCACCGCGATACGGTCGGTGATAAATCGCATCACCGAAAGGTCGTGGGCCACGAAAAGGTAGGTCAGCCCGTACTTCTTTTGCAGCTGGGCCAAAAGATTCAGCACCTGGGCCCGAATAGAAACGTCCAAAGCCGAGATAGGCTCGTCGGCAATGATAAACTGGGGCCCCATGATAAGCGCCCGGGCAATGCCGATCCGCTGCCGCTGCCCTCCCGAAAACTCGTGGGGGAACCGGCTGGCAAACTCCGGCAGCAGGCCCACGGCGGTGAGGGCTTCCTCCACCTTGCGGCGGCGTTCCTCCTCGGTGAGGCCCTTCTGGACGTTGTAGAGCCCCTCCGAGACGATGTAGTCCACCTTGGCCCGCTCGTTGAGGCTGGCCATGGGGTCCTGGAAGATCATCTGGATCTTCCGGGTCACCTCCCGGTCCTTCTCCCGGCTGATCCTGCCGCTGATCCGCTCCCCTTCGTAAAGGACCTCCCCCCCGGAGATGGGGTTGATTCGGATGATGGCCCGGCCGATGGTGGTCTTGCCCGAGCCGGACTCCCCCACCAGGCCGAAGGTCTCCCCTTTGTAGATGTCAAAGCTCACGTGGTCCACCGCCCGGAAGGGGTTCCGGCGGTTCCCGAAATCCACCGTCATGTCCCGGACCGACAGGAGGATCTCCCGCTGGTTGTTACTGGCCAAGGCGGCTCACCCCTTCCTTCTGCAGTTCCCGGATATGCTCCGGGGGTTCCACCTTGGGGGCCCGGGGGTCCAAAAGCCAGGTCCGGGCCTTGTGGGTGGGGCTCACCTCAAAATAGGGGGGGCGTTCCTCAAAGTCGATTTTCAAAGCGTGGGGGTTCCGGGGGGCAAAGGCGTCCCCTTTGACTTCGGTAAAAAGGTTGGGCGGGGCCCCTTGGATGGAGTAGAGGGCCTGGCCCTTCACCCCCAGCTGGGGCAGGCTGGAGAGCAGCGCCCAGGTATAGGGGTGCCTGGGGTTGTAAAAGACCTCCTCACAGGTGCCGATCTCCACAATGTCCCCGGCATACATCACCGCGATGCGGTCGGCCACGTTGGCCACCACCCCCAGGTCGTGGGTGATATAGACGGTGGTCAGGTCGTACTTCTTTTTCAGCTCCTTCAGCAGGGAAAGGATCTGGGCCTGGATGGTGACGTCCAGGGCGGTGGTGGGCTCGTCACAGATGAGGATCTTGGGGTTGCAGGCCACGGCGATGGCAATAACCACCCGCTGGCGCATCCCCCCGGAAAACTCGTGGGGGTACTGCTTGCAGCGGCCCTCCGGGTCGGAGATACCCACGTCCCGAAGATACTCCAGGACCTTGGCCTTAAGGGCGCTTCCCCGAAGGCCCTGGTGGATGGCGATGGCCTCGCTGATCTGGCTCCCGATGGTCTTTAGGGGGTTGAGGCTGGTCATGGGGTCCTGGAGGACCATGGCGATCTCCCGTCCCCGGACGGTCCGCCACTGCCTTTCGGTCTTGTATTTTGCCAGGTCCTGGCCGTTGTAGAGGATCTCCCCTCCGGCGATTTCGCCGTTCTGGTCCAAAAGGCCCATAAAGGTCTTGGTAAAGACACTTTTCCCCGATCCGGACTCCCCCACGATGGCCAGGCTCTCCCCCTGGTGCAGGTCCAGGGAGATGCCCCGGATGGCGTTTAGGGTCCGCCCCCGGAGGTGGAACTTCACGTCCAGATCCCGCACCGAGAGGATGACAGGGGCGCTGGTGATGGCTTCTGACATGGTACGGAACCTCCTTTACACGTGGTTTTTGGGGTCGGCAGCGTCGGCGAAGGCGTTGCCGATGATGTAGAAAGAGACGGTGACGATGGACAGGACCACCGCCGGGAAGATCAGCTGGTAGCGAAGGGACTCGTACATCAGGAGGCCCCGGCCGCTGTTGATAAGGTTCCCCAGGGAGGGGATGGCCACCGGGAGGCCCAGGCCGATGTAGGTAAGGAACACCTCGTTGCCAATGGCCTCCGGGATGGTGGTGGCAATGCGGAGCATCATGACGCTGACCAGGTAGGGCAGCAGGTTTTTCAGGATGATCCGCCAGGTGGGAGTGCCCAGGCACCGGGAGGCCAGGTTGTAATCCCGGTCCCGGATGATAACGATTTGGTTGCGGATAAACCGGGCCATCTTCAGCCAGCTGGTGAGGCACATGGCCAGGATGATGGTGGACATACTGGGCCGCAGGATGTAGGAAATCAGGATGAGCATGATGGTTTGGGGGATGTTGTCCACGATGTTGTACAGGGTGGTGAGGAAATGGTCCAGCTTGCGGACATAGCCCCAAAGGACCCCCATGGTAATGCCCAGGATCACCTCCGAGCAGGCCACGGCAAAGCCGATAAAAAGGGAGGTGCGGGTGCCGCTCCAGACCATGCTCCACAGGTCCTGGCCGATGGAGTTGGTGCCGAAGAGGAACTCGTCGTTGGGGGGGACGTTCATCAGCATCATGCCGGTGTCCGGGTCGTTGTTAATAAGGGTGGCTGGCCGCTGGCCCGGCAGGTGGGGCTGGATAAAGGTAAACAGGAGGATCACTGCCAAAAGGACCAGGAGGGCCACCGCCACGCGGTTTTTGAAGAACATCCGGAAGGTGGAGCCCCAGTAGGAATAGTCGGTCCAGGCCACCTTTTCCCCAGCGGTCTCGTCGTATTCCGCAAAGGTAAAGGCGTCGGCGGCGATGGTCTCGTTTACGCTGTCGGAAACCCGGTTGGCTGCGCCGTCCAAAAACTTTTTCATCAGCGGGCCCCTCCTTTCTCCACAAAGGTGATTCGGGGGTCGCAGAGCCCCATCAGGAGATCCCCCAGCAGCAGGCCGATGATCCCCAGGGCGGCGTAGATCAGCACCAGGGCTTGGACCATGGTGTTGTCCTGCCTTTGGATGACCTCCACCAAAAGGCCGCCCATGCCGGGCACCGAATAAAGGGACTCCACATAGATGGAACCCATGGCGGTGGAAAGGATCATGGTCGGGATGGTCTGGATCAGGGGCACAAAGGCGTTGGGAAAGACATGGCTCCCCATGATAACGGCATTCTTGACCCCCTTGGCCCGGGCAAGGCGGACATAGTCCTTGTTCAGCTCATCCACCATATACCGGCGCATCCACAGGGCGAAGGTGGCGGTATTGTAAAGGGACAGGGAGATGGTAGGCAGAATCCAGCTCATTAGGTTGGGGCCCTTAAAGAGCATGGGCAGGTGGAAGAAATCGGTGAGGTAGGTCTGGATAAACAGGTGGTACACCGCCTGGGGGATGGCCATAACCAGCACCACAAAGCCCATTCCCAGCCGGTCGGGGACGCCCCCCTTAAACCGGGTCATCAGCACCCCCAGGGGGATGCCCACCACCATGGCGATGGCTACCGCCATCAGCCCCATCTTAATGGAGACAGGGGCCTTTTCTGCCAGAATGTCGGTGATGGCAACGTTGGGCCGGTAGATCCAGGAGGTGCCGAAGTCCCCCCGGAGAAGCCCCTGGTAGAACTTCCCCAGCTGGGTGAACAGGGGATCCCGCAGGCCCATCTCGGTGAGGATGGTCTCCCGCTGGACCTCACTCATCTTGTCGTAGTTGGCCCCAAGGTACCCTTCCTCAGGCATCATCCGCAGCAGGCAGAAGATGATGGTAATGATGATGAACAGGGTCAAAACCGACTGCACCAGCCGTTTGGCAATGTACTTGAGCAATTTGAACAGCTCCTTATGTAGTGTGGTAACAGGTCACAGACTCAAACCAAGTGGCCAAGCCTGGCCGCCTGGTTTCAGCCTGGGACACCGGACACGCCCCGGAGCCGGGCGGGGGATCCCCACCCGGCTCCAACCATGGGGCTTGTTTTTTGTTTAGCCGGCCTTGGCCATGGCAGCCTCGCGCTCCTGCTCCCACTGGGCCTCGGCGGCCTGGTACTCCTCCAGGCTCATGGGCTTCTCCAGCAGCTTCGCGCCCTTGAACTTAAGGGTGGAAACGCCGAAGGGCGCAAACGGACGGTCAAACGGACTGATCTTGTTGACACAGTACCCGTCGTTCTTTACCGCAAAGGGGATGATGAAGGCGTGGTCGATAAAGTATGCCTCGGCCTCGGCAAACTTCTGGTACCGGGCAGAGATGTCCAGCTTCTCGGCCTTGGCCGCGTCTACCATCTTGTTGTAGGTCTTCACCTTGGCGCCGATGAATTTGTCCTCCAGGCCCAGGGCGGCGGCGTCTTCGGCGGTGTAGGTCTCACCGGTCTCGTAGGCGGGATCGGTGGACAGCTCCGGCCAGCTGTAGGTGAAGCCCAGGCTCCAGGGATCGGTGTAGGTCTCGGGGTCGGCGTAGTCAGGGCCCCAGTTGCAGAGCATCAGGGCGTACTTGCCGGCCTTGCGGACCTCGGAGAGGAAGTTGGTGGAAGGGCCGGCCTCCAGAACGATGTCGATGTAATCGGTTCCCAGAAGGCCCTCCAGCTGCTGCTCGATGATCTGGCACTGTTTATCCCAGTTGGCGGTGGAGGGGTTGTAGCTCATCAAAATCTTCACCGGGAAGGAAGCCCCGGCGGCCTTCAGCTCCTCCATGGCCTTGGTCTTGTACTCCTTGGCCTTGGTCTCGTCATAGCCGTGGTTGGGGTCGTTGCTGTAGCCCTTCAGGGCGTCCAGCTGGGTGTAATCCACCCCGTCAGCAGAGACGAAGTTGGGAGGGGTCACGGTACCGATAAGCTGGCTTTCGGGGTTGTAGGGCTCTTCCACCGTCTTGGCCCGAACGCGGTCCAGGGCGTAGTAAAGGGACTTGCGGAAGTTCTCGTTGTTTACGGCCTTCTTCCAGTTCTCGGGCTCGTAGGCGGCGTCGAACTGGGGGTCAAAGTCGAAGCAGAAGAAATAGCTGTAGTAGCTGTTGCGCTGGGGGGCCACCACGTCCTTCAGCTTCGCGTCGTTCATCCAGGTGGGCAGGATGTCGGCGGGGATGACGGCGTAATCGGTTTCGCCCCGCTGGTACAGGGAAGGAGCCAGGGTGACGGCCTCCTTGTTGAAGGTCTCCTGGATCTCGTCGATAAAGACGTTCTCCTTATCCCAGTAGCTGTCGTTCTTTACAAAGGTGTGCAGGACCGAGGGCTGGAAGTCGGCGATGCGGTAGGCGCCGCAGTACAGGAGGTTGTCGGCGCTTTCGGCGGCCCCGAACTTCTCCCCCTTCTCCGCCAGGAAGTCGGCGTTGGCGGGCATAAAGCAGACATAGGTCAGCATGGAAAGGAAGTAGGGGGTGGGGGCCTTGAGGGTGTACACCAGGGTGTAGTCGTCCTCGGCCTTGACGCCCAGCTGCTCAAAGTCGGTAATCTTCTTGGTGTACAGTTCGTCGGCGTTGGCAATGACGCTGCAAACCACGTCGGAGGTCTTGGACTGGTTCTCCGGGTTTACCACCCAGCGCAGGCCGGTGACAAAGTCGTGGGCGGTGACAGGGGCGTATTCGCTGCCGTCGCTCTTCACCCACTTGGCGTCGTTGCGGAGGTGGAAGGTCCAGGTGAGGCCGTCCTCGGAGGTCTCCCAGCTGGTGGCCAGGGCGGGCTGAACCATACCGTACTTGTCATACTCCACCAGGGTGTCGATGACGTTGGCGGCAGGCTCGAACTCCAGGGTGGTGCCGGTGGAGAGGTAGTTGAGGGTGGTCACCTCCGAGGAGTACAGCTTGCGGTAGATGGCGGCCGCCCCTTCGGGGGCTCCGCTCCCGTTTCCGCCGTCATTGGCGGGAGGAGTGGTGCCGGTGCCGCCGGCATCGTTGTTGTTGCCGCAGCCTGCCACACTGAGGAGCATGGCGAGACAAAGCAGCAGAGAGAAGAATCTTTTCATTCTCATTTTCCTCCTGTTCATGGTTTTTTGTGTGCCGCACAAGGGAGGCGGCGTTCACGCTTTTTATCTAAAAGCCGGGAAATTCCAGGCTTTTATTCTCCCATTACGTAAAGTCGCAGGGGACGGCGGAGATGCCGATGCCCGGCAGGTCGTTCATCCGGATGACGGGGCCGTCGTAGTCCGGGCCGCCGGTGAAGGGGTCCTCGGAGCAGAGGGAGGGGCCGTCCAGGTCCGCCCTTGTGATGATGCCCTTGGCGGCGGTAAGGTGGGCGGCGGCGGAGACCGCCAGCTTGGATTCCAGCATACAGCCCATCATACACTCCACCCCGTAGAGGGAGGCGATGCCGCAGATCTTGATGGCCTGGTGGATGCCCCCGGTTTTCATCAGCTTGATGTTGATGAGGTCGGCGGCCCCCCGGCGGATGATCTCCAGGGCATCCAGGGGGGAGAACACGCTTTCGTCGGCCAGGATGGGGGTGTACACCGCCTGGGTGATCTTGGCCATCCCCGTCAGGTCGTGGGCCTCCACCGGCTGTTCCACCAGGTCGATACAGAGGCCCTTGTCCTCCATGGCCGAGATGATCCGGATGGAGTCGGGGACATTCCAACCCTGGTTGGCGTCCACCCGCAGGCGGATGTCGGGGCCCACCGCCTCCCGGATGGCGGCGATTCGGGGCAGGTCGGCCATCCCCTCCTTGCCCACCTTGATCTTGAGGATCCGGTAGCCCTCGTCCAAGGCGGCCAGGGAATCGGCCACCATCTGGGCCACAGGCCCCACGCTGATGGTGATGTCGGTCTCGATTTCCCGGCGGTACCCGCCCAAAAGCTGGTAGAGGGGCTTTCCCAGGATCTTGCCCCAAAGGTCGTAAAGGGCCATATCCACCGCCGCCTTGGCGGAGGTGTTCCCTTTGATGGACCGGTCCATCCGCTCCATCACCTCGTCCAGGGCCAGAACGTCCGCCCCCAGAATGGCCGGGGCTATGAACTCATTGATCGCGGAGAGGATGGAGCCCTTGGTATCCCCGGTGATGACGGCGGTGGGAGGGGCTTCCCCGTAGCCCACCATACCGTTTTCGGCGGTGATCCGGACCACAATGTCCTCCACCCGTTCCACCGTTCGCAGAGCGGTCTTAAAAGGCCGGGCCAGGGGAATGCCGATCTCCCCGGTACGGATGTCAACGATCTTCATAAGCAGGCGGCCCCCTTTGTTCCGGCGGCGGAAATGCAGGATTTGTTGTCCACTGTTGCAAAACCAGACGAGCTGTTTTGCTCCTCCGCCGCTGTATCAAATTTGATTTTCGTCTATTATACCACGTTTTCCCATCGCTTGTAAAGGAAAAAGTGAGATTTTCCGTTTTGCAGGAAATCAAAATGAAAGTTCATCCGAAAAAGCGTCAAAATCCCACCGTGCAATTTATGGCTTTCAGGCTCTGGCGCTGTGGGGGGTGTTCCTTCCTCCTACGATTTTCTGGGTTCTGCGCCTGATTGAAAAGGTACTGCCTTTTTGTAGGTAGTGGCCCTTTGGGCGTCCCATCTCTGGGTTTCCTTTCTGGGGGTTGGCAGCGGTTGATGGCTAAACGACGTTTGCCCTTCCGGCGGACCTCCTTTCTGGCGCGCCAGA
>CAJUFK010000063.1 GCA_910585535.1 uncultured Angelakisella sp. | reverse complement strand
AGCAGGGAAAACGGCAAGGCCCTGGCCGACTACATCGCCCTGCGGGAGGAGCCCCCGGTGGACGACAGCCGGGACATCACCATCTTTGACCCCAACGCCGTCTGGAAGAAGAAGACGGTTTATGACTACACCGCCCGGGAGCTGATGGTCCGGGTCTTTGACAATGGCCGCCTCTGCTACCAGAGCCCCACCCTCCCGGAGATCCGCGCCTACTGCAAGGCCCAGCTGGAAACCCTGTGGGACGAGAGCCTGCGCTTTGAGTACCCCCACCGGTACTACGTGGATCTTTCCGACAAGCTGTGGCAGATGAAGCGGGACCTACTGGAAAAGATGAACGGGTGACGTCATGCCCTGTGTTCACGATTTTGGCATTGTGGAGGATGTGTCCGCCCTCCCCGAGGACATAGGCTATGAGCCGGAGCGGTACGGCTGCGTCTGGATCGATGACGGTTATCTGGACGATTGGTGGTCCCGGCTGGAACTCATCCCCACCTTTTTCCACACCTTGGACCGGCCGGAGCTGGGCCTGGCCCGGTACGGCATCACCCTGATCCCTCCGGAATCCCTTCCCGCCCTGGAGGAGATTGTCCTCTCCGACAGGCGGATCCAAACCGACGAGCAGCTGGTGGAGCTGTCCCGGGTCCTCCGGGAGGCCATCCGGCGGAAAAAGCATATGATCCACTTTGGCGTATAGAAGGAACACGCTGCAAATTGTGAGATGACCAGAGAGGAATTCATCCAGTTGGCGGACCTGCGCCGGGAACCCGCCGCCGGGAGATGATTGATTTTGCTTTGAAAGGAGCATGACCGATGGAAAAGATGTATCATGTAGGCTTTGACGACACCCACGGGGCGAGGTACGCCATCCTTCCCGGGGACCCGGGCCGGGTGGAGAAGATCGCTGGCTTTCTGGAGAATCCCCGGTTCCTCTGCCAGCACCGGGAGTACACGACTTGGCTGGGGGAACTGGAAGGGGAGAATGTGCTGGTAATGTCCACCGGCATGGGGGGCCCCTCCACCGCCATCGGCGTGGAGGAACTGTACCAAACCGGGGTGCGGACCCTGATCCGCATTGGCACCTGCGGCGGGATGGCCACCCCGGTGATGGGGGGCGATCTGGTGGTGGCCAACGCCGCCATCCGGATGGAGGGCACCAGCAAGGAGTACGTGCCAGTGGAGTTCCCGGCGGTATCCAACATTGATGTGACCAACGCCCTTGTGGCGGCGGGGAAGAGCCTGGGCATCCCCACCCACTGCGGGGTGGTCCAGTGCAAGGACTCCTTCTACGGCCAGCACAGTCCGGAACGGATGCCCACAGGGGAGGAGCTGATGAGCAAGTGGCGCGCCTGGATTATGGCCGGCTGCCTGGCCTCTGAAATGGAGAGCGCCGCCCTCTTCATCGTTTCCTCGGTGCTGGGAGCCCGGGCGGGCTGCATCCTCAACGTCTGCTGGAACCAGGAGCGCAAGCGCCAGGGCCTCTCCAACCCGGAGTGCCACGACACCACCAACGCAGTAAAGGCCGCCGTGGAGGCCACCCGTCTTCTGATCCGGCAGGAGAAGGACAACGCCTAACCCGCCAAAGATTTCCATAATGACACAAAAAACGAGAGGACAGCTGTAGTCCTCTCGTTTTGCTTTTTCGGTGGCCCCTTAAAACCTCTCCGGTCTCTGCGGAGACCACCTCCCCTTTCAGGGGAGGCACGGCCCAAGAGCCGCCTTCGGCGGTTGGCCGTGAAAGTAGTAATTACAACCGAGATTTTTATTTGGATTTGGTACCAGCCTTGGGCCGCCCCTGAAAGGGGAGAGGGACTGTCGTAGACAGTGGAAAGGTGGGCACATTAGCGCCCAAGGCCCCCTCCGCCTAGAACACCCCGTTGGGGTGCATTTTTTTGAGAAAGAAAAGCTTTTATTTAGAACAAACTTGTGGTATACTAACCTTGCCACACAATTTCATAAATATCTCAATCACGGGAAAATACTTTGGTAAAAAGTGTTTTCTCTCTTTACTCGTACCGTGATTGGGATGAGATTGTGTGGCAACAATGGGGGATACACTTTTTCGTGCGTCCTTCATTGGGCGCACTTTTTTATTGCCAAAATATAAGAGTGGAGGGAAAAACATGAATCAAAACATTTCACCCGAAAAGTCTTTCTCCAAACAAAGCGGTTCGCCAAAACAGATTGATCTAAAACATCTATTGCCTGTACTGGGACTTCTTCTCCTGCTTATCATCCTTCTCTTTTCCATGAAAAAAGGGACTGACGGCCGCATTGCTTTGCCGTTGAGTTCCAAAGATTGTGCCGGTTCTGATTATGAAGATGTTTTGGGCAGTTTCCAAGATGCCGGTTTTACAAATATTGAAACAAAGGCTATAGAGGATCTGGTTTTGGGCTGGATAACAAAGGACGGCGAAATAGAGGAGGTCGAAGTGGATGGACATACAACCTTTTCCGCTAACTCAAAATATTTGCCGGAAGTAAAGATCATTATTACATATCATACTTTCCCACCGAAAAAGGAACCTGTCAGCGATCCTCCAACTAAGCCCACCGAACCGGAAAAAGCCCCCGCATCCCAACCGGAAGAAACCTCACAACCTTCTTCGGCAAGCGGCGAAGCATCCAGCCAAGTTGAGCCAGAACCAGAACCGGAGATTGAGGGGAGCCTGACAATAGAAAACTGCCCAGCATTGCTGGCTATGCTTGCCGCAAAGGGAGAAAACGACCCTTGCTACGCCGAGTTTGCCGAAACCTACCGTGGAAAAACGATTGAATTTGATGGGTGTATTGTTTCTATCGCAAACCACGAAAACTATAAGACAAGATATGACCTGCTGGTGCAGGGCGGCGATTTTGTGGACCCAAACACCGCAAATCTTGGGCCATATTTTTCCTTGCGCAACGTTGCGGGAACCTCTATTTCCTCTTTTGGTGATAGTATCCGTATTGGAAGTAATGTACACATTGTTGCTGAGGTTGTAGATTACAACAGCAACAACTTTTGGTTTACCCTTTCACCGAAGGAAATTGTCGAACGATAAGAGGAGAAGAAAATGGGCAGAAAAAAACGTGGCTTTTTAGGACTGATTCTGGACATGGTCTTAACCATTGCTACCGGTGGTTTATGGCTGATTTGGATTTTAATTTGCTATCTGCGAAATCACAGCTGAAAAAGGCTTGAGCCCAAAAAACGCACCCTTTCATCCCCAAAACCGGAGTGAAAGGGCGCGGTTTTTTTAGGCTGTCAGTTCCGTTAGCTTCTTCCGGGCCTCCTCGTCCACCTGGCCGTGGGCCGCCAGGTGGCGCAGGTATTCCCGGAGGATCTCCGGCCCGTCCTCCATGGCGGAGATGTTCTGCACCGGTCCTTCGTCCAAAAGCCCAGCCATCAGGCCCTTGACGTTCTCCAATTCCTCCCCGGTGAGGCTCTCCCGCCGGAGCAGTTCCAGAAGGCCCCCCGCTCCGGCGCACAGCTTGGCCGTGTAGGAAACCAGAATGTCGTTCTGCCATCCCTCCCAAAGGAGCCATTCCCGGACCCGGGGGTCCTCCAGATCCAGCTGCCGGAGCAGGAAGATCCGCCCCCAGCCCCGAACCAGCTTGGCAAGGCGGAACAGCTCTTCGCTGCCGTCGCTCCAGTCCCGGATGACGTAGGAGCAGAATAGGGTGAACTCGTCGCTGAGGGCCAGCGTGGAAACAGCCTCCCGCGCCTGGTTTTTTTCCGTCTCCACCAGTTCCAGCAGCGAAAGGGCAAACTTGACACACTCCACCTCCCGGCTCTCCCATAGGGTGTGGAGGGCAAAGTCAAAAAGCCTTTGGGGATCCAGCTCCTCCCGGTGGCCTATGATCCAGTCCTGAAGCCCATCCACCAGGGAGAGCATAGGGGCCATCCCTTTCTGGCCCCGGAAAAATACCTCCAGCCGCTCCTTGGCCCGGGAATCCCCCTTGGTGATGAGGGAGAGGATCTCTGTCAGCTCCCCTAGTTCCCCAGGCTGTATGCTGGTGTGAAACATGGCGATGCCGTCGGTCCCTCCGTCAACAAAGTGAAGCCCTTCCGGCTCCGGAACCTTCTGAAGGGAGAAGTCCTGGGGAAGTCCCTCCGGCCCGGCGGCGGTCTTAATCTGCTGGTAAAAGGAGGGCGGACCGTTTTCCGGACGGTGGTCCTCCTTGGGGTAGGTGTTCATGGCAAAAGCCCCCTTTCCTTATCGTCTCGGCGTCTGGGCGGCGATCTCCTTGCTTCTGTGAATGAGATATTCGTTTACCCGGTTCATGGCGTCCCCCAGCTCCCGGTTCCTTTGGGGGACGGAAAGCCAAAGGGTGGCCCCGATAAGGTAGAGGGCCAGAAAGGCCTCCAGGCCCAGAATGAGGTAAAAGACCGGGTAATAGCTGTCCCCGCTGGTCAGGGCGGGCAGACCATTGCCCAGTACGTCAAAGAGCAGGTAGGCGGCGGGGAGAAGAAAGGCCAAAGAAAACCGCCAGTTGCCCCGCCATACCGCCAGAACAAAGATGCCGGGAATGGCCAGCCCTACCACCGCTCCAAACAGGCCGGAGATCAGCGCGGCGGTACTCCCCGTCCCGCCCAGGATAAAGAGAGCCACCAGCTTTTGCAGGGCGAACAGCCCCATCACTCCCCACAGCAGGGCTTTTTTCCGGGACTTAAAGGACTCCAGGCCCGGGTTTTCTTCATAGGCCTGCCGCCAGACGGCCAGAACCTCTTCACGAAACTCCATACCAATCCATACCCTTCCGTTTGCAATCTTTATTTAGAATAGCAGATTGCCCCGAAGATTGCAAGCGCAGGAGAAAGTTTGGGGTCAATCTGCTTTTTGCACAAAAAAACTACCCAGATTTTGTCACAGTTCACAAGCCGTTATGGAAAAGAAGTGGTTGCTATTCCGGCAGGAATTATGTATAATTGTACTAAGGCACTTCTGGCAAGGGACTTGTTTTGTGTCAAAATCGCTAGAAACGGGGCTCCCCCCGTTTTTATCGGGAAGATTATCCCCCACCCGGGGAAAAGAAAGGGGCAAGCCATACCATGAAACAATACATGGCGGACAAGATCAGAAATGTTGCCATCGCCGGCCACGGCGGGAGCGGAAAGACCTCCCTGGCCGAGGCCATGCTCTACCGAGCCGGAGCTACCGACCGCCTGGGGAAGGTCGCCGACGGAAATACCGTCTGTGACTGCGACCAGGAGGAGATCCGCAGAAAGGTCTCGGTGTCCTCCGCCGTGGCTCCCCTGGAGTGGAAGGACAACAAGGTGAACCTCATCGACTGCCCCGGGCTGTTTGACTTCGCCGTGGGGATGAGCGAGGGCATCCGGGCCGCCGAAAGCGTCCTTATTGTGGTATCTGCAAAATCCGGCGTCAACGTGGGCACCGAAAAGGCCTACAAGCTGGCCACCCAGATGGGCAAGGCCAAGCTTTTCTACATCAACAAGATGGATACCGAACACGCCGATTTCCATAAGGTGATGGAGGGGCTTCACGCCGCTTTCGGAACCAGCGCCTGCCCCATGGTGGTCCCCTATGTGGAGGATCATAAGGTGGTTTGCTACATCGATCTTTTGGATGACCGGGCCTTCTCCTACGCCGCCGACGGCAGCAAGACCAACGTGGAGATCCCCGCCGGGGCTTCCGGGATGGTCAACGCCCTGAAGGACGACATCAAAGAGGCCGTCGCCGAGACCTCCGACGAGCTGATGGATAAATTCTTCTCCGGGGAGGAGTTCACCCAGGAGGAGATCCGCAAGGGCCTTTTGCAGGGTGTCCGGAGCGGCGCTATCGCCCCGGTGTTCTGCGGCTCCGCCCTCACCACCGAGGCCATCAACCCTCTCCTTAACGCCATCGTCACCATCCTGCCCTCCGCCGCCGACAATGCCGGGGAGCAGGCCAAGACCCCCGGCGGCGAGGACCTGTATGTGGATTGTAATGCCGATGACCCCCTGGCGGCCTTTGTCTTTAAGACGGTCACCGACCCCTTCGTGGGCAAGATGTCCTACATCAAGGTGGTTTCCGGCAAGCTGGCGGCTTCCTCCAGCCCCACCAACGTCCGGGCCGGCGTGCCGGAACGGATGGGCAAGCTGGTGACCATCCGGGGCAAAAAGCAGGAGGACACCGACTGCATCGTGGCCGGGGACATCGGCGTGGTCTGCAAGCTGGCCGAGGCGGTCACCGGGGACTCCATCTGCGACCCCCGCCGCCTGGTCCTCTTCGACAAGGCCCCCTTCCCCAAGCCCAGCCTTACCATGGCCATCCAGCTCAAGGGCAAGGGGGACGAGGGCAAGATCGCCCAGGCGCTTCTCCGCCTGATGGAGGAGGATCCCGCCATCGCCTTTGAGAACAACACCGAGACCCGCCAGCAGCTGATCTCCGGCCTTGGAGAGCAGCACCTGGACGTCATCGTCAGCAAGCTGAAAAACAAGTTCGGCATCGAGATCACCCTCACGAAGCAGCGCGTCGCCTACCGGGAGACCATCCGCAAGAAGGTAAAGGTCCAGGGCCGCCATAAGAAGCAGTCCGGCGGCCACGGCCAGTTCGGCGACGTTTGGATCGAGTTTGAGCCCTGTGACAGCGAGGGCCTGGTCTTTGAGGAAAACGTCTTTGGCGGCGCGGTGCCCAAGAACTTCTTCCCCGCCGTGGAAAAGGGCCTCCAGGAGTGTGTCCGTCAGGGAACCATTGCCGGTTATCCGGTGGTGGGTCTCAAGGCCACCCTGGTGGATGGCTCCTACCATCCGGTGGATTCCTCCGAAATGGCCTTTAAGACCGCCGCCTCCCTGGCCTACAAGGCGGGCCTGCCCATGGCCGGTCCTGTCCTGCTGGAGCCCATCGGGAGCCTGAAGGTCACCGTCCCCGATGCCAACACCGGTGACATCATCAGCGAACTGAACAAACGCCGCGGCCGCGTCCTGGGAATGAACCCCCTTACCGGGGGCTATCAGGAGATCGAGGCCGAGGTTCCCATGAGCGAAATGCTGGACTTCTCCATTGTCCTGCGCTCCATCAGCCAGGGCCGGGGGGACTTTGAACTGGCCTTTGAACGTTACGAGCAGCTGCCCCAGATGCTGGAGGCCGCCGTTATCGAGGAAGCCAAGGCCATGCGCGCCGAGGAATAAACGAGCCTTCCGCCTGGGAAAGGGTGTATGGATCTTTCCCCAGACGCGGCAATATAGACAACAGAAAAGGAGAAACAAGCTATGTCTAAGATCATGGATGCCATCCGCAGGAACTTCGATGATGCCCACTGGAACTATTCCTATGAGGAGAGCGACCAGGACGGCGATGAAATCATCCGTATGGGGATGCGTACCAAGCAGCTGGAAAACTGCCGTACCATCGTTGTGGGCCGCGGCGATGAGGGCTTTACCGTCTACTCCATCAGCCCCGTTAAGGTTCCCGAGGAGGCCCGTCTCCGCGTAGCCGAGTACCTCACCCGGGCCAACTACGGCCTGACCATCGGCAACTTCGAGTTGGATTTCTCCGACGGCGAGGTCCGCTACAAGGTTACCAACTTCTGCGGCGACATCGACCTGGACCAGGAGATCATCGACCGCCAGGTAGGCTGCGGCTACAGCATGATGGACCGTTATTTCCCCGGGATCATGCAGGTTATGTACAGCGGCGTTTCCCCTGAGGCCGCCATCGAAGAGGCCGAGGGTCCCCGGGACTAATCCGGGAAAATCCCAGCAAAAACGAAAAGAACCGGGCCGCTCCCCAAAAGGGCGGCTCGGTTTTTGCTTTACCGGTCCCGGTCACTGTCCGGGTAGGCAGACCGTCTTGTAAAAGTTCAGGGCGGGCAGCACCCGCTCCACCTGGGCCAGGAGGTAGGCCTCGCTGGCGGAGGCAAGCTGGGCAAGGCTCTCTTCCCCCAGGCGGAAGGAGAACAGCTTGTCGAAGTCGCTGTAAAGGATGTGCCGCATGGCCTGGAACACCCCGGGGGCCAGGGGGATGAGGGGGGTCAGCCCTGCCCTGGGGCAATGCTCCCCGCAGTAGAGGACCCCGGCGGCGGGGGCAAAGAACAGCGCCTCCCCGGGGAGGTCGCCGCAGACGGCGCAGGCCACCAGGTCGGGCATATAGCCGGACATGGTGAGGAGGCGCAGCTCAAAGACGGCCTTCAGCTGGCTGAGGGGGATTGTGCCCCGGTCCAGGAGGGTGAGGGTGTTCACCATCAGGTGGAGGTACCCCGGCTGGGTGTCCTCCTCTGGGATCAGTTCCCGGCACAGCTGGCAGAAGTAGGAGGCCAAAGCCAGCCGGTCCATATCCTGACGGATGGAGAAGAAGATGGTTTCCGCCTCGGCCTTATCCACAAAGGTCCGGTCCCGGTTTTGGAACAGCTGAAAGGCGGAGTAGGAAAGCTGTTCGGTGGCGGAAGCCATCGTCCCCTTTTGGCGGCGGGCCCCCTTAGCGTAGGCGGTGACCACTCCCAGGTCCTGGGTAAGAAGCACCACCAAGCGGTCATGTTCCTCCAGGCTTTTGGCCGAAAGCACCACCGCCCTGGTTCCAAGCTGCATCCTCTGTTCCCTCCTGGGAGGAGCGCTGGCCGCAAGCCACCGCCCCCCGGTACTCCAAATAGTCGGAAATCAAACCGGTCCTGCAAAACTGTTCCCAGCAGCTCCGTTCCCGTTCGGTCATCCTTGCGCCTCCTGTCCTGGCTTTGGTCTTATTAGAAGAAGCCTCTGCCATACAGTTTGTGCAAGGGGAGAAGGGTTATCAGAGGGAATCACCGGTGCGATTTCCAGAAATTTTGACTTGACAGCCACCGAATAAGGACCTAGAAATTGAAACGAGGATTCACTCCAATTTTCCGCCGCCGTGCGTCGTCCCCGGCCCGCAGACCTAGTCGCGAAGCGACTCGTTCCCCGCCGCAGTGGGGAATACCGGCTAAGCCCCGGCACAACCGTTAGGCGCAGGGCGCCGGGGAGGGTCCGCCTGCGGCCTTTACCTTGTGGCTATCCCGGGCCCTGCCTGGAGCCTTACACTTCCTCTGTAGAGGCTTCAACTTCGGCAGGCTCGTCCGCATCGGAAGCAGCCTCTGCTTCCTCCAATGCCCTTTGCTGAAGCGCCGCCTGCTCCGCAGCCTCCTGTTCGGCCCTGGCGGCGGCCCTTGCCGCCTCCTTTTCCGCCCGTTTGGCAGCGCGTTCCGCCCTCTTCCGCTCCCGTTCCTCCCGAACAGGACGGTTCTTCTCCTCATACCGCCGAATGGCTTGGTTCAAAAACCACATATTTACAAAACCTGCAACAGCTCCCACAATACAAATAAACGCCACCGCATAGTAAAAAAGGATCATCCCCGGCTTGGCCGAAATCGCATATCCCGCGACTCCCAGCCCCGCCACGGCAAGAGCAGTGTTGATGGCAGTTGTAACAGTCGCCCATAGCTGAAGCATCCTAGAAACCTCCCCCTTAGCGGAACCCCAAATTCCGCAGCTGAACCTCGCTGTTTTTCCACGCTTCCCGGGTCTTTACCCGGCACTGAAGATTG
This sequence comes from uncultured Angelakisella sp., assembly GCA_910585535.1. Classification (GTDB taxonomy): domain Bacteria; phylum Bacillota; class Clostridia; order Oscillospirales; family Ruminococcaceae; genus Angelakisella. Next base: position 8,417 of record CAJUFK010000063.1, on the reverse strand, counting down.
ACCTTTGCCCCCAGAAAACTCTCCATGTCCTGACGGGCCTCAGTGGCAATGACCTTGAGCATCTGTCCGCCTTTGCCAATAATCATCCCCTTGTGGCCGTCCCGTTCACAGTAGATCATAGCCGAAATATCTACCATGGGCTCCCCGTCCCGGGGGCGGTCCTTCATCTCCTCTACCACCACGGCGACCCCGTGGGGGATCTCCTCCCGCATATGGAGAAGCAGCTTCTCCCGGATGAGTTCGGCGCAGATGACCCGCTCCGGCTGGTCGGTAAGGGCGTCGTCGGGAAAGAAATGGACCCCCGGTTCCGCACGGTCCAGAAGGACCCCCAGCAGTTCCTCCACACCCTCTCCGGTCAGCGCGCTGATGGGGATGATGTGCTGGAAGTCGTAGGCGGCCCCCAGGGCGGCCAGCTTGGGCAGGATGGTCTCCTTTCGCTCCACCGTGTCCACCTTGTTTACCACGGCGACGGCAGGGAGACGGAGCCGGCGGAAGTTCCCGATCAGCTCCTCATCGGCCTTGGAAAGCTCCGGCCCCGGCTCTGCCACCAGAACGGCCAGGTCCACGTCGGCCACCGAGTCGTTTACCTGCTTGACCATGTACCGCCCCAGGGCGTCCTTTGCCTTGAGCAGCCCCGGGGTGTCGATAAACACCAGCTGGGTCTCCTCCTTGGTCAGCACCCCGGTGATCCGGGTGCGGGTGGTCTGGGGCTTTTGGGTGACAATGGCCACCTTTTCCCCAACCAGACGGTTCAGAAGACTGCTTTTGCCGGCGTTGGGCTTGCCCACCAGGGCGATAAAGGCGGTGCGTGTCTCGGGCTGTGCGTTCATGGCGATCCTTCCTTTATGTATCCTCCGGACGCTTTGCCCGGGCAAATAGTATGCCGGCCTTGACGGGGCGGCGTTGGGCTTAGGGCCTGGGGACGGTGTAGGAGACATCCCGGGTAAGGCCCAGCTTCTCCAGCACCTCCTCCTCTTTTTCCCGCATCAGGGCGGCGGGAAGGCCCCCGGCCTCGTGGTCATAGCCCAAAAGGTGGAGCATGGAGTGGACCGTCAAAAAGCCGATCTCCCGTTGCAGGGTGTGACCGTACAGGTCCGCCTGGGCTACCGCCTTTTCCACCGAAATGACAATATCCCCCAAGACGCTGGCCCCGGTCTCCATGTTGATGTCGTAAACTCCGTTTTCCCCCATGGGAAAGGAGAGAACGTCGGTGGGGATGTCCTTCCCCCGGTGGTCCCGGTTCAGCTCCTGGATTTGGGCGTTGTTGAGGAAGCTGACGCTTACCTCCACGCTGCCCTTAAAGTCCTCCATCTGGAGGACTGCGTTGCAGCAGCGGCGGATGAGCAGCCGGATCCCTGAAGGGATCTTTACCTCCTTCTGCCGGTTGGTGATGTGTACCTTTACCTTATCCACTTCCTGCTACCCCCTTCTGTTGAATGCTTTCTTTCTTTTTCAGATGGCCGTTTGGTCACCTGGAATCTCTGTGGTCTTCCCGCCGGAAGGGGCCCTTGACGTTTCCCCGGCGGCTGTCGCTGTAATACTTCTCATAGGCCCGGATGATGTCCTGGACCAGCTTGTGGCGGACCACATCCTTTTCGGTAAACTGCAGGATGGCGATGTCCTCCACCCCACGGAGGATCTTGGCCGCCTCCACCAGGCCGCTGCGCCGGGCGTCGGGGAGGTCTATCTGGGTGATGTCCCCGGTGATAACCGCCTTGGAGTTTGCACCCAGACGGGTGAGGAACATCTTCATTTGTTCCGGGGTGGTGTTTTGGGCCTCGTCCAGGATAATGAAGCTGTCGTCCAGGGTGCGCCCCCGCATATAGGCCAGGGGGGCCACCTCGATGTTTCCCCGCTCCTGGTACTTCTGGAAGTTCTCCGCCCCCAGCATATCAAAAAGGGCGTCATAAAGGGGACGCAGGTAGGGATCCACCTTGTTTTGCAGGTCGCCGGGCAGAAAGCCCAGCTTTTCCCCTGCCTCCACAGCCGGGCGGGTGAGGACGATGCGGTTTACCTCATGGGCCCGGAAGGCCTTTACCGCCATGGCCACCGCCAGGTAGGTCTTGCCTGTGCCGGCAGGTCCGATGCCGAAGGTGATGGTGTTCTGGCGGATAGCGTCCACGTACCGCTGCTGGCCCAAAGTCCGGGCCTTTAGGGGCTTGCCCTTGGCGGTGATGCAGATGACGTCCCGGTTGAGACCCTGGATTTCCTGCTCCTTGCCCTCCTCCACCAGGGAGGCCACGTAGCGGATGTTTTGGCTGGTAAGTTCCTCCCCTTGTTCCACCATGGTGAGAAGGCCCTCGATGCACCGGGCGGCGTTCATCACCGCCTCGGCTTCACCGCTGACCTTGATGTCGGTACCCCGAAACACCACCGTAACGCCGTAGGTCTGTTCCAGTTGACGGATGTTTTCGTCCCGGCTCCCGAAGAGGGTGAGAGCGTGTTCCATCCGCTCGATATTGATAATCTGTTCCACCATAGGGGCATATCTCCTTAATTTGTTTACCTTACATAAGCTTTCTCTATTGTACCATATTTTGACGAAGAAAACTATGAATTTTTCATAAAATCTTGCTGTGGACTATGATTTTTTCCATTCGCAGTGGACGTTTTTTCAGGGAAAATGATGGATTTCCTGCATCCGAATGAAAAACACTTTTCTTCCAGGAAAAAACATGATACAATACAGACAGAGGTTCGCTTTGAATTCGGAAAGGAGGGATTTTGTGAAGGGATTTTCCATCTGCGGCCTTGTGCTGGGCATCACCGCCGCCGTCTGCGGCGTCTGTGCCGTGGTTTTCAGTTTTTTGGGGCTTCGTGGCCGCTGAATCGAAAAGCGCCGGGGAAAAACTCCCGGCGTTTTTTTATTTGTTTCCGGGCAAGCTATGGACGAGGTGAATGGATGATGAAAAAACCTGACGACTATCCTCTGGCGGGGCACCAGCCCAACCCACTGGGGAGTTCTTATCCGGTGGAGCTTTTGGCCCAGCTGGAAAGCGAACCCAGAAGCCGGGAGCTGTTCCGGTCCCTGCCGGAGGAGACCCAGCTGAAGCTGATCCAGGCCAACACCATGGCCCCGGAGGTCATCGCCCGGCTGACCGACAAAGACCGGCAGCGGCAGGGCCCCGCCGCCGCCCTGCTGGGGGAGGACGACAACAGCGAGATCTATTACCACTCCGCGCCCTCCCAGGTAAAGGAGGCGGCGTGGAAGGCAAAATTTCCGAAAGAAGGTGAGCGATGATGTACAGCTTTGAAAACCGGGAAATGGATGAGTTTTTCCAAACCCTTTCCCCCCTGGTCCAGCACTCCATCATTATGTGCGACCTGAAGCCAAAGACCCTGGACGAGCTGCGGACCCTGGCGGACACCATGGCAGAAAGACAATAACGGCGCCTTCTGTCCGCAATAGGGGCGCGCAAAAGGGCCCGCCCTCCGAAGCAACGGAGAGCGGGCCCTGAACAAAGGAGGAAAAAGAAGATGGCTCAGGTGGTCTGGGGGACTCCGGTGACCGTTCCGGTTACAGCCACCGTTGTAATGCCGGGGGCGGTGCTGGTGGCGGCGGGAACCGTGATGGAAGGGCCGGAGGGGGCGGGGATTGTGATGGTATTGGTGGTGGCGTCGATGGTATAATCGCTGGCGGGCAGCACGGTGGTAGCGCCGCCGGTGGTCACTTCCACCTGGGTCACTGCGAAACCGGCGGGAAGGGTGTCGGTAAGGGTCACGCCGTCCGCCGCCTGGTTGCCGTTGTTGGTAAGGGTAAAGGTGTATGTCAAGGGGTCTCCCGCCATGACATTCTGCTTGTCGGCCTCCTTGTAGAGGGCGACGTCAGCGTAGGCCTCCCGAAGGAGAACGGCAGTGGGAGCGGGGGTGACCACCACCGCCGGGCCTGCCGCGGATCCGCCGTTGGCGGTGATGTTTGCAGTGTTGGTGATGCTCTGGACGGTCAGGTCCAGATTGGGGCGAACCTGGGCGGTGTAGACCAGAATGGCCACTCCGCCGGAGGGAAGCACACCGGGAAGGGCAGCGGTGAGGACCCCGCCGGTGACGGAGGGAACCACCGGCACCAAGACGCCGTTTACATAGGCCCGAAGGGAATCCTGGTTGTACAGGAGGGGGGCGTTGGCGGCGCCGCCGCCCAGATTGTCAGTGATGGTGACATTGTGCAGGTCACCGCTGCCGCTGTTCTCCAGGCGGAGGACAAAGGCTGTGTTTTCCCCAGGGCGGAAGGTAGAGGCAAGGGGAGTCTTAGCCGCTGCCAGGGTGTACTGGTCCAACAGGTTTGTGGTAACGGTGTTGGAGTTGGCGCTGCCGGTGCCGGTGTTATTGTTGTAACTGTACCGGATGCTGGCCTGGTTGTTCAGGGGGGTAGGCATAAGGAAGTCACTCCAGTTTTTATTAAAGTAGGGGGCGCAAAAGGTGCCCTGTCATAGGATATGCACCGGCCGGCGTCAGAGTTCCCCGGCGGAAAGGAGGAAGACGGCCCCCTCCACGGTGGAGAGTTCTCCGGCGGAGACTTCCCCCAGGAAGGAAAGGGTAAGCCCCTCCTCTGCGGGAAGAAGGAAGAGGGCGGAGACCGAAGCCGAATCCCCGGCCCCCTCTCCGGAGAGGAGCCCCCGGGCGGACAGGGGGGGACAGGGGCTTCCGTTTACCACGGGGATGACGGTGAAAAAGTGGTCGGCGAAGCTGTCTATGGTTTCCGTGCCTTGGGCGGTGAGGAGAAAAGAGACCAGCCACAGCCGCCCTTTTTCCAGGGCCAGGGCGGTGTGATCGGGGGTGAGAGCGATTCTGCCGCCCCCCTGCCGGGGGCTCCCCAGGAGAAGCGGGGAACCGCTGCCGCCGGCCCGTCCGGTGACCCGGAAGCTTGCCCAGCTCTGCCGCTCCCGTCCGGGGAGGATAAAGTCCAGAAGGTGATGGGGCCCCCCGGTGCGGTCGATCACTGCCGGGGGCGTTCCCGCCGCCCCGGAAAAGGTCCGCCCAATGGTGATGGTGTCCCCGCCGGCACCTCCTGGGGGACCGGCCGGCCCCCGGGGCCCAGGCTCGCCCCTGGGGCCAGGCTCGCCCCGCATTCCAGGGGGGCCTGCGGGACCGGGTTCGCCTCTCTCTCCGCGGGGGCCTATGGGACCGGGCTCGCCCTTCTCCCCGCGGGGGCCTATGGGGCCGGGATGGTCTTGGGGGACAGGAGACGGCAGGACCTTTTCCGTCTCTTCGGCAGACGGTCCCGGAAGGATGGCGGCGGGCCGAGGGGTCCTTCTCTCCGGCTGGGAACGGCTCCCCGGGGCGGGATTGGGGCGGGAGTAGTGGTAGACAGGCATGGCCAGGACCTCCTAACGTTTGTCATTCCTCCTATCCTATGCCTTTGGCCGCAAAAAGGATATTCTGCTGTTTCGGGAACTTCCCCGAACCCCCTGGAAAATGGTGGCGTGGCTTTCCTTTTTGTGCTATAATTGAGAAAAAACAAGGAAGGGAGCCCACTATGGAGAGAGAAAAACTGCTGGATACCCTGATCCCCCGGGCTTGGGAAGCCGCCCAAAACGCTTATGTCCCCTATTCCGGTTTCCGGGTGGGGGCGGCCCTCCTCACCAAGGAGGGAAAGATTTACCCTGGCTGCAACATTGAAAACAGCGCCTACGGTCCCACCAACTGCGCCGAGCGTACCGCTGTCTTTTCTGCGGTGGCTCAGGGGGACCGGGACTTCGCCGCCATTGCCGTGGTGGGCAGGTTTGCCGACGGCTCCCCGGCGGGGGGAGACGGTTTTGCTTACCCCTGCGGGGTCTGCCGCCAGGTTCTGGCGGAGTTCTGCGATCCGGACGATTTCCTTGTGCTTTTGGAAAACGCCGGAGGGGAGCGGAAGGTTCTCACTCTGGGGGAGCTGCTGCCCTACGGATTCGTATTAAAGGATTGATCTTATACCCATCGTATAGAAAGAAGGCTTTTGGGATGGATAGAGAAGCAAAAAAAGCCCTTCGGGTCCAGTATGACCAGCGAAAACCGGAGATGGGTGTCGTTTGCTGGCGAAGCGGCGATCAGATGTGGATCGCCGTTTCGGAGGACGCCAAGGCCGACTACAACGGCACCCTGTTCCAGCTGAAGCTCGGCTCCTGGCCCAACCGGGAGCTGCAAAAGGCCTTTACCGAGGACCCCGAATCCTTTCAGTGGCTGCTGCTGAAAAAGCTGGACTACAAGGAGCGGGATGAGGATCACAAGGATGACCTGGAACTGCTGTTTTTGATGTGCATGGAAGAGTACCCCCAGGCCCAGCGGATGCGGCCTGGAAAAAGATAAGAGGCAGAGGAAGGGGAGTAGCAAGGGATGGAATTGGAACTGAAAGCCCGGCTGGACCGGGGGGAGCTGGACGAGACCCTGGGCTTGCTGTACGGGGCCGGTCTGGAAGAAGCCAGGGCCAGGTGCCATAGGGTGATGGCCGCCTTTGAGACCGCCTTCGGAACAGCGCCGGAGGCCCTGTTCAGCGCCCCGGGGCGCACCGAGCTGGGGGGCAACCACACCGACCACCAGCGGGGCCGGGTGCTGGCCGCCGGGGTGGACCTGGACATTCTGGCCGCCGCCGCAGTGAACCACACCGGCGTGGTCCGGTTCTGGTCGGAGGGATACCCCATGATTGTGGTGGACCTCCGGGAGCTGGAGCCAAAGAAGGAGGAGGAGAATACCTCCGCCGCCCTGATCCGGGGGGTGGCCGCCCGGATGGCCCAGTTGGGCTGTCCCTTGGGGGATCTGGGACTGGACGCCGCTTTGATCTCCTCGGTGCCCGGGGGGAGCGGCCTCAGCTCCTCCGCCGCCTTTGAGGTGCTGGTGGGCACCATCCTGGACCACCTCTTCTGGGATGGGAAACGGACCCCGGTGGAGATCGCCCAAATCGGCCAGTATGCCGAAAATGTCTACTTCGGCAAACCCTGCGGCCTGATGGATCAGACCGCCTCCTCGGTGGGAGGGGTGGTGGCCATCGACTTTGCCGACACCGCCAAGCCGGTGGTGGAGGCCATCGCCCTGGATTTGGCCGCCGGGGGCTATGCCCTTTGCATCCTGGATTCCGGAGCGGATCACGCCGACCTGACAGAGGAGTACGCCGCCATCACCAAAGAGCTGGCCGCCGTCTGCGCCTGCTTCGGCAAAAAGGTCCTTCGGGAGATCCCGGAGGAGGACTTCCTGGCCGCTCTTCCCAAGGTACGGGCCGCCGCCGGGGACCGGGCCGTCCTCCGGGCCTTCCATGTCTACGCCGAAAACCGCCGGGCCGGGGAAGAGGCCCAGGCCCTTCGGAAGGGGGACCTTCCCAGGTTTCTCCGGCTGGTTCGGGAGTCGGGGCGCTCCTCCGCCCTTTATCTCCAAAACGTGGTGCCTGCCGGCCAGACCCAAAAGCAGGAGCTGCTCCTTACCATCGCCTTGGCGGAACGCCTCCTGGAAGGGGAGGGGGCTGTCCGGGTCCACGGCGGCGGCTTTGGCGGTACCGCCCAGGCCTTTGTCCCCCTGGAAAGGCTGGAGGCCTTCCGGGCCGGGATGGAAGCCGTTCTGGGTGCGGGAAGCTGCCATGTGGTCACTATCCGCCCGGTGGGCGGGGTGCAGATCGGATAAAGGAGGTACCGCAATATGACGAACCAAGAGCTTTCCCGCACCATCGACGCTCTGGCGGACTACGCCGTCCGGAAAGATCTCATCTGCCCGGAGGACCGCACCTGGGCGGTAAACTGCCTGCTGGCCGCCCTAAAGGCCGATGAGTTTGCAGAAGGGGGACAGCCGGCCGCCGCCCCCCTGGCGGACCTTTTGGACCGCCTGACGGATCACGCCGTGGAACAGGGCCTTTGTGGAGCGGACATCACCAGCCGGGATCTTTTTGACACCCTTCTGATAGGCTTGCTGACCCCCCGGCCCTCCCAGGTCATCCGGTGGTTCCGGGACCGGTACGCTGTCGCTCCGGAGGAGGCCACCGGCTGGTACTACGATTTCAGCCAGGATACCAACTACATCCGACGGGACCGCATCGCCCGGGATGTCAAATGGGTGGCCTCCACTCCCTACGGAGAGCTGGACATTACCATCAACCTTTCCAAGCCGGAAAAGGATCCCCGAGCCATCGCCGCCGCCAAGGCGGCCCCCCAAAGCGGATACCCCAAGTGCCAGCTTTGCCGGGAAAACGAAGGCTACGCAGGCCGCTTGAACCATCCCGCCCGGCAGAACCTCCGGGCAATCCCGGTGACCATCGACGGCCAGGACTGGTTCTTCCAGTATTCCCCCTATGTCTACTACAACGAACACTGCATCCTTTTTAACGGGGAACATATCCCCATGAAGATCGACCGGTCCACCTTTCGGAAGGAGCTGGACTTTGTGACCCAGTTCCCCCACTACTTTGTGGGGAGCAACGCCGACCTGCCCATTGTGGGGGGATCCATCCTCAGCCACGACCA
>CAJUFK010000062.1 GCA_910585535.1 uncultured Angelakisella sp. | reverse complement strand
GGGTCCATTCCAGACCGTCTAGCTTTCTTCTCCATACGCATAAACACCTCCAAACTGGAATTTGTAGAGCCGATCGTAGTACAGCGCGCCTGTCATATCAATATGATCTTGTAAAAATCGCGGAAGTTATATCCCAGCAACGCTTTCCTTAAAGGAGACGTCATTTCTTTTCCTTCAGATACACCGCCCAGTAGGCCCAGGCGAGGATCATTCCCCCCAAGAGATTTCCCAGGGTTACCGGCAGAAGGTTCCCGAAGAGAAAGTTCCCCCAGGTGAGGGCGGAAACGTCCCCGGCCAAGGCGGCCCAGGCGGGATCCCCCAGGGCCAGCAGCCCGGCGGGGATGTAGTAGAGGTTGGCCACGCAATGCTCGAAGCCGCAGAGTACAAAGAGGAAGATGGGGAAGAAGAGGGCGGCCACCTTGCCGGCAGCGTCCTTGGCGGCCATAGCCATCCAGACCGCCAAACAGACCAGCAGGTTGCAGAAGATCCCCCGGAGGAAAGCGATTCCGAAGGGCAGGGCGCACTTGGCGGCGGCGGTGGAAATGGCCCCTGCGGCCATCCCGCCGCCGAAAAGGTCAAAGATGCGGCTGTACACCGCCCCGGCGGCCACCAGAATGCCCCCCAGGGTGTTGCCCAGGTAGACCACCACAAGATTCCGGACAAAGGCGGCAGGGGAGACCTCCCGGTGAAGAACAGGGATCAGGATAAGGCAGTTGCCGGTGAACAGCTCGCTCCCTGCCAGCAGAACCATGGTCAGCCCGGCGGGGAAAACGCAGGCGCTGAGGAGGCGGCCCGCTCCGGCACTTTCGGCCCCGGCGGAGGCCACCGAGGCTCCCAGTCCCGCCAAAGCGATGTAGGCTCCTGCCAGCACTGCCAGCAAGAACATCTTTCCCAAAGGGAGCTGGGCCTTGGCCTTGCCCACCGCCAGGTAGTTTTTTGCAATCTCTCCAGGTGTGTTCATCCAATGTCTCCTTTTCCGAAAATCCCCAAAAATCAAGGCCAAATAGACCTAAGAAGCGGTATTCACAACCGTATGACGCTATCTGGCCGGGTCTTTTTCCACCCTGCTGCGTTACAAAAAACTTGTAAGCCATAAACGTTTTTGTGCCTTGCAGGACAGAAAATCCCTCGCCCATCTGGCATCCCCCGGTTATGAATACAGCTTCTAAGTCCCGTTTGGTCACGTACTGCCTAGAACTTCAGGCAGTACCTTTTGTTAAATACAAGGTTAAGGGCCGTTGGGCCCGAGCAGGGTGTGGGCCGCTGGCCTGTCTTACCACTTTTCAGCTAGGATCTCTGTACGCTTTTTGTCGTACTCGTCCCGGGTGATGAGCCGCTGGTCGTAGAGCCGCTGGAGCTTTTGCAGCCTTTCCTCAAAATCCAGGCCGCTTTCCGCCTCCGCCGGAGAGCCGTCCTCGGTCATCTCCCAGGAGCCGTACCCCTTCCCGGAGAAGGCGGCGTAGGCGTTGCCAGCGGTAATGCCCACCGCAAACAGTGTCCAGATCACCCCGAACAGCCCAAAGGTGGGGATGACGACGAACAGCCCAATAAGAACGAACAGTCCGCCTGCTACAATCCCGATGATGCTTTGGACCTTGCTGGGGCGGTAACGATAACTCCTTTTACGCATAGACAGTCCCTCCGTTTAACCCGCCAGGATCATTCTGGCGCACTTATACACATCCCCGCACCCCAGGGTGATGACCAGATCCCCCTCCTTGGCGTTCTCCAGCACAAAGTCCGCCATCTCCCGGAACCCCGGCAGACAGACGCACCCCGGGATCTTTTCGCCCAGATCTTCACTGCGGATCCCCCACTGGTTCTTTTCCCGGGACCCCATGATGGGGCTGAGAACCACCTGATCGGCAATGGACAGGGCCTGGACAAACTCCTCCAGCAGGAGGTAGGTCCGGGAGAAGGTGAAGGGCTGGAACACCGCCCACACCTGCCGGAACCCCAGCTCCTTGGCGGCCCGAAGGGTGGCGGCCAGCTCGGCGGGATGGTGGGCGTAGTCGTCCACAACGGTGAAGCCCCGGACCTTGCCCAGGACCTCGAAGCGCCTCCCCGCCCCGGTAAATTCCGCCAGGTTTTTGGCGATGTCCTCCGGGCTGGTTCCCAGCAGCCAGGCGGCAGCGGCGGCGGCTACGGCGTTGAGGACATTGTGTTCCCCCGGGACGTGAATGGTAAGCTGGCAGAGGGCTTCTTCCCGGTGCATCAGGGTGAAGCTACGGCAGAGCCCATCCTTCTTTTCAAGGCCGGCGGCCCAAAAGTCGTTTCCCGGCCTCCGGCCGAAGGTGAGCTTTTGGGGGACCGGGGCCGCCTCCATGGCCCGGACGGTATTTTCGTCCTCCCCGTTGTAGAGGACCCGGCGGGCCATCCCGGCAAACTTGGTAAAGGACTTCATGGCGTTTTCCACGGTGCCAAAGTAGTCCAAATGGTCGTCGTCGATGTTCAGGACCACAGCGGTGTCCGGGTAAGTAGAGAGGAAGGTATCCCGGAACTCACAGGCTTCGTAGACAAAAAGACCGCTTTTTCCGGCCCGTCCATAGCCGCCGATGGCCCGCAGCTTCCCCCCGATGACAGCGGAGGGATCCTTTCCGGCCCCGTAAAGGATCTGGGTGAGCATGGAAGTTACTGTGGTCTTTCCATGGGTGCCGCAGATCCCCACCGCCTCCGGGTAGTGGCTGGAGAGGGCCCCCAGCATCCGTGCCCGCTCCCAAAGGGGGAGCCCCCGCTCTCTGGCGGCCATGAGCTCCGGGTTGTCCTCCATGATGGCGGCGGAGTAGAGGACCAGATCGGCCCCGGCAAGGTTTTCCGGGGCATGACCCAGAGTGACTTTTACCCCAAGACCACGCTCCATGGCCAGGATGTCGCTCTCGTTGTTGTCGCTGCCGGAGATGTGATACCCCTGGGAAAGAAGGATCTGGACGATGGGGAACATCCCGGAGCCCCCCACCCCGATACAGTGGATATGCTTGACCCCTTCGGGGATCTGGATGCTGTTTTTCATAGGAACGCCCTCCCTTTCAAGTAACTAATTCATTATACCCCATAGAGGGCGGTCTTGACAATAAAATCCCCGAAAATTTCTCAAAAGCGGAAAGGAAAGGGGATACCTTGGATATGCTATTATCTGTTGACAATTTACCAATATTGGTATATTCTATAATAAGAAAGGAGTTTTGCCCCATGGCTAAGATTTCCGCCAGCATTTCCATCGACGCCGACATCAAGGTGAAGGCCCAGGAGCTTTTCGCCGATTTCGGGATGGACCTCTCCACCGCCGTCAACATCTTTCTCCGCCAGGCGGTGCGGGAAAACGCCATCCCCTTTGCCATCCAAAGGGAGGTCCCCAACCGGGACACCGTTGCCGCCATGATGGAGGCGGGGGAGATGGCCCGGGACCCGGGAAAGTACAAGCGTTACGCCACCTTCTCCCAGCTGCTCCAGGACACGGAGGACTCCCCCGATGCTTGAGATCGTGCCCTCCAACCGGTTCCGAAAGGACCTGAAGCTGCTCCGGCGCCGGGGGTGTGATATGGCCCTCTTGGAAGAGGTGATCGACCGCCTGGCGGCAGGGGAGACCCTGGCCCCAAAGTATCGGGACCACCAGCTGACCGGAGACTACGGCGGCTTTCGGGAATGCCACATCGCCCCGGACTGGCTGCTCGTTTATCAGATCAGGGAAAAGGAGCTGCTCCTGCTCCTTTCCCGGACAGGGACCCACAGCGATCTGTTCTGACCGGAACAGCGGCCTTTCCCGTTCCGGTCCATTCCTTGTTGTGACGGGAGATTTTTGTATTGACAACCGCCCCGTTTTGCGCTAAACTTCATCCTGGAATATCCAGAACGACCCGGCCGCAGGCCGGCAGGGAAAGGAGAGAGCCGCCGTGATCCTGGCTGTGGACATCGGCAATACCAACATCGTGGTGGGGGGCTACCAGGAGGAAAAGCTCCGGTTTTCGGTCCGCCTCAGCACCGACCCCTCCCGGACCTCCTACGAGTACGCCGCCACCCTGGGGGACATCCTGGCCCTCTACCGGGTGGATCTCCCCACCGTGGAGGGGGCCATCGTCTCCTCGGTGGTGCCCCCCCTTTCCACCGCCCTCTGCCAGGCGGTGACCCTCCTCTGCCCCGGGGTGGAGCCCATGCTGGTGGGGGCGGGGATGAAGACCGGCCTCAACATCCGCATCGACAACCCCAAGGAGCTGGGGGCCGACCTCCTGGCCGCCGCCGTGGGGGCCATGGTCAAGTACCCCCTCCCCGCCATCGTGGCGGACCTGGGCACCGCCACCAAGCTGATGGTGGTGGATGAGAACCGCTGTTTCCTGGGCGGAGCTATCCTGGCAGGGGTGGGGATCTCCCTGCGGGCCCTGGCCAGCGACACCGCACAGCTGCCCCACATCAGCCTGGACAGCCCAGTGAAGCAGGTCATCGGCACCAACACCATCGACTGCATGAAATCCGGCACCATCCTGGGGGCCGCCAGTATGCTGGATGGCATGATCCAGCGGTATTGGGAATCGTTGGGCAAGGAGACCACCGTGGTGGCCTGCGGCGGCATCGCTCCCGCCATTGTGCCTCACTGCCACACCAAGGTCATCCTGGACGACAGCCTGGTCCTGGACGGCCTGCTGGATCTTTACCGCAAGAACGCAAGGTAGTGTCCGGTGGAACTGCTTGATGATTTTTCCGCCCTTTCCGCAGAGGATCGATACGCCTGGCGGATGGATCTTTACCGGATGGGGGAAAGCGCTTTTCGGGAGGAGTACCGTTCTCGGACCATCCTGCCAGAACAGTATGCAGCGGCCCTGTTAGACTACTGAAAACCGAATACCGATCCTTGGGATGAAAATGCCCCGCCCGGGGCGTTTCCATAAATAAACTGCGCTGCATCCGTCCGGAACGGAGCAGCAGCAAGGAGGAATTTTCATGTCCAAACACGTCGGCAAGACCCGGGAGCTGGTACAGCTCTCACTCCTCATCGCCCTGGAGGCGGTGTTGGCCTTCACCCCCCTGGGATTCATCATGATCCCGCCCATTGCCATTACCATTCTGCACATTCCCGTCATCATCGGGGCCGTCCTTATGGGGCCCGCCAAGGGCGGGATCTTGGGCGGGGCCTTTGGTATCCTGTCCATGATCAAGGCCACCTTCTTCGCCGCCAGCCCAGCGGATATGCTCTTTTCGCCCTTTCTCAGCGGGGTGCCGGTCCAGTCCCTGGTGATGTGCGTCCTGCCCCGGATCCTGCTGGGGGTGCTGGCCGCCCTCCTGTTCCGGCTCCTAAAGGGCATTACCAAGGAGACCCTGGCCATCGCCCTGGCGGCGATCTTCGCCACCGTCCTCCACAGCCTGATGGTGCTGGGTTCCATGTGGCTTTTCTTTAACGCCATGCCCCTCCGGGACGTCTTCGTCACCATCGCCAGCCTAAACTGCATCGCCGAGACCATCGCTGCCGGCATCCTGGCAACCGCCGTCTGCAGGCCCATCCTGGCCTACCTGCGCCGGGGATAAGGCGTTATAAACAAGGCCCCGCCCCCAGAGAGGAATCTCAGGGGCGGGGCTCTTTTATTTTTTCCGTGTCAGCCACCACGCCCAGCCGCAGGACAGCAGCCAGACGCAGACGGTGATGACGTCAACGAGGAAGGTGTTGATAGGCTGGGGCCAGTAATGGAGCATCCCTATGCAAAGCAACCGCACCGGGAACCAGGCGAAGAACCACACCCCCAGGCGGTAGTATCTCCGGCGCAGGCCGGGGACCTCCTCTGCTGGGGCCTTGCCGCTTCGGAACCAGGCCTCCGCAAAGAGGATGTCCCCCAGGCTGGCTGCGGCGCAGAGGATCACAGGGAAGAGGAGTTGCCAGGCAGCCCAGGCCCCCATAGCCAGGAGCAGAAAGACGGCATGGAGGCCGCCCAGGAAGAGCAGTACCCCCTGGCGCTCCTTTTCTCCCTCCAGCCGGGCCTTTACCGTGCGGACGGCGGGGAGATCCCCATCGCTTTGGTAGTCGTCGTGGAGCAGGTAGTCGGCGCTCACCCCGAACAGTTTGCTGATCTCCAGCAGGTTGCCGCAGTCGGGGAGGATGCCCTCGTTCTCCCACCGGGACACCGCCTGACGGCTCACCGAGAGCCGTTCCGCCAACTCCTCCTGGGAGAGTCCCCCCTCCTTGCGGAGCCGCAGCAGTTTTTCTCCAAATGTCATGACCAAAACCTCCTTTGTTTTGATGCACCCATTTTACCCCCAACGGCCCTCTTTTGCCAGCACTTTTACGTGACAATAGCGCAACCGGGTGCAACATGGCCGCCATCCAACAGGACAGCCTGTAAAATTGCCTGAAAATGAACGAAAAATTAGGTGAAACTGCTAAAACTCCCAAAAATTATCATTTCCCCGTTGCCAAGGGAAAGAAAAGGCTTGAAAATGGCGCTCCGTTGCGTTAAGATATAGTGGGTGAAATTTGGTTTTCCTATCAATATATGGAGGTGTATGTATGAAAATTGGATTCACAGAAACCGTCCTCCGGGACGCGAACCAGTCCCTCATCGCCACCCGCCTGCCCTTCGCAAAGTTTGAGCCCATTCTTGGCGAACTGGACAAGGCCGGGTACTACTCCCTGGAGTGCTGGGGCGGGGCGACCTTCGATTCCTGCCTTCGTTACCTGGACGAGGATCCCTGGGAGCGTCTGCGGAAGATCCGGGCCGCCTGCCCCAATACCAAGCTTCAGATGCTGCTCCGGGGGCAGAATCTCCTGGGCTACCGTCATTATCCCGACGACGTAGTACGCAAGTTCGTACAGAAGTCGGTGGAGAACGGAATGGACATCATCCGCATCTTTGACGCCCTTAACGATGTGGAGAACATCAAGGTCGCGGTAGACGAGACCCTCAAGCGGGGGGCTATCGCCTCCGGCGCCATCTGCTACACCATCAGCCCCATCCATAACCTGGAAAATTACGTCAAGGTGGCCTCCCAGATGAAGGCCCAGGGCGTTCAGACCATCACCATCAAGGACATGGCCGGCATCATGGGCCCCACCGAGGTCTTCGATCTGGTCAAGGCCATCAAGGCAGAAGTGAAGCTTCCTGTGGTGGTCCACACCCACTGCACCACCGGCCTGGGCATTGCCACCCTGATGAAGGCGGCGGAAGCCGGCGCCGACGTCCTGGATACCGCCATCTCCAGCTTCTCCGGCGGCACCAGCCAGCCCCCAACCGAGACCCTGGTCTACATGATGAAGTCCGCCGGATTTGAGGTTGATGTGGACGAGGCTGTTCTCAAGAAGATCAACGATTTCTTTAAGCCCATCCAGGCCGAGTACCTGAAGAGCGGCCAGCTGAACCCGGTGGTGATGACCACCGACAGCAAGGCCCTGATCTACCAGGTCCCCGGCGGGATGCTCTCGAATCTGGTTGCCCAGCTTACCGCCCAGAACAAGCTGGATAAGCTCCCCGAAGTGCTGGCCGAGACCCCCCGTGTCCGGGAAGACCTGGGGTATCCTCCCCTTGTCACCCCCATGAGCCAGATGGTGGGCGTTCAGGCCACCGCCAACGTCCTGGCCGGCCAACGGTACAAGAACGTCTCCAAGGAGATCAAATCCTACCTCCGCGGGGAGTACGGCACCGCCCCCGGCAAGATCAACGAAGAGGTCCGGGCCCAGATCCTGGGGGACGAACCGGTGATCCAGGGCCGCTATGCCGATACCCTGAAGCCCGGCTTTGAAGCTGCCAAGGCGGAGCTGGGGGACCGGGCCCGCAGCGAGGAGGATGTCCTCTCCTACATCGCTTTCCCGGCCCAGGCGGAAGCCTTCTTTGAAAAACGGGAGGCCCGGGAAAAGAGTACCTTCCAGTACACCATCAAGCGGATCGACGACTAAAAAGGAGGGGTACAGATGCTCTTACAAATGCTCACAGAGAAGGGGACCCTCACCTTCGGGCAGTCTCTGATTCTCTCCGGCATCGGGATGCTGGTCGTGCTGATGGAGCTTGCAATCCTGGCGGTAATGATTATCGTCCTTTCCAAGGTGCTGGGATCCATCACCGGCAAAACAGCCCCGACCGCCGCGGCTCCTGCCCCTGCGCCCAAGGCTGCCGCCCCGGTTCCGGCTCCTGCGGCTGTTCCGGCGGAGCCTGTCCGTCCCGCCGGGTTGACCCTGGAAAATGTGGATGAGCCCACTGCCGCCGCCATCATGGCCATTATCAGCGACCGAACCGGCATTCCTCTGAACCGGCTGGCCTTCCGCTCTATCAAGGGGGCTCCCGCCATCCTGGAGGGGATCGACGAGGAGACCGCCGCCGTCGTGATGGCCATTATCAGCAAGGAGACCGGCATCCCCATGAACCGCCTGAGCTTCAATTCCATTAAGAAAGTTGATTGAGGAGGACATTACCATGAAATACGTTGTGAATCTGAACGGGAAGAACTACGAGGTCGATGTGACCGAGACCCAGGCTGAAATCGTCAGCACCACTCTGGCCCCTGTGGCTGCGGCTCCTGCCCCTGCTGCGGCGCCCGCTCCTGTGGCTGCCCCTGCCGCCGCTCCTGCGCCGGCTCCCGCCCCTGCTGCTGCGGCTCCTGCCGCCGGCACCAAAGTCACCGCTCCCATGCCCGGCACCGTTCTGAAGGTGGTGGCCGCCGAGGGTACCGCAGTTAAGGCCGGCGACGTGATCCTGGTTCTGGAGGCCATGAAGATGGAGAACGACATCGTAGCCCCCGAGAATGGCACCGTGAAGCAGCTGCTGGTCTCCAAGGGCAGTTCCGTCAACACCGATGATGTTCTCGCCGTCCTGGGTTAAGCCTGGCTGAACGGAGGGAAAGAATATGAATTTTTTTGAGATCATCGCACAGACCTTTGCCCAGTCTGGCTTTGCGGCGATGACCTGGCAGCAGGGGGTTATGATCCTAATTTCCTTTGTCCTGCTGTACATGGCCATCAAGAAGGGCTTTGAGCCCCTTCTCCTCCTGCCCATCGCCTTTGGGATGCTTCTGGCCAACCTCCCCCTGGCGGGCCTTATGTACGATGCCACCGCCGAGGGCCTGGCCTGGTACAATTCCGGTGTCCTCCGGATCATCTACATGGGGGTAAAGTCCAGTCTCTTCCCCTGCCTCATCTTTATGGGGGTAGGGGCCATGACCGACTTCGGTCCCCTCATCGCCAATCCCATCAGCCTGCTGCTTGGGGCCGCCGCCCAGTTCGGGATCTACGTGGCCTTTACCCTGGCCAACTTCCTGGGCAATACCATTACCTATGACGGGAAGCCCCTCTTTACCGCCCTCCAGGCGGCGGCTATTGCTATCATCGGCGGCGCAGATGGGCCCACCGCCATCTTCCTCACCAACCGTCTGGCCCCGGAGCTGCTGGCGCCGATTGCGGTAGCGGCCTACTCCTACATGGCCCTCATCCCCCTGATTCAGCCTCCGATTATGAGGATGCTCACCACCGAGAAGGAACGGAAGATTAAAATGGATCAGCTGCGTCAGGTGTCCAAGACCGAGAAGATTATCTTCCCCATCGTGGTCACTGTCTTCTGCGTCCTGCTGCTCCCCTCTGTGGCTCCCCTTATCGGGATGCTGATGCTGGGCAACCTCTTCCGGGAGGCCGGCTGTGTGGAGCGTCTTTCTGACACCGCCCAAAACACCCTTTGCAATATCGTTACCATTATGCTGGGCACCACCGTTGGCGCCACCGCCGACGGCCTGGTCTTCCTCCAGCCCCAGACCCTGGGGATTATCGCCCTGGGCCTGATGGCTTTCTGCTTCTCCACTGCCGGCGGCGTTCTGCTGGGCAAGCTCCTTTGCTACATCACCGGGGGCAAGATCAACCCCCTTATCGGTGCGGCAGGCGTGTCCGCCGTCCCCATGGCCGCCCGTGTGGCCCAGGCCGAGGGCCGCAAGGCCAACCCCACCAACTTCCTGCTGATGCACGCCATGGGCCCCAACGTGGCCGGCGTCATCGGTTCCGCAGTAGCCGCTGGTTTCCTGCTGCTCATGTTTGGGAAGTAAGCCTTTTTTCGTAAAGACGTAAAAAGACCGCCTGGAGTTCCAAAAGGCTCCGGGCGGTCTTTTTATACTTGTATGATAGGGCAGGGGAGGGGGCAGTCCTTCTTTATTTCTTAGCCGCCATGGCCAGCCCGGCCGCCCCAATGATCCCTGCGTCGTTTCCCAGCTCCGCAATGGCAAACCTGCACCGGTCCGCAAAAAGATGATGGTACACCATCTCCCGGCACCGCTCCTTCAGCGGCACCAGCAGCTTGTCCCCCTGGGCACAGATCCCCCCGCCAATAACCACTGCGTCAGGCTCCAGCAGGTCGATAAGATTGCTGATGCCAAAGGCCAGGTAGTCCAGATACCGCTCCACTACAGTGGTGGCAGCGGCGTCTCCGGCGTCCCGCCCGTCAAAGGGGGTCTTGCCATTGACTCTTCCCGGATCCCCGCCGCAGAGCTGCCACAACAAGCTCTCCGGGTGCTTTTCCATGGCCTCCCGGGTCTGCAGGATCAAAGCGGTGGCGGAGGCGTAGGCCTCGAAACAGCCCCGGTGCCCACAGCTGCAGGGCCGGCCGTCCACCCGGATAACCATGTGCCCACCTTCGGCAGCCATCCCACAGTCGCTGCCGTCGATGATGACCCCTACGCCGATGCCGGTGCCTAAAGTCACCATAACCGACCGCCGGGTTCCCCGGGAGGCTCCGGCGATGGATTCCGCATAGGCCGCTACATTGGCGTCATTTCCCAGCCGTACCGGAACCCCGTTCAGGCACCAGCTGAGATTTTCCGCCATGGGGTCGTCGGTGAGACCCAGGTTTCCAGAAAAGCGGTTGATCCCCCGCTCCGAATCGATGTACCCCGGGGCCCCCATCCCCACGCCGTCCAGCGCCCCAATGGTGGTCCCTGCTTTCCCAGCGGCCTCCCGGGCCGTTTTGGCAATGGCAGCAGCCAGGGTCTTTCCATCCACCCCTTTGGGGGTGGGGGCGGAAACAGAAGCCAGGATGTGGTATTCCTCGTCCACAATGCCGGCGGCGATGTTGGTGCCGCCCAGGTCGATGCCGCAGTATTTTTTCATAGGATGAACCTCCTTCTACTGTGTCGCCCTCAGCAAGAGGGGAAGCTTTGAAGGGTCTTTCGCCGGGGGAAATGCCAGCCATTTTTCCTGCCACCGGATGCCGTGGCGCTCCATTACCGTTAGAAGATCCTGGGGAAGGGGAGCGGTGACCGCTGTCTCCTCCCCTGTAAGGACGTTGGGAAAGGATACCCAGCCGCAATGGAGGGCCTGTCGGGAGAGTCCCGGTTCCTCCCTGCCGCCGTAAAAGAGGTCCCCCAGGAGGGGCCGCCCCAGGTGGGAGAAATGGACCCGGATCTGGTGGGTCCGTCCGGTATGCAGGACCAGTCCCACAAGGGAGATCCCATCCCCCTGGGCCAGAAGGTGAAACTCGGTTTTGGCCTCCTGGCCGTCGGGGTCCACGATCCGGCGCATCTCCAAAGGCTGTTCCCGGAGGATAGGCAGGTCGATGAGCCCCTGTGGGAAGGGCAGTTCTCCCTCCGCCAGGGCAAAGTACCGTTTGCGGACCGCCTTCCACAGCTTTCCGGCGGCGAACTGGTTTTTGGCGGCCACCACCGCCCCGGTAGTATCCATATCCAAACGGTTGATGGCCCGGAAGGGGGTTACCGTCCCGGTTTTGGCGCAATGTGCGGCGTACACCGAGGAGAGGGTGCCATAGATGTGTCCGCCCGACTGATGGCAGGGCATCCCGGCGGGTTTGTTGTAGAGGATTACGTCCTCGTCCTCGTAGAGGATCGGCACGGGGATGTCACAGGGGGGCATCCGCTTTTCCTCTTCCGGCAGGTTTACCTCCAGCACCTGGCCGGGGGAGAGGGGATCCACCGTGCGGATATGCTCCCCGTCCAGAAGAAGTCCCAGGGGAAGCTTCCGCAGGGCAGTGAGCATCCGCCCGGAAAAGCCCTCATGGCGCAAAAACTGTTCTACCGACCAGCCCCGGCGCTCCGGAGGGACTATGTAGCGTATCCTTCGCATCATCTTCTTCCTCTCAAAACGCCTAAATTCTGTAAAAAGCGGCGAAAACAAAAGGGAATGGGCCGCTGTTCCTATTTTACCATAGAAAAGGGCCCTGTTCAATCGTTGACAAGCAAGGAATTTTTTTTTAATATATATGCAGGGAAGTGTTTTCAAGCTGTCAGCCAAACCGATTTTGCGGTGGTCAGTTATGGAAAGGTGAGGATCGTATGCGTCATACTTTGGATCCGGAGATCATTCAGAAGCTGGACGATTTGACCCAGGTACAAAAGCTGACCCCCAAGGGCCGGCGGGACATTATCGTCCTGCTGGATCTTTTGGAGGGGGAGTACGGCGTCTCCCTTTCTTCCAGCCAAGCCAATATGTTTATCAGCCATCTCACCGAGACCTTCCGCCGCATGGACCGGGGGGAGCCTGTCTCCCTGATGCAGGCCGATACCGCCGGGCAGATCCGCAGCTTTGGAGGTAGCGGCATTGTGGACCAGATGGTGAAGGATTTTTGCCGGATCACCGGCAACCGGTTTCCCATCAGCGAGGAAGAGTATCTGAAGATGTATCTTTCCTCCCTGCTGTCCTACGGCTGACGCAGTTCCGGAAAACGACAAGTAAAAAGGGAGAGGCTGAATGGTCCTCTCCCTTTTCCGTTTCTTTCACCGCTTTTAGCGGTGGGCAGTAGCTGTCAGTACCGCTCCATGATCTCCCGCACCTTTGCGGCGAACCGCTCCCGGTCCACATCCAGGACCAAGTCCACGTTGGCCTCCTTTTGTGCGTCGGAGTAACAGTCGGTCACTGTCTTTCCCCGGGTGATGCTCCCGGTGGTCTCCACCCGCATCCAGCACCGTTGGCTGGTGAATAGGCTCTCGTCCGCGGCAAACAGCACCGCCGCCGGATCGTGAAGGGGCGCTCCCTCGGGGCAGAAAATCTTTTCACAGTTCTGCTCGGTCACTGCCCCGAAAAGCTCCGCCTGGGGGGTTCCCAGGGCCTTGATTCCGGCGATCTCCTCCGCCGTGAGATAGGCCTTCAGCGTCACGTCCAGGCCGCAGACGCAAAGGGGGATGCCGGAGCGCATCACCAGGTCGGCAGCTTCCGGATCCACATAGATATTGAACTCGGCGCAGGGGGTGACATTCCCGCCGGCGGCGGCCCCGCCCATAATGACGATCCGCTTTATCATCCCAGCCAGGTCCTGATTGGCGGCCAGGGCAATGCCCAGGTTGGTCAGGGGGCCCACAGCGATGATCTGAAGTTCCCCCTTTTGGGCCACCGCTTCCTCATAGATGAAGTCCCAGGCCTTGTAGAAGGAGGCCTTCTTTTGGGGGGCAGGCAGGCCGATGCCCAGCAGTCCGTCCTCCCCGTGGACATGGGGGGCGTACACCGGTTCCCGGAACATGGGCCGGTCAGCCCCGGGACAGACCCGAACGTCGGAACCGATGGCCTCGGTGACCCGAAGGGCGTTATAGGTGGTCTTTTCCAGGGAGACATTACCGGACACGGTGGTGATCCCCCGAATGTCCAGCTCCGGGCACCGGAAGGCCAGCAGAAGGGCGGCGGTGTCGTCACAGCCGGGGTCGCAGTCGATGATGACAGGGATCTTCTTTTCGCTCATTTCGGTTCCTCCCCATAGGTCTTTACCGCTTCCAGCAACAGGTCCACAAAGGCTTCCCGGTCGATGTCCAGCAGGACGGTGGCGTTGGGCCGGTGGCCGCTGGTGCCAAACCAGTCCCCCACGGTGCAGCCTGTGCAGTAGTCACCGGAGACCTCCACGTCCACGTACATCTCCCGCATGGTCAGGATCTCCGGCTTCACCAGGGCCGCCACCGCCACGGCGTCGTGGATGGGGGCGCCGGGGTAGTCCATGGTCTTGTGGAACTGGTAGAAGAACTCCAGCCAGTCGGCCACCGTCACCGCAACATGGTTGCCCACCTCCCGGATGCGCCGGAAGTCCTCGGGGCAGACCAGAGCCTTCTCGGTGACGTCCAGTCCGGCCATGGTAATGGGGATGCCGGACTGAAAGACCAGCCGGGCGGCATGGGGATCCACCAGGATGTTGAACTCGGCGGCAGGGGTCCAGTTACCCATTTTGATGCCGCCCCCCATCAGGGAAATCCGGGCAATCTTCTGTTTCAGATCGGGGTGGGCCAGCAGCAGCTTGGCCACGTTGGTCAGAGGGCCGGTGGGGATGAGGGTCACCGGGTCCTCGCTCTCGGCGATGGTCTGGGCCATCAGTTCCACGGCGGAAAGGGGGCTGAGTTCCGTTTTGGGTTCGGGCAGGGGAGGGCCGTCCAGACCGGATTGCCCGTGGACCACAGGGGCGATAATGGGCTCGGCAATAAGGGGCC
Organism: uncultured Angelakisella sp.; assembly: GCA_910585535.1. Classification (GTDB taxonomy): domain Bacteria; phylum Bacillota; class Clostridia; order Oscillospirales; family Ruminococcaceae; genus Angelakisella. The sequence goes on along the minus strand of CAJUFK010000062.1, from coordinate 3,798 downwards.
GGGGATCCCCCTTGGCCACGGGGACGTCCAGCCCGATGAGGGCCATGATCCGCTGGGCGTTGTAGGTGGTCTTTTCAATGGTCTGGTTGCCGCATACAGAGGTGACAGCCAGAATTTTCAGCTGAGGGCTGGCTTTGGCCAGCACCCAGGCGATAGCGTCATCGTGGCCGGGGTCGCCGTCCAGGATGACGGGGATGGGTCTTGTCATGTTACGATTCCTTTCTTTCTATTAGTCCAGCTCGGCCTGCCGGAACAGCTCCAGGATCAAGGGCCGGTCCTCGCAGGCGGCCTTGAAGGAGAGGATGAACTCCTCCAGAGCCTCCCGGTTTTTGGAATAGGCGCAGAACATACTTCCTTCCGAGTCAAAGCCAATCTCCGTCTCCAGGCGGGGGCGCTGTTGGGTGAGAAAGACCCGGGCCAGGCTCTCCCAGTCATAGCCGTTGCCTTCAAAGCCCTCCTCAGCCCGGGTGTCAAAGACCTCCTGGAGGTATTCCCCCACCGTGAGGCAGACCGAACAGCTGGTGTCATGCTCCACCCAGAAAAACGGGGCGATCTTCTTTTCAAAGTCCATGAAACGCTCCTTCTACAAAGAGGGGCCCGCCCAGCACAGGGAGGACGGGCCCGGGATTACAGGGAAGGGCAGGGGAGAGGCTGGGGTATCACTCCAGCTTCTTCCGATTCTTTTTCAGGGTGCTGGCGGCGTAGAGGGCCAGGCCCACAATGGTAAAGACATAGGGGGTCAAGGCCACCAGCTCCTGGGGCAGGCCCAGGCTCTGCATATTGTTGGCCAGGGCGTCGGCGAAGCCGAAGAGCAGGGAGGTGAGCATCGTCCCAATGGGCTCCCCCCGGCCCATGGCCTCGGCGGCCAAGGCGATGAAGCCGCGGCCGGCGGTCATGTTGGTGTTAAAGCTGGACATATAGCCCATGGACATAAAGGCTCCGCCCAGTCCCGCCAGGCCCCCGGAGATGGCCAGGGCGATGTACTTAATGCGGTTGACGCTGACGCCGACGGAATCGGCGGCGTTAGGGCTTTCCCCCACCGCCCGGATCTGAAGGCCCATGGGGGTCTTGTAGAGCAGCACCCACACCAGGAACACAGCGAGAAAGGCAAAGTAGGTGAGGATGTTGTGGCCGGAGAAGATCCCGCCCAGAATGGGGATGCTCTGGAGGCCGGGGATGTTCACCGTGGGCATCACCTTGCTGGCCAGATTGGCGGAGTAGCCCCGGTCCCCGGAGGCCAGGTACATGAAGAAGATGGTGCCGCCGTTGCCCAGCATATTCACCGCGATACCGGCTAGGATGATGTCGGTTTTCAGCTTCAGGGCGAAGAAGCCGATCATCAGGGCGGTGGCCACACCCAGAAGGATGGCGCACAGAAGGCCCAGCCAGGCGCTTTCGGTCCAGGCGGAGAAGATGACGCCGGTCAGGGCGGAGATCATCATGATGCCTTCCAGACCGATGTTGGTCACACCGGCCCGGTCAGCCACCACCGCCGCCAGGGCGGCGAAGAGGATGGGGGTGGTGATGCGGAAGATGGAAAAGGCAAAGGCTTCGGTAAAAATAATGCTTAGAATATCGGTCAGCATTTTCATTACGCCTCAGCTCCTTTCTTCTCACTTGCGGCCTTCTGCTCCGCCAACTCCTCCTTGGCTCCTTTAACCACCAGTTTCTGGCGGTATTTGCTCAAGAACTGTTCGGCGGCGAAGAACAGGAAGATCACCGCCTGGATGATGCTGAGCATCTCGGCGGGAACATCGGTATTCAGCTGCATCAGATTACAGCCCTGCTTTAGGTAGGACATGAAGAAGGCGGCCAGAGGAATAAAGAGAGGGTTGTTCTTGGCAAGGATAGCAATGGTAACACCGTCCCAGCCGTACCCGGGCAGCTGCCGCCACTTAAAGCGGTCAAAATATCCCAGGATCTCCACCGCGCCTCCCATGCCGGAGAGCATCCCGCCAATGACCTGGCAGAGAACGATGGTAGCGGCGACCTTGATGCCGGAATATTTGGCAAAGCTTTCGTTCTGGCCCACCATGCGGATGGCGTAGCCCCATTTGGTGCGGTACATAAACAGGTAGACCAGGACGGTCATCACCAAGGCGATGATGATGCCGTAGCTGAGGTTGGTTTTGGGCACCAGGGCGGGGATCCGGGCGGTATCCAGGAATTTGTGGGACATGGTAGCCCCCTGGGTCCGGTCCGCCATATGCCAGTTGAGGATATAGACCCCCAGCTGAAGGAGAATGTAGTTGAGCATAAGGGAGGAAACCATCTCACTGGCTCCCAGCTTGGTTTTAAGAAGGGCGGGGATGAGCATGGCCGCAGCGGCTACCGCAGAGGCGATAATGATTGCAACGATGATATGCAGCACCGGAGGCATAGGGAGGGAGATGGCCACCGCTGCCGCCACCAGACCGCCGAAATAGAGGGTTCCCTCTCCCGCCAGGTTGAACTGGTTGGCCTGGAACATGACACAAACCCCAAGGCCGGTAAAGATAATGGGGATCATCCGCTCCAGAATGAGCCACAGATAACGGACCTTGGTAAAGGGGCCGATGATAAGATTGTACAGGGCCTCAAAGGGAACATCGCTGATGATGAAGATAAAGATCATCGCCACAGCCAGGGCCAGGAGGATGGAAGCTGCGCCCCGGACGATTTCAAACTTCATGTTTTTATGCATGGAAAGCCCTCCTTATCTCCTCGGGGGACTGGCGTTTCAGGCCGAGCATATACTCGCCCATCTCCTCGTCAGTCAAGGCAGAGGTGTCTTCAAAGTAAGCGACGATCTCGCCGCCGCAGAAAACCATGAGGCTGTCGGAAAGCTCCATCACCTCGTTGAGGTCGGCGGAGACCAAAAGCACAGCGGCTCCCGCCCGGCTCAGCTCCACCAGCTTTTTGCGGATAAATTCAGTGGCGCCAACATCGATGCCCCGGGTGGGCTGGTCGGCGATGATGAGTTTGGGGTCGCAGGAGAACTCCCGGGCCACCACCACCTTCTGGATGTTGCCGCCGGAAAGCATCTTCACCTGCTGTCTGCCGCTGCGGCAGAGGATGAGGTAGTCCTCGATGAGCTTGTCGCTCTCCTTGTGGATTGCGCCCATATCAAAAAGGATCCCCTTGTTGAAGGTGGGCTTCTCAAAGCGGTCGGAGATGAGGTTCTCCTCAATAGAGGCGGTGCCTGCCGCACCATAGGTCATCCGGTCCTCGGGGATGTGGGAGACCCCCATATCCCGGATCTTCCGCTGGCCCGAGCCGGTAACGGTCTGGCCCTCCACCGTGATAACCCCAGTGTCGGGTGGGACCATATCGAAGAGCATACTCACCAGTTCCCGCTGGCCGTTGCCCTCCACCCCGGCGATGCCCAGGATCTCCCCCTTGCGGACGGTAAAGGAGACCCCGTTCAGCATCTTCTTGCCATACTCGTTCTCGTAGTGGACGTCCTCCACCTTGAGAACGGTGTCGGCGGGCTGGGCCTTTTCCTTTTCCACCTTCAGCACCACGTCCCGGCCCACCATAAGGCGGGAGATGTCCTGCTCTGAAACGTCGGCGGTGTTAAAGACCCCCATGGATTTTCCGCCCCGCATAATGGTCATGCGGTCGGTGATCTGTTTGATCTCCTTCAGCTTGTGGGAAATAAAGATGATGGTGTGCCCCTGCTCCTTAAAGTGGATGAGTTCCTTAAAGAGTTCGGCGGTTTCCTGGCTGGTGAGAACGGCGGTAGGCTCATCCAAAATGAGGATCTTAGCCCCCCGGACCAGGGCTTTCAAAATCTCCACCTTCTGCTTCATGCCTACC
>CAJUFK010000061.1 GCA_910585535.1 uncultured Angelakisella sp. | reverse complement strand
CCAGGCACAACCTATGCCCCGGCACAACCCTTAGCCGCGGAGCGGCGGGGAGGGTCTGCCTGCGGCCGCTGGGCCGCCGCTGGGGAGGGTGTGCCTGCGGGTGCTAACCCACCCTGGCAAGGGGTGTTACTACTTTCCGCCCTCTTCCGCTTTCGACTCCAGGCACAACCTATGCCCCGGCACAACCGTTAGGCGCGGAGCGCCGGGGAGGGGGTGCCTGCGGCCGCAGGGCCGCCGGGGAGGGTCTGCCTGCGGGTGCCAGCCCACCCCAGCAAGGGGTGTTACTACTTTTCGCCCTTTACTGCTTTTGACTCCAGGCACAACCTAAGTCCTAGCACAACCGTTAGGCGCAGAGCGCCGGGGAGGGGGTGCCAGCGGGCGCTAGCCCGCCGCCGGGGAGGGTCTGCCTGTGGGCGCTAGCCCACCAGGGAGGGGGTGCTGCGGATTTCAGCGCCAACTTCCTTCAGTCCTTCCAAAGCCTGTGCCATGGCCTTGTCACATTCCTCCACTGTTAGGGTGCGGTCCGCTGCCCGAAGGATCAGCGCGTAAGCGACACTCTTCTTTCCCGCAGGAATCTGCGCCCCCCGGTAAACGTCAAACAGCTGTACCTTCTCCAGCAGCTTTCCAACATGACGGCGGATCGCCTTCTCGATCTCCGCCACCGGCAGCGCCTCGTCGCAGATCACCGCCAAATCCCGGGTAGATGCCGGAAACCGGGGCATGGGCGTGTAAGATTTTTCCTCACTATGGAGACGGAACAGGGCGTTCCCATCCAGTTGGGCAGCATAGACCTTGGTTCCAATCTCAAAGTTCTCACAGACCTCAGGATGGATCTCCCCGATGCCCCCAATGGTCTCCTCTCCTACCACGATGGCGGCGCAGCGGCCAGGATGGTAAGCGGGATTGTGGGTGCAGGGGCGGTACTCCACCTCATGGACCCCCAGCTTCTCCAGCAGGGCCTCCACCCGGCCCTTGAGGGCGTAGAAATCCCAGCCCCCGCCGTAAGCCCCCAGAATTACCCCGGGCTTTTCCTCCGGCAGCTGATCCGCCTGGGTGGGCAAGAACTCCTGGGCCACCTCGTAGAGGGCGGCCTCCGGGTTGCGGTTGTTATAGTTGGTAGCCAGCACCTGGAGCATAGAGGGCAGAGCGGTGGTCCGCAGGATGCTGGTGTCCTCTCCCAAGGGGTTCTGAATGGTCACCGAACGGCGAAGGGGGCTGTCTGCCGGCATCTTGATCTTGTCGTACAGCTTGGGACTGATAAAGGTGAAGGTGTAGATTTCGCTCATCCCCAGCCCCAGCAGGGTCTGCTCCATCCTGCGGTCGAACTTCTGCCTGGGGGTAACGACTCCTTCGCAGGTCCCCCGCAGGGCGGTGGTGGGGATCTTATCATAGCCGTACATCCGGGCGATCTCCTCGGCAATATCCGCCTTGGATTCCAGGTCGGGCCGCCAGGTTGGGGCCACAGCTTCGCCGTTCTCCACAGGGATCTCCAGCTTTTGGAGCATCCGGGCCATCTCCTCTTCGGCAAGGTTGATGCCCAGGAAACGGTTCACCCACTCCGCCGTAAAGGGGATCCGCCGCCGCTGGTGGCTGGCGTTGTCGATGTCGATGGTCCCGCCTACCACCTCCCCGGCGTCCAGCAGCTCCACCAGTTCGCAGGCCCGGTTTACAGCCGCCTCACAGGTGGCGGGGTCCAGCCCCTTCTCGTACCGGCCGGAGGCTTCGGTACGCAGCCCCACCTTCTTGGCGGTGGTGCGGACGCTGCTCCCCTTGAAGCAGGCGCTTTCAAAGGCGATGGTCACAGTATCGGGCTGAATCTCGGAGTATTCCCCGCCCATAACCCCGGCGATGGCAGTGGGGTTTTTCTGGTCGGCGATGACCAGCATTTCGGGGGAGAGCTTCCGCTCCACACCGTCCAGGGTGGTGATCTGTTCCCCGGGGGCGGCGTTGCGGACGATGATATGGGCCCCGTCCACGTATTTCAGGTCGAAGGCGTGCATAGGCTGGCCGTACTCCAGCATGACAAAGTTGGTGATGTCAACAATGTTGTTGATGGGACGCACCCCGCAGGCCCGCAGACGCTCCCGCATCCACCGGGGGGAGGGAGCGATCCGGACGTTCTTCACCACCCGGGCCATGTACCGGGGGCAGAGTTCCCCATTCTTCACCTCCACCTGGAGGTAGTCGTGGACATCCCCCTCCTGGCCCTTTACCTGGGGAATATGGGTCTTCATGGGCAGGTCGAAGGTGGCGGCGGTTTCCCGGGCCAGGCCCAGGATGGAGAAGCAGTCGGGGCGGTTGGAGGTGATCTCAAACTCCACCGTGGTGTCGTCGAGGCCGATGGCGGTTTGGATGTCCAGCCCCAGGGTGCGGTCGCAGTCCTCCCCCAGGATGAAGATGCCGTCCTCGATGGCGTAGGGGAAGTCGTGGGCGGTAAGGCCCAATTCCCCCAGGGAGCAGAGCATCCCGTTGCTCTCCACCCCCCGGAGCTTGCCCTTGGTGATCTTGTGGCCCCCGGGCAGCACCGACTTATGCTTTGCCACCGGGACAAAATCCCCGGTGGAGACGTTTTGGGCGCCGGTGACGATTTGAACAGTCTCGTCCCCCAGGTTCACCTGGCAGATCCACATATGGTCGGAATCGGGGTGCCGCTCCATAGCGGTCACCTGCCCCACCACCACGTTCTGAATCTCCTGGCCCTCTATTTCGTAGCCCTCTACCTTGGAGCCGGACATGGTCATGCCCTCGCAGTAGGCCCGGGGGGACATATCCCCGGTCTGTACATAGTCCTTTAGCCATTTCATGGAAAGATTCATCGTTTTTGTTCCCCCTATCCCTTAAAATTGCTCCAGGAAGCGCAGGTCGTTTTCGGTGAAAAGCCGGATGTCGTCGATGGTGTACCGGCCCATGACCAGGCGCTCCAGGCCGATGCCAAAGGCGAAGCCGCTGTACACCTCCGGGTCGATGCCGCAGTTTTGCAGCACCTTGGGATGCACCATGCCGCAGCCCAGGATCTCGATCCAGCCCTCCCCTTTGCAGAGGCGGCAGCCCTGGCCGTGGCAGCCGAAGCACTGAAGGTCCACCTCGGCGGAGGGCTCGGTGAAGGGGAAGTGGTGGGGCCGGAAACGAACCACCGCTTCGCTGCCGTAAAGGCGCTTGACGATTGCCTCCAGGCATCCCTTAAGATCCGCCATGGTAATGCCCTTGTCTACCACCAGGCCTTCGATCTGATGGAATACCGGGGAGTGGGTGGCGTCCAAGGCGTCGGAGCGGTAGACCCGCCCCGGGGCAATGATGCGGATGGGGGGCTTCCTTTGTTCCATGGTCCTCACCTGCATCCCGCTGGTCTGGGTCCGCAGAAGAATATTCTCCGAGATGTAAAAGGTGTCCTGGGTGTCCCGGGCAGGGTGATCCTTGGGGAGGTTCAGGGCCTCAAAGTTGTAGTAGTCGGTTTCCACCTCTGGGCCGTCCACCACATCGAAGCCCATGCCCAAAAAGATCTCCTTCACCTCGTCCAGCACCAGGGAGACGGGGTGACGGTGGCCGGGGGCCGGGGCGGAACCCGGCATGGTGACGTCGATGGTCTCGGCCCTCAGCTTCTCCTCCAGGAGGGCAGCCTTAAGGGCCTGGGTCCTGGCGGTGAGTTCCCCCTCCACCGATTCCCGGATCTGGTTGGCCAACTGGCCGACGACAGGACGCTCCTCGGCGGAAAGCCCCCCCATCCGTTTCAGGATGGCGGTAAGCTCCCCTTTCTTGCCCAGGAACTTGACCCGAAGGTCGTCCAACTCCTTGAGGCTTTTGGCCTCGGTAAGCTGCTGATGGGCCGCAGCCCGGATCGCTTCCAATGCGGCTTTCATGCGTTCTCCTCATCCTTCCAAAGATAATAAAAGTCCCCCCGCCCCCGCAGAAAAACAGGGACGAAGGGCCAATGGACACACTTCGCGGTACCACCCGGTTTCCCGTCCTGCACCCCCAAAAGGACCGGACGGACACTTTGGGGCCTGTAACGGGACCCGTCCCGTCGCCGCCTACCGGACCCTGGGGCCTTTGAGCGGCGCCGCTCGTAAGGGAACTTCACCTGCCGGTCCGGCGGGGCCGCTTTCAGCCGATGGCGGCCCTCTCTGGACGGGACATGGAGCAGGTTACTTTCCTTAGTCACTGCGTTTTTTGGTATCTGCCCAATATCATAGCACAGTCTTTGGGGAAATGCAAGGGGCAGGATCAATCAAAACGAGGATCCTTCTGGCTCCCGGGCCCCTCCACCATCTCTTTGACCGGCGCGGCCAGAATATCCGCCATATCAACCATGGTCTCCGCGGTGCCGGTCATGGCCTCGGCCACCGTATGGAGCAGCTTTTTAACCGGGGGCTGGGGGGGAACGATACAGGCGACCGCCAGCAGCTCTGTCCGAAGCCGGGCCAAAGTGGTTTTGAGTTCCGAGGCGGTGCAGGCCCACAGGGGCTGGTACCCGCAAAGGGTCATCAGCATCAGCAGCGCGTCCCCGGGGGTCACCCGGCCAATGAGTTCCCGGGCGGTTTTGTCGTCGTAGGCCGAGAGAAAGCGGCGGTAAAAGAGAAAGAAGTCCTGCCGCTCCTCCTGGGTCCATTTGATCCCCGGCTCCCGGCCCAGCAAGGCTTGGAGGCGGGCGAAGCCTCCGGTTTCACTGAACCAAAGGTAGTTGATCCCTGTGAGGTCGTAGAAATCCAGATACTCCTGGTAGATGTGCCAGGTGAGGCTGCCGTCCTCCGGGGGAAGGAGGCGGATGACCTGGGCCTGGACGGTAACCGCCCCGAAATACCGCAGAACGCTGACCCGTTTATGCCCCTCCTGGACGTAGAAGTTGTGGAGATATTCGTAGGCTTTAATGGGGTCGTTGATCCCTTCGCCCAGGTGGGTGTCACAGAGGGCCGACCACTTGACGGACAGTTCCGATCCCTCCTCCAGCAGGGGATAAAAGCTGGGGGAGAAGGCCAGCTTTCGCCCGGCGGAGCGGGTTCCGGTAATCATTTCTATGGGGACGTCCACCAGGCCCAGGGGGATCTCCCCCCGGGTCGTGACCCCCTCCAGCACTTCGTCCAGCACAGGGGGATGGATGGGCAGCCCCTTGGCCTTGCAGGCCCTTATTTCCTTTTGACCCATGGCCAGGGCCTTTTGATATTCGCTGTAAGACATAGGACCTCCCGTTACGGTTTTGCGGTTTCTTCTGGCCGGTCCGCCGCTTCAGCGGGGCAGCAGGGGTTCAGAATGGTTCGCAGATAGAAGTTGCCCAGCAGGCAGGGCGCCGAAAAGCCGATCAGCAGCAGATAAGGGGCGCTGAGGGGAAAGGCCAGGACGGCTGCAAGGAGGATGCCGTACCAGACCAGGGCGGTTAGAGCGGGACGCAGGGGCCTGCCGATGCCCAGCAGCAAAGCCAGGCGGACCGCCTTCCCGATCTCCATGCCTGCCCCCAAAAGGCCATAGAGGCAGCCGGAGGCCAGGGTAGCAGCCAGAAAAACGGTGGAGCAGAACAGGAAAGGGACAAAAAAGACCGGGTTTTCTGCGGCGTACCCCAAGTAGAACCAAGCCCCCCAAAGGGAGCAGCCCATGGGCAGGGCGGTGAGGAAAAAGGCCAGATAGGCCCGGCCCCAGCCCCGGCGCAGGGCGGTGGTATAGTGGTGGAGGAGCAGCACCGGCTGGTCCAGCACCATCCGCCGGACCACCTGGTTCATGGCGTAGAGGGCCAGGGGGATGGTGACCACCGGCAGGCAGGTGAGGAGGAACAGGAGGTTCAGCTGGAACAGGGTGACACACTCCAGCTGGAGAATCTCTACAAAGCGGGAGACGCCGGTCTTTTCCGGGGCGTCTTTTTCGATGCCGGGGCCGGGGGTGCTGTAGTCGTGGCGGAAAAACAACGGGGGACCCCTCCTTCTTGGATTGGATCATTAGTATAATATAGCACACCCTTTCCGTGGCGTACAATAGCAAAAAAATGATGCAATGGGTAATTTCAAATCAATTCCAAAGAATACAAATTTTTTACCCAACAGGTCATTTTATTACCATTGATAGCTGCTTTTTATTGTGATATTCTGAAAATCAGCAAAGACACGGAACCGAAAAAGATCGCTCATGGGAAAGAGAAGTCACGAAATTACCCGTATAGGAGGAACGCACCATGGCAAGCATCACCTTTAAGCACGTAAGAAAGACCTACCCCGGCGGCGTCACCGTTGTGCCGGACCTGAACCTGGAGATCAAACACAAGGAGTTTGTCATCCTGGTGGGACCTTCCGGCTGCGGAAAGTCCACCACCCTTCGTATGATCGCCGGCCTGGAGGACGTCAGCGACGGTGAACTGATTATCGGCGACCGGGTGGTCAATGATGTGGCCCCCAAGGACCGGGACATCGCTATGGTGTTCCAGAACTACGCCCTTTACCCCCATATGACCGTCTATAAGAACATCGCCTTCGGCCTGATCCAGAAGAAGGTCCCCAAGGAGGAGATCGACAAGCGGGTCCACGAAGCGGCCAAGGCGTTGGACCTGGAGCATCTCCTCAACCGCAAGCCAAAAGCTCTTTCCGGCGGCCAGCGCCAGCGTGTCGCTTTGGGCCGGGCCATGGTCCGCAACCCCGCTGTCTTCCTGCTGGATGAACCCCTTTCCAACCTGGATGCCAAGCTGCGTACCGCCATGCGGGCCGAGATCAGCCGTCTCCACAAGCGCCTTCAGACCACCTTTGTCTATGTCACCCACGACCAGACCGAGGCCATGACCATGGGCGACCGCATCGTGGTGATGAAGGACGGCATCATCCAGCAGAACGACGCTCCCCAGGTTCTCTATGACACCCCCTGCAACCTCTTTGTTGCCGGGTTCATCGGCTCCCCCCAGATGAATTTCCTGGACGCCGTGATTGTAGAAAAGGCCGGTGCCTATGCCGCCAAGCTTTCCGCCGGGGAAGAGATTGCTCTCCCTGCCCGGATGAACGCCGAGGTCCTGGGCAAATATGTGGGCCGCACTGTGGTCCTGGGCGTCCGTCCCGAGGATGTGGACGCCGTTCCCGCCGGGGAGCCCCATGACATCGAAGCCCGTATCGAGATCGCCGAGCTGATGGGCGCCGAAATCAATCTCCACCTGGACTACAAGGGCATCCGCCTGGTGGCCCGCACCAGCTCCACCTACCCCGGCCGGGAGGGCGACACCGGGGCCCTTCGCTTCACCACCGACAAGCTGCACCTCTTCGACAAGGAAACTGAACAGGCCATCGCCCACTGACAGCAACAGCCTGCCCCCGATCCATCGGTATCGCTTTGCTCCCAGCTTTTTTCCGCTCTCGTCTGCGAAAAACGGACGCCCCGACCGGCAAAATCTGGCTGTGCAATCTGTGCGCCGCCGGCGGGGGCAGGCGTTCCTTTTCTGCCGGCACACCCACGATTCTTAGTCCGGAGGTCCTGTCCATGCCATCCCGTCAAAACCAGCCCCAGGAGATCCGCCCGGCCATCCCCGACGACCTGACCCGGAGCCTGCTGACCCTAGTCTCCGCCCAGGTCTGTCCCCTTACAACCGGGGACAGCGTTGGGGGCTGCGCCCGGGAGGGGGAGTACGCCGTCATCGGGGCGGCAGGAGGCAAGGTCACCGTCACCGCCCACAATCAGTATGCCCTTCTTACAGTCGGCCAAGCCATTGTCCTGGAGGCTACCGGCAGCTACACCCTCCAGGCGGTCTCTGACTGTACGGTAATGACCGTCCTTCTCCGGGGGGAGCTGGCGGAACGGCTTTTTGGGGAACGCCTTACAGAGGGCGCCGCCCACTTTGCCGGAGGCGGCGGCGTGGTGCGGGAAACAGCCCTTGCCCTGGCGGTGATGGATTCGGAGCATCCGCCGGTGAACGGGGCTTTGGCCTCCGCCTACGGCTATGCCCTGCTGATGCGCCTGCGGGCCCTTCCGGAAAAGGAACCGGGGAAGAAAGCAGTTTCTTCCCTGGTGGAGGGAGCCATCGCCATCATCCAGGAGGATTTTCCCTACCTGGAGGGGCTGGACGACCTGGCGGACCGGCTGGAAGTATCCAAAGCGCACCTGATCCGTACCTTCACCAAGGAGACCGGCATCTCCCCGGCCCGCTACATCACCCGGGTGCGTATTGAGTACGCCAAGCTGCTCCTCCGGGACCAGGACGCCTCGGTGACCTATGTGGCGGAGGCCTCCGGCTTTGCCAACGCCAACTATTTTGCCAAGGTGTTCCGGCGGGAAACCGGAATGTCCCCCAGCGATTACCTGAAAAACGCCCCCAGCCGGGAGGGCCGTCAAAACGGCCCCCAGGACCGCCATATTCTTTGGTGAGTTGCATTACGCCATATCTGCTCCCTGCCGAAAGGATCACAGGGCGGTAAAATGGATGTTTTCTGAAAAAAGAACTAGCTTTTTGCACATATTTGATTATGATTGTTCGTGCAAAATAAACAAACTTATTGAAAATATACCAAAATACAATCTAAACCTGGCTGAAAAGCGACTAATATTACATTCGGGTATATTTCCCGTTCCTTCTTCCATTTACAAGGGACGGGTCAGGATATATCATTTTATTGCCCCGTGGTATGGCCTGGTGCATCGTGGATCTTGAGGGGGCCAGAGCCGTATTCGGTGGCAAAAAACAAGTGCAGAGGAGTGGAACGTATGAGAAGGACCCCCCGTATCACAGCCGCTGTCCTCACTGTGGTACTCCTGCTGTCCCTGTTTGGATGCGGGACTTCAGATGGCAAGACCCATCTGAAATTCCAGATCTGGGATGTAGCCCAGCGGGACAGTATGCAGGCAATCTGCGACGCTTACACAGCTAACGTAAACCCCAATGTAGAGATCGAGGTGCAGGTCACCAACTGGAGCGAGTATTGGACCAAGCTGGAGGCCGCCGCCGAAAGCAACACCATGCCGGACATCTTTTGGATGCACACCAACCAGATCCTGTACTACGCCGACTTTGGGATGCTGGCGGATGTCACCGACCTGTACGCCGATGTGGACCCCAACTTCTATCAGAACCATTACTCGGAGATCTCCATTGACAACGCCAAGGGGAGCGACGGCCGGATGTACGGCGTCCCCAAGGACAAGGACAACATCGTCCTGATCTACAACAAGGAGATGTTCGACGCCGCCAAGGTGGCCTACCCCGACGAAACCTGGACCTGGGACGACCTCACCGACGCCTCCCAGAAGATCTATGACGCCACCGGCAAGTGGGGCTATATGGCCTATAACGACGAACAGCTGGGATACTGGCCTTTCGTCTACCAGGCCGGAGGCTATGTCCTCACCGAGGATAAAACCAGGGCCGGCTTCGACCAGCCCGGCACCCAGAAGGCCATGGACTTTTACGTAAACCTTCAAAAGGAAGCGTGGTGCCCGGACCAGACCTATTTTGCCGAGACCCAGCCTGGCATCGCCTTCTTCTCCGAAGTGGGGGCCATGTACCTGGAGGGCAACTGGGAGCTGATGAACAAGTGCAACAACTTCCCCAATCTGGCGGGGAAATGGGACATCGCCCCCCTTCCGAAATGCCCCGATCCTGTCAGCGGGGACGGTCGGGCCACCATCTCTAACGGTTTGTGCTACGCCACTGCCGCCCACGGCAAGCGCAAGGACCTGGTCCTGGACGTCCTGAAATACTTTGGCACCGAAGAGGCCCAGCTCATCGCCAGCTCCTACGGCATGGCGGTTTCCGCCTACAACGGCACCGAACAGCCCTATTACGACGCCTTCCCCAAGGCGGGGCACAACATCAACATCCAGGTGGTGGCGGACCAGTTCCCCTACAGCGTCCAAAGCGTCAACAACGCCGCCCGTCCCAAGTGGAAGGCCCCGGTGCTGGATGAACTGAACAAGGCCTACAACGGCACCCAGCCCCTGGACGTCACCCTGGAAAAGATGCAGAAGATCATTGACGACGCCACTGCCGCAAACCTGGCCAGTAAAAACAAATGATGAATGGGAGTGAACCAAAGCGTATGAAACAGGGAAAACTTTCCGCCGCGGCAAAGCGGGAGCAAAACTGGGGCTGGTTCATGGTGGCTCCTACCATCATCGGCCTTTTGGTGCTGAATCTGTGGCCCTTTATTCAGACCCTTTACACCAGCTTCTGCGAACACCTGGGCTTCGGCCATTACCGCTTTAACGGCATCCAAAACTACATCGACGTATTCAGCCGCCCCGAGTTCTGGAAGGCCACCTGGAACACCATCTATTTCTGTATCCTCACCGTGCCCCTGGGGGTGTTCATCGCCCTTTTGGTGGCCATGCTCCTCAACGCCAAGATCAAGGGCCGGGGCCTTTTCCGCACCGTCTTCTTCCTGCCCATGATCTGCGCTCCTGCCGCTGTCACCATGGTGTGGCGCTGGATCTTCAACGGCGAGTACGGTATCCTCAACCAGATGCTGGGGACCAACATCAGCTGGCTCACCGATTCCAAGTGGGTGATGATCGCCTGCGCCGTGGTGGCTATCTGGTCCAACATCGGCTATGACGCCGTTCTCCTTCTCTCCGGCCTCCAGAACATCTCCAAGAGCTATTACGAGGCCGCAGAGATCGACGGCACCACCAAGGTAAAGCAGTTCTTCCAGATCACCCTTCCCATGGTATCCCCAACCCTATTTGTGGTACTTATTATGCGTCTCATGTCCTCGGTGAAGGTCTACGACCTCATCTTTATGATGGTGGAGGACACCAACCCCGCCGTCACCAGCGTCCAAAGCCTGATGTACCTCTTCTACCGGGAGTCCTTCATCGCCGGCAGCCGCGGCACCGGGTCGGTTATCGTCATTTGGACGGTGCTGCTCATCGGTATCGTCACCGTCGTGCAGTTCCTTGGCCAGAAGAAGTGGGTCAACTACGATGTGTAAGGAGGGTATGAGAAGATGAAAAGCGCATCCATGGAAAATTCCAGGAAGATGATCCAGGTCCTTACTTATGCCTTCCTGGCCCTAGGCACCATCATAATGATTTTCCCCTTTGTCTGGATGATCCTCACCAGCTCCAAAACGGTGCCGGAAAGTATGCAGATCCCCCCGACTATCCTCCCCCAGGAATTCACCCTGAAAAACTTCGGCGATGTGATGAAGAGCCTCCCCTTTGTAAACCTGTACCTCAATACCGGCCTGATGATTCTTTTCCGGGTCATCTGCGCCGTGGTGTTCAGCTCCATGGCCGGGTACGCCTTTGCCAAGCTGAAGTTTAAGTACAAGAACCTCCTCTTCGGTATCGTTCTGGTGCAGATGTCCCTGCCCAGCCAGATCTTCATTATCCCCCAGTACCAGATGGTTGCCAAGATGGGGGCGGCCAACACCGTCTTCGCCCTGGTGTTCCCCGGCCTGGTCAGCGCCTTTGGCACCTTCTTCCTGCGCCAAGCCTACATGGGCATCCCCACCGAAATCGGGGAAGCCGCTTTCCTGGACGGCTGCAACGAGTGGCAGTCCTTCTATAAGGTGATGTTTCCCCTGACCTCCTCCTCGGTGGCCGCCCTTACCGTCTTTACTGCGGTGTTCGCCTACGGCGACCTGATGTGGCCCCAGGTGGTCACCTCCGACGTGAAGATGATGACCCTTTCCGCCGGACTCGCCAACCTGCGGGGGCAGTTTACCACCAACTTCCCGGTGCTGATGGCCGGTTCTCTGCTGGCTATGCTGCCCATGATTATCCTTTACCTTATCTTCCAGCGGCAGTTTATCGAGGGAGTTGCCATGACCGGCGGCAAGTAGCAGCCTCCATCTCCTTTTCCCCTTCGCTGGACCTGCCATTGCCAGGCGGGCCCGCCGCGGCCCCGGCGTCGATGGTTCCTCGCCGGGGCCGTGATTATAGACAATTCTTCCGCCAAGCCGCCGGAGGAATTCGTGCCTTTTCCGATATTGCGCCAGGCCCAAAAATCACCTAAAATGGTTTGGGAAAGTGAGCCGGGGCCCAGGCACTGGGCTCCGGGCCTGGCCAAAAATCTTCCAAGAGGGAAGGGGACTTCCATATGATCGTATTGGACGAAAAAAACAGGGTATTCACCCTGCACACCCGCAGCACCACCTACCAGATGAAAGCCGACCGGCATCAGGTGCTGCTCCACACCTACTACGGCCCCCGGACAGAGGGCGGGGACCTGTCTTACTACATCCGCAGCGCCGACCGGGGCTTTTCCCCCAATCCCAGTGAAGCCGGGCGGGATCGGGCCTACTCCCTGGACACCCTGCCCCAGGAGTATTCCGGGTGCGGGGTGGGGGACTTCCGCACCCCGGCCCTGGAACTGGAGCCGGCGGACGGCAGCCGAGCCGCCGACCTGCGGTACAAAAGCCATAAGCGCCGCAAAGGTAAGTACGCCCTTCCCGGCCTCCCCGCCTTTTTCGGCGGAGAGGAGGAGTGGGAGACCCTTTCAGTGACCCTGACCGATGAGGCCGCCGGAGCAGAGGTAGAGCTTCTTTACGGGGTCCTGGAGGAACGGGACCTTATTACCCGGGCGGTGCGGATCACAAACCAGGGGGAAAAGCCCCTGTCCGTCTGCCGGGCCGCCTCCCTGAACCTGGACTTTTTCTCCCCGGGGGAGCTGGATCTTGTAACCTTTGACGGCTGCCATATTATGGAGCGGTCGGTAAACCGCACCCCTCTGCACCCCGGGGTCCACTCGGTGGGCAGTGTCCGGGGGACCTCCAGCCACCACCACAACCCCTTTGTCATCCTCTGCCAGCGGGAGGCCGGGGAGGACTCCGGCCTCTGCTACGGGGCGGCTCTTCTGTACAGCGGCAATTTTGAGGCCGCCGTGGAGGTGACCCGCACCGGCAACGACCGTCTGACCCTGGGCATCAACCCCTATCATTTCCGCTTTGTCCTGGCTCCCGGGGAGTCCTTTGTCACCCCGGAGGCGGCGCTGGTCTGCTCCCCCAACGGCTTTGGCCAGATGAGCCGCCAGTTCCACCGGGCCATCCGGGAGAACCTTCTTCGGGACCCCTGGGCCGGAAAGCGTAAGCCGGTTCTTATCAACAACTGGGAGGCCACCGAATTCAACTTTGACGCCGAACTGCTGGTGGGCATTGCCCGCTCCGCCGCCGGTTTGGGGATGGAAATGTTCGTTATGGACGACGGCTGGTTCGGCAATCGAAACACCGACTACAGCAGCCTTGGGGATTGGCAGGTGGACCAGAAGAAGCTTCCCGGCGGCTTGGAAGCCCTGGTCCCCCGGATCCAAAAACTGGGAATGACCTTCGGCCTGTGGGTGGAGCCAGAGATGGTCAGTGAGGACAGCGACCTTTACCGGGCCCACCCCGACTGGGCCCTGGGCATCCCCGGCCGCGCCCAGACCCTGGGCCGCAGTCAGATGGTGCTGGATTTCTCCCGCCGGGAGGTCCGGGACCACATCTACGGGGAGCTGCGGAAGGTCCTGGACAGCGCCGAAATCGCCTATGTCAAATGGGACATGAACCGAAGCCTCACCGACGTTTGGTCGTCGGCCCTGCCCCCGGAGCGACAGGGGGAGGTATACCATCGGTTTGTCTTGGGCCTTTACGAGATGCTGGAGCGCCTTCGGACCGACTACCCCCATATTCTGGTGG
This sequence comes from uncultured Angelakisella sp., assembly GCA_910585535.1. Lineage (GTDB taxonomy): Bacteria > Bacillota > Clostridia > Oscillospirales > Ruminococcaceae > Angelakisella. The sequence goes on along the minus strand of CAJUFK010000061.1, from coordinate 4,875 downwards.
AAGGGTGCAGCGGCGGCGGCGGGCGGTTTGACGCCGGAATGCTCTACTACACCCCCCAGATCTGGTGCAGCGATAACACCGACGCCATCGACCGGCTGCGGATCCAGTACGGCACCTCCTTCTGCTACCCGGTGGGCACCATGGGGGCCCATGTCTCTGCTGTGCCCAATGGGCAGACGGGGCGGAGCGTTCCCATCCGGACCCGGGGGGTCGTGGCTATGTGCGGTACCTTTGGGTACGAAATGGACTTGCGTAACTGTACCGAAGAGGAAAAGACGGTGGTCCGGGAACAGACCGAGACCTTTAAGGCCCGGTGGCGGCTCATCCAGGAGGGGGATTACTACCGCCTTACCGATCCCTTCCGGGAGGGGCCCTACACCGCCTGGGAACAGGTCTCGGAGGACCGCCGGGAGGCCCTGGTCTCGGTGGTCATGGGTACGGTTCACGGGGCGCTGCCCTTCCTCACCGTCAAGGCAAAAGGGCTGGACCCCCAGGCAAGCTACCGGATCAACGGTTCCACGGACCGGTACACCGGGGAGATGCTGATGAACATTGGCATTCCCCTGCCGGTGCCGGAAGGGGACTATCAGTCGGCGCAGCTGTATTTGGAGGCCCGGTGACTGGAGAACCGCCCAGCAAAAAGCCCGCCACCACCGTGGCGGGCGTAATTGAAGGCGGGGGTCACTTTTCTTCTCCAACCGGCCGGGGCCGGTTTTGGCTGCGCCATTCCCTGGGGGAAAGGCCGTAGCGTTTCTTGAAGGCCCTGGAAAAGTGCAGCTGGTTGGCATAGCCGCACATTGCGGCGATGTCTCCAATGGAGGAGCGGGAGTTCTTCATCAGATCCGCCGCCTTGGAAAGACGCAGGCGGATAAGAAACTCCTGGGGCGGACAGCCCATATTCTCCCGGAACAGCTTGCTGAAGTAACTGCGGTTGAGGCGGCAGACGTCGGCGATCTCCTCCACCGTCAAATCCCGTTGGTAGTTCTGTTCCATATAGGTCACCGCCTCCTGGATGTAGAAGTCCCGCAGCTGGGCGGCCCTGGGTTCCTGGCGGGTCACCGAGGAACGGATCAGTCCGTCCATAAAGAGGCAGAGGTGCCCGATGAGGTGCAGAGGCGCAGCGTCGGAGCGGCCGGCGATGTAAAGGATCTCGTCCCGAACCGCTTCCCCCTGGGCGGTGGTCCGGGGGTTGTAGATGGGCTGGTCCACGGTCAGCCCGGCGCTCTCCAAAAATTCCATTGCACGCAGGCCGTCAAACTCCAGCCAGGCGTATTTCCAGGGACGGGTTCGGTCGGCGCTGTAGGTGGTCACCTGCCCCGGGCAGATGAGGAACCCCTGGTTGGCAGAAAGGAGATACCGGCGGTTCACTCCGTTTCCGTCGTCTGCATCCAGGTATCCCTGGCCGGAAATGACATAGTGGAACAGGTAGTGGTTGCGGACGAAGGGCCCAAAGGAGTGAAGAGGAGCGCACTGTTCCCAGCCGTATTGATAAAGGCGCAGATCCAGGAAATTTTCATTGGGGAAGATGGAAAAGGAGTAATTGCCCATTTGCCGCTGCCCCCTTTGTCTGTTATCCCCTGTATTATAATCTATTTTTCCCGAAAATCCAACCGGAAAAGAGGAATTTGTTATGTATGATGTGATCGCCCTGGGGGAACTGCTTATCGATTTTACCGGAAGCGGCGCCAACGGCCGGGGGAATCCCCTCTTTGAGGCCAACCCCGGCGGCGCCCCCTGCAACGTTTTGGCCATGCTGGTCCGCCTGGGCCGCCGGGCCGCCTTTGTAGGGAAGGTGGGGGAAGATCTGTTTGGCCGGATGCTGAAAGCAGCCATCCAGGAGTGCGGCATCGATGCCTCCGGCCTGTGCCTGGATCCTGCCGCACACACCACCCTGGCCTTTGTTCAGAATGCCCCGGACGGGGACCGGGAGTTCAGCTTCTACCGGGACCCCGGGGCGGATGAACTGCTCGCCACAGAGGAGCTGCCCAAGATCGAGGCCCGGATCTTCCACTTCGGGTCCCTCTCCCTCACCCGGGAACCGGTGCGTTCCGCCACCCGATCCGCCGTGGAGCGGGCCAAAGAGGCCGGGGCGGTTATCAGCTTTGATCCCAACCTCCGGGCCTCCCTTTGGAAGAACCTAAACGACGCCCGGGAGGAGATGCTCTGGGGCTGCTCGGTCTGCCAGGTCCTGAAGGTAGCCGAGGAGGAGCTTGCCTTCCTCACCATGGAGGAGGGGCTGGAGGCCGGAGCCGTAAAACTCCGGGAGCGGTTCCCCAATCTCCGCCTGGTCCTGGTCACCCGGGGCAAAGAGGGGAGTGTGGCCTTCTGGAAGGACCTGCGGGTGGAAAAGCCTGCCGTCCCGGTCAACGCCATCGACACCACCGGGGCGGGAGACACCTTCTGTGCCTGCTGTCTCCACTATGTCCTGGAATGGGGCTTGGACGGTTTCAGCGAGGCCCGGCTGGGGGAGATGCTGGTCTACGCCAACGCCGCCGCCGGACTGGTGACCACCAAAAAGGGAGCCCTGCTGAGTATGCCCACGCCGTCTGAGGTGGAAGGGCTGCTGGCCCGGTGCGCAGGGAGGTGAAGGGATGACCGCTTTTGACCGCCGTCTGGCGGAGCGCCAGGATGAACTGGACTGGCTCTACATGGAGCTGTATGACGACCGGGAGGAGCTGGGCCGCCTGAAGGAGAGGATGGCGGACTGCTACAGGGAGCGGTCCATGAGCCTCCGCCGCCTGGACGGCCGCCGGGAGAAGGACCCCCTCTGGTTCTGCCGGGGGGACCAGAAGGGGATGACCATGTACACCAGCCTCTTCGCCGGAACGCTGTCCCGGCTGGAGGAGAGGCTGGACTACCTCACCGAACAGGGGATTACATATCTGCACCTGATGCCCCTCCTGAAGATGCCCCACCCGGACAACGACGGGGGCTACGCCGTGGAGGACTTCGGCCAGGTGGATCCCTCCCTGGGGACCAACCAGGACCTTGCCCGTCTCACCGCTGCCATGCGCCGCCGGGGGATGAGCCTCTGCCTGGATTTTGTCATCAACCACACAGCGGATTCCCACCCCTGGGCCATGCGGGCCAGGGCAGGGGAGGAGGAGTACATCCGGCGGTACATCTGTTTTGACACCCCGGAGATCCCCCGGGAGATGGAAAAGACCATCCCCGATGTGTTCCCCCAGACCGCCCCCGGCAGCTTCATCTGGCAGCCGGAGATGCAGAAATACGTCTGCTCCTCCTTCCACCCCTACCAGTGGGATCTGAACTACAAAAATCCCGTGGTATTCCGGGAGATGGCCGCCGCCATGCTCCGCCTGGCTAACCTGGGGGTGGAGGTGCTGCGGATCGACGCCGTACCCTATCTTTGGAAGGAGATAGGAACCACCTGCCGCAACCTCCCCCAGGTTCACACCATCATGCGGATGCTCCGTCTCATCACCGAGACAGTCTGCCCCGGGGTGATCCTCAAGGGGGAGGTGGTGATGGCCCCCCGGGAGCTGGCCCCCTACTTTGGCACCCAGGAAAAGCCGGAGTGCCACATCCTCTATAACGCCTCCACCATGGCCACCCAGTGGAGCGCCCTGGCCTCCGGGGACACCCGGCAGCTGACGAAGCAGCTCAACGACCTCCACAGCCTGCCTGCTCACTGCCGCTTTGTCAACTATCTGCGGTGCCATGACGACATCGGCTGGGGCCTCAACGAGGCCTACGGAAAATCCATCGGCATCGACCCGGTGGAACACAAGCGGTATCTGTACACCTTCTTTGAGGGCAGCTTCCCCGGTTCCTATGCCCGGGGGGAGCGGTACAACTACGATCCCAAGACCCAGGACGCCCGAAGCTGCGGCACCACCGCCAGCCTCTGCGGCATCGAAAAGGGACTTTACGAAGGGGACGAGGCACAGGTGTCCATGGGCATTCAGCGGGATCTGATGATGCACGCCGTCATCACCGCTATGGCGGGATTTCCCATGCTCTCCAGCGGGGATGAGATTGGACAGCTGAACGGGTACCAATACCACGACGATCCGGACCTTCGGGAGGACAGCCGGAACCTTCACCGCACCCCCTTTTCCTGGGAAAACGCCGCCCTCCGGAACGCGCCGGGGACGGTACAGCAGCGGATCTGGGACGGCCTGGAAAGGCTGCGGCAGATCCGCAGGGAGCAGTCTTGTTTTGCCCCGGAGGCTTGGGTGACCACCTGGGACCCCCACAATCCTCATCTCCTGGCGATTCTGCGCCGGTGGGGGAAGGAGATGCTGCTTTGTCTTTTCAACTTTACCGGGGAAGTACAAACAGCGGAACTGGATGGAATGGAGGGGCAGTTTACCGAACTGCTCACCGGAAAAGAAGGCGAATGCAGCCATCGGGAATTAGGACCTTATGAATATAGCTTCTGGAGACCCTCCCCGCCGGTGGGCTAGCGCCCACAGGCACACCCTTCCCGCCAGCGGGTTAGCACCCGCAGGCAGACCCTCCCCGCCGCTCCGCGGCTAAGGGTTGTGCTGGGACCTAGGTTGTGCCTGGAGTCGAAGGCTGTAATAGGCGGAAGGCAGTAACGCCCCTTGCCAGGTTGCAAGGGGCGATTTTGCGCTTCGGAAAAAACGCAGACCCTCCCCGCCGCTCTGCGGCTAAGGGTTGTGCCGGGACCTGGGTTGTGCCTGGAGTCATAAGCCGCAACAGCTGCGAAGCAGCTCTAGCCCGAAGGGCTGGTTCCCCACCGCAGTGGGGAACACCGAATACGGCCAACTGAGCAGAGGCCGAAAACGCCCGGACGGAGTTAGGTGGGAGCAGAAAACCAAGTTGCCTTCGTTGCCACCGCCGCCGGAGCCCATCCCTAGGGGACGGACCAGAAACCGTTCAGCACAA
>CAJUFK010000060.1 GCA_910585535.1 uncultured Angelakisella sp. | reverse complement strand
GCGGGCTAGCGCCCGCAGGCACACCCTCCCCGGCGCTCCGCGCCTAACGGTTGTGCTAAGACTTAGGTTGTGCCTGGAGTCGGAAGCTGAAAAAAGCGAAAACGCCCGGACGGACTTAGGTGGACGTAGCAAGCCAAGTTGCCATTGTTACCACCGCCGCCGGAGCCCATCCCTAGGGGACGGACCAGAAACCGTTCAGCACAAACGATGGTGGACCCCACAGCCCAGGACAAACAGGGCGGCGGGTTGGAATTGCAAACCCCAGGCCGGAGTCCTTTGGCCGTTCTCCGGGGTCCAGGGGCTTGCCCCCTGGGCGCTCTTTGCCTCCTTTCCACCGCGGCAGAAAGGAGGTCCGCCGGAAGGGCAAACGCCGTTAAGCCATCGACCGCTGCCATTCCCCAGGACGGAAACCCAGAGATGCGACGCCCAAAGGGCCACTACCTATAAAAAGGCAGTGCGTTTTCAATCAGGCGCAGAACCTAGGACCACCGCAGAGGGCAGGAGGGTGCGCGGACGCTTGGCTGCTGCCCCAAAGGGGAACAGAGAAACCGGAACCTTTCCCCCTTCTTCCCCCTTGACAGGTTGGTTTAATCGTGTTAAACTTTATATGGTTTAACGCCAGTAAACTAGTAGGAGGTCTCCTTATGGATTGGAAATTAGGCAAGATGGAAGCGCGCTTTGCCGAGCTGATTTGGCGCAATGCCCCTATCTCCTCCGGGGAATTGGTTAAGCTGTGCCAACGGGAGCTGGAGTGGAAAAAGTCCACCACCTACACCATGCTCCGGCGGCTTTGCCAGCGGGGCATCTTTGAGAACCGGGAGGGGACGGTGGTCTCCCTTCTCACCCGAGAGGAGGTGCTGGCCCAGCAAAGCGAATCTTTCCTGGAGGAAACCTTCCAGGGTTCCCTCCCCCAGTTCCTGGCCGCCTTTACCGCCCGGGAGCCCCTGACCGAGGAGGAGATCCGGGAGCTGGAGGCCCTGATCCGCAGGAGCAGCGAAGGGAGGGAGTCCAGATGAGCCTTTCCCGTGCCTTCCTCTCCCTTTTGGAACTGGAGATCCGGCTTTTGCCGGTTCTGATGTTGGCCCTCCTTCTCCGCCTGGCTCTCCGAAAGGCCCCGGCGGCCTGCTCCTGCCTGCTGTGGTGGGGGGTGTTTCTCCGCCTGGCCTGCCCCTTCTTCTTCCCCGCCCCAGCGCAGCCCCCGGCGGTTCCTTCCTTTATCGCCCCCCAGGAGCCCCTGCCCCTCCTCCCCGCAGGCGGGACAAGCCCTGCGGCCCCCTCTCCCAACCTTGTCATCGGCATGAGCGAACCGGTGAGCCGCTGGCCCCACCTGGAGCTTCTGGCCCTGGTCTGGCTGGCAGGGATGGCGGGGATCCTCCTGTGGAACCTCCTCGCCTACCTGCGCTTCCGCCGCTCCCTGGTGGGGGCGGTGCGCCTCCGTGACAACATCTGGCTGGGGGACGCTGTCCCGGTGCCGGTGGTAGTGGGCCTGCTGCGGCCCAGGATCTACCTCCCCTCCTCCCTGGAGGGCCGGGAGCTGGAGTACGTCATCCTTCATGAGGAAAGCCACATCCGCCGGGGAGATCCCTGGCTGAAGCTGCTGGGGTGGATCCTGGCGGCGGTCCACTGGTTTGATCCCTTGGTTTGGGCTGCCCTCCTGATTGCCTCCCAGGACATGGAGGCAGCCTGTGACCAGCGGGTCCTGGGGGTGATGGGGGAGGATCTTCGCCAGGAATATTCCGCCTCCATTCTAAGTCTTGCCGCCGGACGGCGGATCCCCGTGGGACCCCTGGCCTTCGGGGAGGGCGGGGAGATCAAGGGGCGGATCCGCCGCCTGCTGGAGTATCGCCAACCGCCCCGGTGGGCCAGAAGAATCGCCACTGCGGCGGTGGCCGGGGCGCTGGCCTTCGCCCTCCTTCTCCCCGATACGGCCCGAGCGGTGCCTGCGGGAGAGGACTTCACCCCCTGGGACAGCTTCTACTTCGCCCTGGAGCCCGGGGAGGCCGCTGTTTACCAGGATCCCCTTGTTTTGTCCGAGACTACCAACCTCCATTACCAAGTGACCTGGGACCCCACCGGCCTGGGGATCGAGGTGGCGCTGGAAACCGAGGACGGGAGCCGGGCGGGCCAAAGCCCCTCCCGGCTGGAGGAGGGCCGGGGCGGCTCCCTTCGAGGGACCTTTGAGGCGGTTCCGGCGGGGGAGTACCGGTTCATCATCCGCAGCAGCGCCCAAAACGGGACCTATGCCGCCACCAGCCGGGAAAGCCTGGAGATCACCGGGGCTGTCGCCTTTGGCTGGCGGGAGGGTGCGGCGTGGACCGCCCAAGATCCTGCCCGGGCCGCTTATGAAAAGCTGCTGGCGGGGGATCTTTCCCTCTTTGACCAAGGGGCGGTCAAGACCTGGGCCCTGGACAGCTGGCTGCCCCTTGTCCTCCGGCCCGGGGAGGCGGAGTACGCCTATCTGGACCTGGATGGAGACGGAACAGACGAACTGCTCCTCCGGCGAGTGAACGATCCCGCCGGATACAACGGCGTCTTCCACTACGCCGACGGCAGGCTGTTCTGCTGGCAGAGTGACGGGAGCGAGGGCAGCTGCCGGGATTATCCCCTTGTGGACGGGACGATGGTCCGCCAGTACGATCAAAACAGCTCCAGTTCCTACACGCTGTTCCGCTACCGGGCCGACGGCACCGAGGAGACGGTGGGTCAGCTTTCCACCCAGGAGAACGGTTCCTTCCTGGTGAACGGGGAGGAAATGGAACAGAGCACCTTTGAACAACAGCTGGACGCTCTGGTCACCAGCCGCATTCTGGGCCGCTCCGCCTGGGCAGTCCTGGGGGAGATGTCCTGGGCGAGCCCCCGGCGGACGTCCGGGACCATCACCTTCCCCGCCTACCGGGAGGGGCGGGAGGACTACAATGCCGCCATCTACGACATCCAACCCTTCCAGGTGGCCCTGGCCCTTCCAGAAGGCTGGTCGGTTCGGGTGCCTCCGGCGGAGGACCGCAGGACCTCCTTCGCCTTTACCCCCCTGTGGCTCTATCAGGGGGAGGAGTACGCCGGGAGCATCGGCTACAACACCTTTGAGATCTACCCCGATGTTCCGGAGGAAACCTTTTACCGGATGGTCTACAACCAGCTGATGCTGGGCTCGACGCTGAGCTGGGACAACGACTACAGGGTCGTCCGGGAGTTGGAGGCCGGCGCCGTGGCCACGGTACAGATTATGGAACAGCGGGAGGACCGCAGCACCGCCCTGCGCCCGGGGATTCTGGCCTATGACCGGGACCAGCTGGTTTATGTGGCCATTGACCTGGAAAACGGCAGGCTCTCCAGCTATGAGGTGCTGGAGCTGGCCGCCAGCCTGGAGATCCTTCCTCCAACGGCGGAGAGATGACCTCCCCAAGCAGAAACGCCCCCGCCGGGAATCCCCTGGCGGAGGCGCTTTTGTTAGGCTATCTCTTGTCAAACTTTGGCGGATATGGTATGATTTGGATGGCACTGCCAGAAACGGTAGGCGGTTGGCCCCCATGGCATTTGACATAGATGCCCGGGGGACGCAAGGTCTTTTTGCCCCCGGAGCTTATGCGAAGGGGGGTAGCGGTTGTATGGATTACAGCGAACTCTTTCAGTTCTGCCTTGTGATTATCGGCGTTATCAACATCTGCATTGCACTTGTTGGCAAAAAGAAATAACCGCCCAGGCTCACAACTGATACGGTTATTTCTATGAACAGTTGGGGGGCCAGCCGTCTATCGGCAGTGCCACCTTTTGCTTATATTATACCACAGGTCCCGGAAAAAGCAAGCCCCTGCGGATAATCCCGGCGGGGGCCGCACAAATTGTCCCCCAGCCCAACGCCTAGGCCCGGAGGGCTGGGCTGGGGGCGGCGGCTTGGAGAACGACCATCCGGTCCCCCTGGGCGTCGCACCGGATGGCACACCCTGGCAGGATCTCCCGGCGGAGCAGCCGTTCCGCCAGGGGGTCCTCCACCAATTCCCGCAGGGCCTTTCGCATGGGACGGGCCCCGTAGTCGCTGCCCCGGGCAGGCCCCGCCACCACCTTGGCCAGGGCCGGGGTGTACTCCATCTCCACCTCCATCCCTGCCAGCCGCTGGGCAACATCCTGGAGGAGCAGCCCGGCGATGGTCTCCAGCTGGCTGTCGGTGAGCCGCCGGAAGATTACCGTCTCGTCGATCCGGTTCAGCAGTTCCGGCGGGAAAGCCCGCTTGACCGCCGCCATCACATCCCGCTGGTACCCCGGGGCCGCCTCCGGTCCCTCCTCCCCGGCGGGGGCAAAGCCCAGGCCCCGCTGCCGGGTGATGAACTGGGCCCCTACGTTGGAGGTCATAATGACCACGGCGTTTTTGAAGTTGGCCTTCCGCCCCTGGGAGTCGGTAAGTTCCCCGTCCTCCAGCAGCTGGAGAAGAAGGTTCATCACCTCCGGGTGGGCCTTTTCGATTTCGTCCAGCAGCACCACCGAGTTGGGCTTTTTGCGGATCTTCCCGGTCAGCTGGCCCCCCTCGTCATACCCCAGGTATCCGGGGGGCGCGCCAATAAGCCTGCTGACGCTGTGCTTCTCCATATACTCGGACATATCCAGCTTGATGATGCCCTCGCCCTCCCCGTAGAGGCACCGCCCCAAAGCCCGGCAGAGATGGGTCTTTCCCACCCCCGTGGGCCCCAGGAAGAGAAAGGAGCCCACGGGCCGCTTGGGATCCCCCAGGCCCACCCGGCTCCGCTGGATGGCCCGGGCCACCTTTTCCACCGCCTCCTCCTGGCCCACCATGGTCCGGTGGAGCTGCTGGCCCAGGTCCAGGCACTGGCGGGCTTCCTCCTCCGCCATCCGCTCCAGGGGGATGCCGGTGGTCTGGGCGATCACCGCAGCCACCACCCCTTTGTCCACCACCCCCTCCTTGCTGGGGGCCTCCAGCCGCTCCAGCCGCAGCCGGGAGGCGGCCTCGTCGATGAGGTCGATGGCCTTGTCGGGGAGAAAGCGGTCGGTGAGATACCGCCGGGAGAGGGCCACGGCGGAGTGGATGGCCTCGTCTGTGATCCGGACGTGGTGGTGCCGCTCGTACCGCTCCCGCAGTCCCTTGAGGATGCTCTCGGCATCCTCGGGGGTGGGTTCCTCCACCAGGACGCTTTGGAAGCGGCGCTCCAGGGCCCCGTCCTTTTCGATGGTCCTGCGGAATTCCCCGATGGTGGTGGCCCCGATAAGCTGGAGTTCCCCCCGGGCCAGCTGGGGCTTGAGGATGTTGGCGGCGTCCACCGCCCCTTCCGCCGCCCCGATACCCATAATGGTATGCAGCTCGTCAATAAAGAGGATGACGTTCCCCGCCGCCAGCACCTCCTCCAGGGTGGCCCGGATCCGTTCCTCAAAATCCCCCCGGTACTTGGTCCCCGCCACCATGGAGGTCATATCCAGGCTCACCACCCGGCAGCCCAGCAGATCCCCGGGGACGTTTCCCTGGGCGATGCGCTGGGCCAGCCCCTCCACAATGGCGGTTTTGCCCACCCCGGTCTCTCCAATGAGACAGGGGTTATTTTTGGTCCGACGGGAGAGGATCTGGATGACCCGCTGGATCTCTTTGTCCCTGCCGATCACCGGGTCCAGGCGGTTCATCCGGGCCAGGTCGGTAAGATCTCTGCCGTACTTATCCAGGTTGCCGGTTCGGGCCGGCGCCCGGGAGGAGGTCCCCCGGCTGCGTCCCGCCAACTCCCCCCGGAGGTCGGCGGTGATGACATCCCGAAGCAGCTTCTCCAGGGAGGGGCAGTTCACCGGGCTTTCCTCCAGCAGCTTCAGTCCGCCGCAGTCCGGTTCGTGGATCAGGCTGAGGAGGATATGCTCGGTCCCCGCCAGGCTCTGGCCCGAAATTCGGGCCTCTAAAAGGGCGTTTTCCAGAATCCGCTTGCACCGGGCGGTGAGGTCCCCGGGGGAAAGGGTGGAAAGCATCCCCCGGCCCACCCTCTCCAAAAGCCCTGCGGCGGCGTCCTCGTACCGCAGGCCCTTTTGGCCCAGGAGCATGGCGGCCGCCCCGGTGTTTTCCCGAAGGAGCCCCAAGAGGAGATGCTCGCTCCCCACAAAGGTGTGGCCCATCTGCTCCGCCGTCAGCACGGCAAAATTGATGGCGTTGTTGGCTTTGGCGCTAAAACCGGTAAATTTATACATAGGATCGCTCCCCCGTCCTTTGATACTCTACGCCGGCAAAAGGCCGGCAATACTCGGGCCCTGCGCCGCTGCCACCAGGCGCTGCCCTGTCCTGCGGGGCTCTTTTTTTGCCTCCCGCAAGAGATCCCAGGCTTATCATTGGACGGCTGCCATTTTATTATTCTGTTAAGATCCAAATACCGGCGTTGTCACCAACTTTGAGGGACCCTCATAGTATAGGCTGAACCCGGGGAGAGCGGGCAGAACGGCTCCTCCCCGCCGGGCCGGCCCGCCAACTCCCGTGCAGCTTGGTTGGCGGGATCAAAAAAACCGACAGCACGGAGAAATGGAGCGTCATTATGTGTAACTGCGGATGCAACAGAGGGTTCTTCGGTCTGGATGAGGACACCGTGATTCTGCTCATCATCGTCTGGTTCCTGGCCACAAACTGCAACTTCAGCCGTCGCGGCGGCTGTGGCTGCGGCTGCGAGCCCGCCCCTGTCAACGACTGCGGCTGCGGCTGCGGCTGCTAACTGCCCTCTGCGGCCCGTGTCCCCCGGCCCCCGCTGAGGCCCGCGCCGGGCAGGGCCGGCACAGGCCCCGCCGCCCCCGGTCCCCCTCCGCCGGGGGTCCGGGGCTTTTGTTCTATCATATTTCCCCCTATGGTTGACCTATGAACAAAGGGCCCCCGGCGTCTGCCGGAGGCCCCTTGTCTTTTTTCTGTTTACAGGTAGATGTCAAAGGCGTAGACGGCGATGGTGACCACAAAGAAGGCCACCGCCAGAAGGCGGATCAGCCGGTTCAGCTTGGCGTCCACGCTCCGGTCCTTGGCCCCGTTGAGGAAAGAGGCCCCGCCGGCCAGGGAGGACAGGCCGTCTCCCTTGGGATTCTGGAACATGATAAAAACGGTGACAAGGATGCTGACGGCGATCATCAGAATCGCGCCGATCATCTCAACTGCGCTCATAAAGCACCTCCGAAAGATTTTCGAGCCCCGGTTTTTCCTCCGGAAATGGGAGGCGGGATCTCTTAGATTTCGCCGGGCCGCTCCAAAAAGGCGGACAAACTGTCTGCCGATGCGGGGAGGAAGATCCCTTCCCGCAGGGCCTGGCCTGATATAGCCTACTGATTATAACACAGGCTGGCCCTTTTTGCAAGTAAAATTTCTTTTTTCGCCTTCTGCGGATATTTTCCCTTCTTTCGGGGGAGTCTATTAACTGCCGCTTCCATCTCTTCTGCGTTTGCATGGGAACGGCGGACCCGGCGGACCGTCTAAAGGCTGTCCGCCGGGCTTTTTTATTCTGTAAGGAGCAGAATATCCCGGGGGCGGACGGCCAGTTCCCCGGGGATGCCGGAGCCCGCCCCTCCCTCCGGTTCCCACCAGAGGCGGACCTTTGGGTCCTCCCCGGGGGAAAAAACTACCTGGCTTTGCGCGGGGCCCTCCATCACCACCGGGGAAACCACCGCCAGGCGGTTTTCCTCCCCCTCCTCAGGGGGATGGAGGCTTCGGGCAGGGATTCCTAAATGGGTAATCCCCTCCGGCACCGGCCGGCCAATGGTCAGCAGGGCGTTCCAGTCCGGAACCCAAAGGCGGTCCTCCCTGGCCCTTTCCGCCCTGACGATATTCCGGCATCCGGTGAGGATGGCCGCCTGGACGGTGCCTGGGGCCCGGAAAATGGCCTTGGTCTCCCCAAAGGCGGAAAGCCGCCCCCGGTCCAGGATCAGCAGCTCCCTGCAAAGGAAAAAGGCTTCCTCCCGGCTGTGGGTCACCAGCACGGCGGTTCCCTGGAACTCCTCCAGAATCTGGCGCAGCTCCAGGAGCAGCTCCTCCCGGAGGTGGGCATCCAGGGCGGAAAAGGGCTCGTCCAAAAGGAGCAGGTCCGGATCCCGGGCCAGACTGCGGCCCAGGGCCACCCGTTGCTGCTGTCCCCCGGAAAGCTGCCGGGGGTAACGGTCCTCCAAGCCGGAAAGGCGGAACCTTTCCACCATCCGGGCCACCGTCTCCGCCTTTTCCCGGCGGGACCGCTTTCCCAGGCCGGCGGCCAGGTTTTCCGCCACCGTCATATTGGGGAAGAGGGCGCAGTTCTGGAAAAGGTACCCCACCTGGCGCTTCTGGGGCGGAAGGTCGATGCCGGCGGCAGAGTCATACAGAACCCGCTCTTCCAGGGCGATCCGCCCCCGGTCCGGGGCCGCCACCCCGGCAATACAGCGCAGGGTCATGCTCTTGCCGCAGCCGGAGGCCCCCAGGATTCCCAAGCAGTTTGCCCCTGTGGAAAAGGAGAGGTCCAGGGAAAACCCCCGAAGGTCCTTTTGGACCGAAACCTCAAGACCGGCCACGGCGGCTCCCCCCTTTCCCCTTCTCCCCCAGGAGGTTCATGGCCGCTACCGCCAGGAAGGCCACCACCAAAAGGACAGCTACGTAACGCCCCGCTGTCTCCATATCTCCCGCCGCCACGGCGGAGTAGATGGCCAGGGGGAGGGTGCGGGTTTTTCCGGCAATATTCCCGGCGATCATGGCGGTGGCCCCAAACTCCCCTAACCCCCGGGCGAAGGCCAGAATCCCCCCGGTGAGTACCCCCGGAAGGGCGTTGGGCAGCAGGATCCGGCGGAAGATCTCCCCTTCGGTCATGCCAAGGGTGCGCCCGGCATCCAAGAGGTTTTGGTCCACCTGTTCAAAGGCGCCCCGAGCGGAGCGGTACATCAGGGGCAGGCTGATGGTCACCGCCGCCAGGACGGCAGCCCCCCAGGAAAAAGCGATCTTCACCCCGAAGACCTCCAGGAAAAGCCGCCCCAAGGGCCGCTTTACCCCGAAGATCCACAGGAGAAAGAAGCCTGCCACGGTGGGAGGCAGTACCAGGGGCAGGGTCAAAAGGCCGTCTAAAACGGCCCGAAGGGCGGTCCCTCTCACCGCCGCCACCCCCCAGGCCAGGAAAAGGCCCAAAACGAAGGTGACGGCAATGGAGGGAACCGCGGTCTTCAGCGAAATAAGAACCGGGCTGAAATCCATGGCGTTTCCCTCTTAGGCGGCGGCAAAGCCGTACTTCTCAAAGACCGCCATGGCCTCATCGCCCTTGAGGAACTCCAGGAACAGCTGGGCGGCTTCCTTCTTTTGGGAATTGGCGGTGATGCCCACCGGATAGATCACCGGGGTGGCAAGGCTGCCCTCGGGAGCTTCCGCCAGGACGCTCACCTTATCGGTGGCTGCGGCGTCGGTGGCGTAGACGATGCCCACACCGGCGGAACCCTCGGCCACCCAGTTCAGCACCTCGGTGACGTTGGTGCCGAAGCTGACCCGGGGCTGGATGCTGTCCCACACCCCCAGGTTGGTAAGGGCTTCCTTGGCGTACTGTCCCGCAGGGACGCTTTCCGGGTCCCCCAGGGCGATGCTCTCGGCGCTGCCGATGTTCTCAAAGGAAAGCTCCGGCGCGCCCCCCTCGGCGGCGGTGATGAGGACGATTTTGTTTTCCAGCAGCTTGGCAACGGTGCCACTGTCCATAAGGCCCTTTTCGTCCAGGGCGTTCATCTGCTTCATGGCGGCGGAAAAGAAAAGGTCGGCCTCCAGCCCCTCCTCAATCTGGGTTTGGAGTTTGCCGGAACTGTCATAGGTCCCTTCCACTGTAATTTCCGGGTGTTTATCCTGGAACATAGGGATCAACTCGTCCCGAAAGGAATACTCCAGGCTGGCCGCAGCAGCGATGAGGATGGTCACTGGCTCCGCCCCAGGTTCACCGGGGGCCGGGTCGCTGCCGGACAGGGAAGCGGGTTCCGCCGGTGCCGCCGGAGAGGCAGGGGCCGGGGTTCCGCTGCAGGCCGCCATGGTCAGCAGCAGGGCAAGGGTCAAGGCAAGACTTACGATCTTTCTCATGGGTTTTCGCTCCTTTATCGTTCTTCCGCACCGGTCTGGGCTGGCCGAATGCCAGTCGAGCCGGGGGCACGAAACCGCCGGGGGCATATGGCGTCCCGGCGGGATCCGTCTTTTGTTGAGGCAGGGGCTACATCATCCGGGAAATTTCCATCTGTTCCAGAATTTCCTCTTTGGTGGGCAGCGGAGTGGGGGCCTCCCCCAGGGCGGTTACGATCCCCCAATAAAGATACTCTTTCTCCGATTCCAGGACACTCATCCTGGAATTTGCGTTCAATTCGCGGACATTCTCCAGGAGGTCCAGGATCTGGCCGGCGTATTCTTCGTCGGTTTTTCCTTCCTCCAGGTACACCTTTATGTCCAGGTAGGCCCCGCTGGTCTCCAGAAAAATCCGGAGATCGTCCTCGGGGTTCCAGGTCTTGGAGGTCTGGGGAAGACGGAGTTCCACGGCGCAGAACCAGACGAAATCAATCCCTTCCAGCCGTTCCCGGGCCGGGGCCTCGGCCTCCTCCCGGAAGAAATACCGGGCGTAGTCGTCCCGGACCTTCCGGTATTTCGTCTGGGAGACCAGGGCGGTGGTCACACGCTCTGGGTCGTCCACCGGAGCGGCGTCGCAGGTGTAGGTCGCCCCGGCCAAGGGGCCGTAGTTCTCCAACGATTCCTCCCCGACGACGGAAAACTCCACTCCGTACTTGTCCCGAAGCTGCCCCAGCAGGTAGCCCCGGGCGGAATCCAGGTCGTTCTCAAAGGGCCCCCCGGGGCGGTCCATCTCCCGAAGGGCTTCCAGGGAGCAGCCGCAAAGGAGCAGAAGGGCCGCTGCGGCGCAGAGCAGCCGCTTTTTCACCGGGCGCACTCCCCTGCCGTCCCCGCCAGGATCTCCAGCCCGTGGGGCAGACTTTCCAGGATGACCTCCAGGTTTTCCCGCACCGCCTTGGGGCTTCCGGGAAGGTTGACGATCAGCGTCCCCCCCCGGATCCCCGCCACCCCCCGGGTGAGCATGGCCCGGGGCGTGATTTTCATGCTGGCGGCCCGCATGGCCTCGGGGATTCCAGGGACCATCCGCTGGCAGACGTCGGCGGTGGCCTCCGGCGTAAAGTCCCGGGGGGAGAAGCCGGTCCCCCCGGTGGTGAGGATAAGGTCCACCAGCCCCTGGTCGCACCAGGCGGCCATGGTGTCCCGAAGCTGTTCCCGCTCGTCGGGAAGGATGACGTACTGGGTGACGGCGTACTGTCCGGCGGCCTCCAGCAGCTCCCGGATAACGGGACCGCTTTTGTCCTCCCGCTGGCCCGCCGCCCCTTTGTCGCTGGCGGTGATGATGCCTACACGAAACATGGCGTATCCTCCTATATCTCCACCGGCTGGCTGGTGATGACGAACTCGTCCCCCTCTTTGATGACGCCGCCGTGGAGGACCCGGGTAAAGACCCCCTCCCGGGGCATGATGCAGTCCCCAACCCGGTGGAAGATCTCGCAGTGCTGGTGGCACTTCTTGCCGATCTGGGTCAGCTCCAGCACCACCTCCCCGCACTGGAAGATGGTCCCCACCGGCAGGGTCTTAAAGTCGAAGCCGGTGACCAGAAGGTTCTCCCCGAAGTCCCCGTCCTTGACGTTGCCCCCCCGGGCGTTAAACTCCTCCACCTGCTCGTAGGAGAGCAGGCTGACCTGGCGGTGCCAGTTCCCGGCGTGGGCGTCCCCTTCGATGCCAAAGTTTTCGATAAACTTCCCCTCGTGAACATTGGTCTTTACCGTGCCCTTCTCCGGGCTGGTGCAGACCGCGATGACCTTTCCCATGGTATGTAACTCCTTTCGTGGTCAATATATCCTGTGTTTTTTGGGGGAGGGGAGGATCACCCCCCGATCTGGGCCATGGTGTGATGGTCCATATTCGCCGTCTCGCACCCCCCGAAGTCATGGTGCAGGGGCTTGTGCAGGATGGCCTCCCGGATGACCTCCGCCAGCTCCTCCTCCCCGGCCCCAGAACGAACCGCCTCCCGCAGGGCGACCCCGTCGTTATAGTGGAGGCAGAGCTTGAGGTATCCGGTGCTGGTCAAGCGGACCCGGTTGCAGCTTCCGCAAAATTCCTGGGAAATGGCGCTGATAAAGCCGATCTTCCCAACAAAGCCCGGCAAACTGTAGTACACCGCCGGGCCGTTGCCCCGCTTCCCTTCCCAGGGGGTCATGGGGCCGTGAGCCGCCTCCAGGCGGCGGCGGACCTCCTGGCCTGGAATGGGGGTGAGGTTCTTCCCCTCCCCAATGGGCATCAGTTCAATAAACCGCACGTCCACAGGCTGGTCCTTTGCCAGCTCTGCCAGCTGGGCCAATCCGCCGCCGTTGTACTCCTCAATGGGGATGGCGTTTACCTTCACCTTCACCCCCGCTTTTACCGCCTGACCGATAGCCTCCCGGACGTTTGCCTCCAAGGGGCAGCGGGTAAGGGCCAGAAATCGCTCCGGATCCAGGGTGTCCAGGCTGATGTTCACCGCATCCAGCCCGTTTTCCACCAGGGCGGGAAGCTCCCGGGGCAGAAGGACCCCGTTGGTGGTCATGGTCACCTCCCGGATCCCCGGGATGGCCTTCAGCATCCCCACCAGCTGGGTGCAGCCCTTCCGGACCAGGGGTTCCCCCCCGGTGACCTTGATCTTGCTGATCCCCAGCCGGGCCGCCGCGGCGCAAACCCGGGTGATCTCCTCCAGGGTGAGAAGGTTCTCGTAGGGCTCCGGCTCCACCCCTTGGGCTGGCATACAGTAGACGCACCGCAGGTTGCACCGGTCGGTGACGGAGACCCGGAGGTAATCGATGGTCCGTCCCTTTCCGTCAGTCATCTGTCTCCTCCTCCAGGTGCTTCGGGTTGTGGAAATCCCCGCTTTTGCCCCCTGTCTTGTGCAGAAGGTAGACCTGTTCCAGCTCCATCCCCTTGTCGATGGCCTTGCACATATCGTAGATGGTGAGGAGGGCCACCGTAGCCCCGGTGAGGGCTTCCATCTCCACCCCGGTCTGCCCCGCCACCCGGACGGTGCAGCGGGCCTCCACCGCCAGCTCCTCCGGCAGCATGGTGAAGTCCACGCTGCACTTCCCCAGAAGGAGGGGATGGCACATGGGGATCAGCTCCCAGGTTCGCTTGGTGGCCATAATCCCGGCCACCCGGGCCACCCCCAGGACGTCCCCCTTCTTGGCGGTGCCGTTTTGGATGGCCTCAAAGGTTTCCCGCCCCACCCGGATCTTCCCCACGGCGGTGGCGGTGCGGTCGGTGATCTTCTTTTCAGTGACGTCCACCATGACGGCGTTCCCTTGGGCGTCAAAGTGGTTCATTTTGGGCTTCGTTTCTGGCATCTGTTCTTCATCCTTTGCTATAGCAGTACGACTTTTACAATGTCCCCGGCCGCCAGGCCCTTGTTCCCCGCCTCGATGTCCACCAGGCAGTTGCAGTTCACCATGGAGTAAAGGGCGCCGGAGGAGTGGTTCTGGTTCCCCAGGGTCACCAGCCCGTCCCGGTACCGGGCCCGGATGAACCGGCGGCCCGGGCTCTTTTTGGGGAAGTCCTCCGCCATCCTGCCGGTGGTGCGGCGGTAGGCCATGGTCCCGTCCCCGGAAAGCTTTGCCAGCATGGGGCGCAGAATCAGCTCAAAGGTGGCGATGGCGGCGAAGGGGTTGCCGGAGAGGCAGCAAAGGGGCTTCCCCTCGACGACGGCGCAGAGGATGGGGGTCCCCGGCTTCATCATCACCCGCCAGAATAGCCGCCTGGCCCCCAACAGGGGCAGTACCTCGTGGAGGATGTCCTTTTTGCCCACCGAAACTCCGCCGGTGGTGATGACCACCTGGGCGTCCCGGTATCCCTCCCGGATGGCGGCGGCCACCGCCTGGGGATCATCCCCCACGCTGCGGCTCAGGGTTACAATGGCCCCCAGTTCTTCCAGCCGGGCCTGGAACATCCAAAGGCTGCTGTTGTAGATCTTCCCCGGGGTCAAGGGGGTGCCGGTGGGGACAATCTCGTCCCCGGTGCTGATAATGGCCACCCGCACAGCCGGCCGGACCGGAACCTCTGTCAGTCCTTGCCCCGCCAGCACCCCAAGATGGACCGGGGTCAGCTTCTCCCCGGCGGCCATCAGCACGGCCCCCTTTTGGATGTCCTCCCCGGCGAAGCAGTAGTTCTGGTGGCTGCTCACCGGCCTATAGATCTCCACCGTCTTTTCGCCGTAGTCGGTGTCCTCCTGGCGGACCACGCAGTCACAGCCCCTGGGGATGGCCCCGCCGGTCATAATGCGAACTGCCTGGCCGGGCTTTACCGTGCCGGAAAACCAGCCCCCGGCGCAGACCTCGGCGATCACCGAAAGGCGAACAGGGGTTTCCCTGGAGGCTCCGGCCACGTCCTCCGCCCGAAGGGCATAGCCGTCCAGGGGGGAGCGGTCAAAGGGGGGATTGGCGATGCCGGATACCACCTCCCGGGCCAGGACCCTCCCCCGGGCCTGGGCCAGAGGCACCCGCTCTTCCCCGGGAAGGGTCTTCACCTGGCTCTCCAGAATCCTGATGGCCTCCTCCAGGGGGATCATCTCGACGCCCTCCTTCACACCAGGCCCCCCTTCCCGAATCCACAGGCGGGATAATGGCAGGTGGGGCACTGGAGGCAGAGCCCCCCGTGGCCCAGGGCGGCCAGATCCCGCTTCTCGATAACCTCCCCGGCCATGATCCGGGGAAGCACCAGGTCAAAGACGGTGGCGTCGTGGTACATGACGCACCCGGGGAGCCCCAGAACAGGCACCCCCGCCGGGGTATAGGCGAGGAGGAACATGGCCCCGGGCAGCACCGGCGCGCCGTAGGAGACGATCCGCGCCCCGGTGGATTGGATGGCGGTGGGGGTCACGTCGTCGGGATCCACGCTCATGCCGCCGGAGCAGACCACCAGGTCGGCCCCCTGGTCCAGAAACGCCTGGATGGCCTCCCGGATCATTTCGGTTTTGTCATCTGCAATGGTCTGGCCCAGGATCTCGGCGTCGTAAGCGGAAAACTTGTCCCGGAGGACCGGACCGAAGGCATCCTGGATGCGGCCGTGGTAGACCTCGCTGCCGGTGGTGACGATGCCCACCTTCTTCCGGAGATAGGGCTTCAGCTCCAGCAGAGGCTTCTCCCCGGCGATCCGCCGGACCTCCTCCATTCTGGCCTTTTCGATGACCAGGGGGATGATCCGGGTCCCCGCCAGTTTCTCCCCCTTGCGAACCGGGTAGTTGGTCTGGCGGGTGGCGATCATAATATCCGGGATGGAGTTTATCTGGGTGAGCCGCTGGACGTCCACCTTAAGGAGGCCGTTGATCTGGGCGATACATTCGATCTTCCCCTCCTTCACCGGGGTAGGGGCGATATGCTCGTTTTGGCAGAGGCCGAAGAGGATCTCCGCCGCCTCGTTTTCATGGAGCATGGAGTCATCCTTTTCCCAAACGTAAAGGTGTTCCTTGCCCACCGAAAGGAGAACGGGAATGTCCTCGGCGGTGACCACATGGCCCTTGCGGAACACTGAATCCTTGGTCACCCCCCGGATGATCTGGGTGATGTCGTGGCAGAGGACGTGGCCAACAGCGTCCTCGGTCCTGATAAGCTTCATACACAAACCTGCCTTTCCGGGAACAGAAAAAGAGCCCGCCAGAAAAAAGGCAGGCTCCGCTGGCTGCGGATCAACAGGGCTGTCCCCTAACATGATCCCGGCCGCCCGTCCTCTTTTCGGAAGCTGTATTCATGACCGGGAAGTGACAGCCCTGACGGGGCTACGCCCCTTCAGGCACGTCTGCGACGCAGAATGGGCGAAAAAATCACGGTTGTGAATACAGCCTTTTGCATGGAAGGCCGCCGGGTTTCCCCTGCGGCCCTGTCCCCCGAGCCATGGGCGGCGCCTTTAGGCAAAGGGGATCGAGGGCTTTTGGCTGTTCTTTTGTTATGCGAAAAGTATAGCATGGCTTTCGTGAAAATGCAACAGTCCCCTGGGAGAAAATTGGCGGATCTTTTGACTTGAATCGCTCTACGTTTTGTAGTATAATATCTATGTAGCACAGATTATTTTGAGAAAGGAGAACCCCAAATGAGAAACCCAAGAACCATCCTGGCCCTTTTGCTGGCCGCCTTGCTGCTTTTGTTCCCCACCGCCTGTGGGACAGCCCCGGCGGATCCCCCGGTAAGCCCCTCTGTCCCGGATCAGGTCCCGGAGACGGTCCCGGAACCGGAGTCGGAAAGCGTCCCGGAGGAGCCCCAGCCGGAGGCGGAGACAGTCCTGGAATACCACCCTCCGGTGCCGGATGTGGAGTGGGAAAGGGGGCACGACCAGGAGGATGTTTGGGAGGTCCTCTACTCCGTCCCTGTTGACACCCCGGTTTACGCCCCGGTCCCCGGGGTAGTGGCTGAGCTGTCCAACACCTCTACCTGGCCCTGGGGAAAATTCGTGGTCATCCAGGCAACTGAGGACGCCCAGGTCCGGGTCTGCCACCTGAAAGAGACCGATGCCGCTTTGGCGGTGGGGAGCCAGGTGGACCACACCACCCAACTGGGCCTGGCGGGGCGGACCGGCGACGTCCAGGACTACGCAGTGGGGGTTTCTGTTTCCCGGAAGGGACCGGAGGGATACCAGTCCCTGTTTCTCGGCCAATGTGACCTTCTTCTTGCCAAGCCCCTGGAGGGGATCTCCTACACCCCGCCGGTGGAGGGAAAACAGGCCAGTCTCCGGGATGAGGCCCCCCTGGACGCCAACCAGCTGTACTACCGCACCGGTTCCACCGGCCTGCCGGTTTATTCTCCGGTGACCGGGGAGGTGGCTCACATCCAAAGCGATAGTTTGTGGCCCTTTGGCCGGTTTGTGACCATCCAGGCCGGGGAAGATCTCCAGATCCTGGTGGTCCACCTGAGCAAAATCACGGAGGGCCTGGAGGTGGGGGACCCGGTGGACCACCAAACACAGATCGGCCTTACCGGCACCAGCGGAAACACCACCTTCCCAACGGCGGGGGTGGTGGTGAAGCGGAAGGACGCTTCGGGGGAGTTTTGCACAGTAAACGTTGGGCTGTGGGACACGGTCTTCCAAAACTGGACCGAGGGGGAGTTCCTCCAGTAACTGGCTATCTTCCATAAAACTGGAACTTTGTTTTTGTGCTGTTCAGCCAAAATTACCAACATCCAGTAGCTTTTTCTTGCTTTTTTCCGGAAATCCCGGTACCATGGTATAGATACAGGGGACAGAAGTCCCCCCTGAAAGGATGTTTACCATGAGACGTGCCGGAATCTTAATGCCCGTGTCCTCCCTTCCCTCCCCCTATGGGATCGGGACGATGGGGAGCGCCGCCAGGGAGTTTGTGGACTTTCTGGAGCGGGCGGGCCAGTCCTACTGGCAGATCCTTCCCCTGGGGCCCACCAGCTATGGGGATTCCCCCTATCAGGCCTTCTCCTCCTACGCCGGGAACCCCTACCTCATTGATCTGGACGACCTGGCCCTGGAGGGCCTGCTCCTCCCCGAGGAATACCAGGGACTCTCCTGGGGGAAAGATCCCAGCCGGGTGGACTACGGCCTCCTTTATCAAAACCGGTTTCCGGTCCTCCGGGCCGCCGTGGCCCGCCTCCTAAAGGAGGATCGAGGGGATTACCAAAGCTTCTGCCAGGAGCAGGCGGGCTGGCTGGCGGACTATGCCCTCTTTATGGCCCTGAAAAAGCGTCACGGCGGGGCCGCCTGGGACACCTGGCCCGATGAGGAACGGCTCCGCAAGCCCAAGGCCATCGCCCAGGCCCAAAAGGTCCTGGCAAAGGAAATCGCCTTTTGGCAGGGGGTGCAGTACCTCTTCTTCCACCAGTGGGATAACCTGAAGCAGTACGCCAACCGCCGGGGGATCTCCATCATCGGGGATCTTCCCATCTACGTCGCCAACGACAGCGCCGACGTTTGGGCCTCCCCGGAGCAGTTCCAGCTGGACCGGGACGGCCGGCCTGTGGAGGTCTCCGGCTGCCCCCCCGACGCCTTCGCCCCCGACGGCCAGCGCTGGGGAAACCACCTTTTCGACTGGGACCGGATGAAAAAGGAGGGCTACCGCTGGTGGATCCGGCGGATCGCCCACCAGTTTACCCTTTACGACACTCTGCGGATCGATCACTTCCGGGGCTTCGACGAATACTACGCCGTCCCCGTGGAGGAGACCACCGCCAGAAATGGCCGCTGGCGGCCCGGGCCGGGGATCGCCCTGTTTCAGGCGGTGGAGGAGGCCCTGGGGCCTCGGGACATCATCGCCGAGGACCTGGGCTTTCTCACCGACACGGTGCGCCAGCTGCTCCGGGAAAGCGGCTATCCTGGGATGAAGATCCTCCAGTTTGCCTTTGGAGACCGGGACGAGGGCGGGGATTTTCTTCCCCATACATACCCCCGGAGATGCGTTGCCTACACCGGCACCCATGACAACGAGCCCATTCTGGGGTGGGTGGAGAACGCCTCCAAGGAGGAATTATCCTTTGCCCGGGATTACCTGCGGATCACCCGGGAGGAGGGTTGGGTCTGGGGGATGCTTCGCTCCATCTGGGCTTCTCCGGCGGATTTGGCCATTGTTCAGTTCCAGGATCTTTTGGAGCTTGGAAACGAGGCTCGGATGAACACCCCTGCTACCACTGGGCAGAACTGGCAATGGCGGGTGGTGCCGGGTGCCTTTTCCCGGAAGCTGGCAAATCAGCTTTTTGAGGAAGCCCGTACCTACCAACGCAGACCCTCCCCGCCGCTCCGCGCCTAACGGTTGTGCTGGAACCTGGGTTGTGCCTGGAGTCGGAAGCT
>CAJUFK010000059.1 GCA_910585535.1 uncultured Angelakisella sp. | reverse complement strand
CAACCGCCTCACCCTCTCCGCCCCCAAGGTCCGGGAGGATGTGGAGAACGGCCTGGTTCAGCTGATTCGGGACTGCTATCCCGAGGCCCAGGCTTTGATGGGGACCTCCACCGCCGGCATCGCCCACGCCGCCATCACCGCCCACCTGATGGGCCTGCCTATGGGCTATGTCCGGGCCGGGGGCAAGGACCACGGCCGCAAAAACCAGATCGAAGGCCGCCTGGAGCCGGATCAGAAGGTGGTCGTTGTGGAGGACCTTATCTCCACCGGGGGAAGCGTCATCGAGGTGGTGGAGATCCTTCGGGAAGCCGGGGCCCAGGTTTTGGGCATCGTCAGCATCTTTACTTACGGGATGCAGAAGGGCCTCCAGCGCCTGGCTGCCGCCCAGGTGGAAAACCGCAGCCTCACCAACTTTGACGTTATCGCCCGGATCGCTGCCGAAGAAAACTACATCAGCCCCGAGGATGTGGCCCGGCTCATCGCTTTTCGGGACAATCCGTCGGACGAAAGCTGGATCGGCAAATAAGAGGAGGGGGACAAGATGCGCCATCTGCTGAACATTCTGGAGCTTTCCACCGATGAGATCGACCGGCTCATCGCCACCGCCGATGACATTATGGACGCTCCGGAAAAATACCAAAACGCCTGCTCCGGAAAGATCCTGGCCACCCTTTTCTTCGAGCCCTCCACCCGGACCCGCCTCAGCTTTGAGTCGGCGATGCTGGGCCTGGGGGGAAAGGTGCTGGGCTTTTCCGATTCCTCCTCCAGTTCGGCCAAGAAGGGGGAGAGCGTCGCCGACACCATCGCGGTGGCCAGCGCCTACGCCGACATCATCGCCATGCGCCACCCCAAGGAGGGGGCCCCACTGGTGGCCTCCCTTCACTCCCGGGTGCCCATTATCAACGGCGGGGACGGGGGGCACTACCACCCTACCCAGACCCTTACGGACCTCCTGACGATCCGCCACGAGAAGGGTCGCTTTGACGGCCTTACAGTGGGCCTCTGCGGCGACCTGAAGTTTGGCCGCACCGTCCACTCCCTCATTGAAGCCCTGTCCCGGTACGCCGGGGTCCGCTTTGTCCTCATCTCCCCCAAGGAGCTGGAACTTCCTCCGGTGGTCCGGGAGGAGTACATCGAGAAAAAGGGCATCCCCTGCAAGGTCTGCCGCTCTCTGGAGGGGGCTATGGGAGAACTGGACATTCTGTATATGACCCGGATCCAGCGGGAACGGTTCGCCTGCGAAGAGGATTACCAGCGCCTCAAGGACAGCTACATCCTCACTCCGGAGAAGCTGGGGGCGGCCAAGCCGGACTGCATCGTCATGCACCCCCTCCCCCGGGTAAACGAGATCGACGTCCAGGTGGACAACGACCCCCGGGCCTGCTACTTCCGCCAGGCGTACTACGGGAGGTACATCCGCATGGCCCTGATCCTCATGCTTTTGGAGGAGGGGAAGGACGGCAAGAGTGTTCCCGACAAGGCCCACCTCCCCCTGCCGGAGAACCGCCTGCCAGGGGGCGTCTGCCGGAATCCCCACTGCATCACCACCACCGAGCAGGGACTGGAGCAATGCTTTACCCGGGAGGGGAGCGGGGAGTACCGGTGCTTCTACTGCGAGACCAAGGTGGAATAAAACACAGAAAAACGCCGCTGGCCACAGAGCCGGCGGCGTTTTTGGATACATCTATCAGCTTTTCAGCCAGTCACTTATTTTCAGTTCCTCCTTACCCGTGCTGTCCCCCCGCCTGCCGGTCCATGTTCTCCACGATGATGTCGTGGATGTCCCCCAGGGAGGCGCAGTATTCCAGCACCTTCCAGGGGAGATTGGTGTGGTAGTGGAGCTTGATAAGCTCCTCGTCCCCCACCACCAGCAGGCAGTCCCCGGGGATGTTCTCCAAAAGGTAGTCGTGGATGACGTCCTCGTCCAGGTCGGTGCCCTCGATAAGCAGCTGCGTGTCAAAACGGTATTCCAGCATAACAAAACCCTCCTATTTATTCGTTGTGGATGTGCCCTTTTCCCGCAGGTAGGTGGATTCCAGATCGGCCAGGTGCAGCTTCACCGCCAGGGGGTACTTTTCATAAGCCAGGCTGATGGCAAAGCACCCGCCCCGGGCAGCGTCGTCAAAGCCCCCCATGTGCCAGCGGATGGCGGTGGCCTCGGCGGGCTTTAGCCGCAGAAACCGCTCGATGAGAAAAACGCTCTTTTCCCCGTGACCGTAGGGAAAACTGTCCTCCACCATGTAGTAAGGCTGCTTTTCCCATTGGCCGGTCTGTTCATTCTTGACGTTCCGGGTGGAGACCTTGTAATATTGTGCCTTGCACAGGTCGTGGAGCAGGGCGCAAAGGGCAAAACTTTCCCGGTTGTCCTCCCCCTCGGCAAAGTGCTTTTCCATCATCACGTCGTAGACGCTGAGGCTGTGCATCACCAGCCCAAATTGGCAGGCACAGTGGTACCGGGTGCTGGCCGGGGCGGTGAAGAAGTCGGTGCCCTCCAGCCAGTCCAGCAGCTTTTGGGAGCCCTCACGGGTGACCTCCCGGTGAAAGATCTCCAAAAATCGTTCCTTGTAGTCCATAGTATCCTCCTGTCATACTAATCACCGACGAAAAGTCGGTGATACGCACGCTATGCGTGCTGGTGTCGCTACGCGCCGCCCCGTCTCATTGAAAAACCAAATAATTTTAATTGGTTTTTCGTATCAATGGAAAATCAACATCAAAACGCCATAGATCACCGGCTGGTGGATCAGGTAGATGGCCATGGTGTGGCTGCCTACCCAGGCCAGCCAGGGCAGATGGCTTTGGTAGCAAAAATCCGGCAGCCGTTCTTCCCGGACCCACCGCCCGAAGAAACTCCCCGCAAGGAAAAGGAAGCCCCAGGGCATCAGGGGGTAGTAGTCCGCCGAGGAGATCCCCGCGCAGGCAAAGCCCAGGGGATAGGTGAGGGGGTTGTTGTAGAGAAAACCGGGAAGAAACAGGGTCACCCCAAACAAGCGGACAAAGCCGGAGTAGATGGGCCAGGTGAGAAGGAACAAAAGGGCCGACCCCACAAGGCCCGGCAGGGTGGGGATCCTTTTCAGGGCGGGTTCCAAAAGGGCGTAGAGCATCATCATGGAGCCGAAAAAGTGCAGGATGCCAAAGAGGATGAATTGGGAGGGGATAACCAGCCCGGTCACCGCCGTCAGCGCCATTCCCAGCAGGAAGGTCCGTATCCCCCGGCGCAGATTGCTGCGGGCGTAGTGACAGGAGATGCCGGAGATGACGATAAGGGACCCTGCCATGACGTTGCGGATGCCGTTCATCCAATCCGAAAACATCCAGGGGATGCCCACCGGAAAGATCACCGCAAGGTCGTACAGAAGATGGTAAAGGGAAATGCCAACGATCAGCACCCCTCGAAGCTCGTCCATAAGATGGACCCGCCTGGGTTTTTGTGTCGCCATATCTTCCTTCCTTTTTTCTTTGATAAAAACATGATACCACATTTTGGTTGTAAAAACCAGAGAAAAAAGTTATACTGTTGTAGTAATAACCGGAAAGGGGAGCGTCAAAGGATGAAATGGAACCAGCGGTGTCAGGCGGAGGTTGATCTTTCGGCCCTGAGAAGAAATTACAGGCGGCTTCGGGGACTCCTTGCCCCGGAGCAGAAATACCTTGCGGTGGTCAAGGCGGACGCCTACGGCCACGGCGCGGTGCGGGTGGCCCTCACCCTGGAGGAGGAGGGAGCGGACTGGTTTGGCGTCGCCACCCTGGAGGAAGGGGAAGCCCTTCGCCAGGGGGGCGTCACAAGGCCCGTCCTGATCTTTGGCTACACCCCGCCCCAGGCCGCAGGCCGTCTGGCCGCCGGGGAGATCACCCAGGGGATCTACTCCGGGGAATACGCCGCCGCCCTGGGGGAGGAAGCCGCCAAGGCGGGGGTCCGGGTGGACTTTCACCTGATGGTGGACAGCGGCATGGGCCGTCTGGGCCTTCGCCCGCCGGTGGAGGGGAGCCTTGCCGAGGCCCGGGAGATCCTCCGAAACCCCAGCCTCCGCTGCACCGGGGCTTTTACCCACTTTGCCGTGGCGGATGAACTGGGGGAGGAGTCCGCCGCCTTTACCGGGGAGCAGTTCCGGCGGTTCACCGGATTCTGCGAAACCCTCCAGGCCGAGGGCTTCGATCTGGGGATCCTTCACTGCGCCAACTCCGCCGCCACCCTTCTTCGTCCAGAGATGCGGCTGGGAATGTGCCGCTTCGGCATTGTCAGCTACGGCCTGGCCCCTTCGGAGGAGATGTTCGGCTGCTTCCCCCTGGAGCCGGTGATGTCCCTTCGGGCGGCGGTGGAGATGGTCAAGGAGATCCGCCCTGGGGATACCCTCAGCTACGGCCGCAGGTACACGGCGGAGGAACCCCGGCGGATTGCCACCGTAGCCATCGGTTACGCCGACGGCTATCCCCGGTGTATGTGGCAGCAGGGGGAGGCCATCGTCAAGGGAAAGGTAGTTCCCATCGTGGGGCGGCTCTGCATGGACCAGCTGATGGTGGATATAACAGAGGTTCCCGGGGTCGAAGCCGGGGACTGGGTGACCCTGGTGGGCCGGGAAGGGGACCGGGAGATTACCTGGGACCAGCTGGCGGCCCAAAGCGGATCGGTATCCTATGAGCGCATCTGCGGCATCCGGAGTCGGGTGCCCCGGGTGTATCTGGACAAGAAGTAGGGGTCAGTCATCACAGATCATCCCGTTGTGAAACCGCATATTGTCCGAGGCCAGTTCCTTTCGGATGTATTTCCACTTTGTCCCCTTCTGCTTCTTGTAGAACCGCAGAAAGTACAAAAGAAGGTCAAAAAGCCGCCCCCAGTCCTCCTCGGTTCCCTCCTCTGGGAGGTACTTGTAGACGTAGCCGCTCTGGGAGGTCCGGGCGTCGAACCAGAGGTCGTACCCGCCCTCCCGAAAGTCGCACTGTAGGATGGTGGCCTCCTGGCACCGGAGGAGGATTCGGACGACTTCCCCCGCCTTGGCCTGGGCCAGGAGCCCCTCCAGCACCTCCGGGTAGCTGTCCCGGTCCTTGGTCTCGATGTTCCGGGAGAAGCGGGAACCGTCGGCCCGCCAGGCAAAGACCTGGGCAGGGCGGCCGGGGAGATACTTCATCGGGGTAAATCCGGTGGTGTCGATGGAAAGGACCGAGCCCTTCTCCACCAAAAAGTTGTAAAGGTAGGTGTAGGGCTGTTCCTCCGCGATGTAGTCGCTGGCGTCGTCACCGGTGTGGCGGAACCCGTCCAGGGCGAAAACCTCGGCCTTCAGCTCCCGGGCATATCGTACCGGGATGACCCAGCAGACAAAGCTGGACCGGTTGCCAAGATCCACCCCGTGGGCCGCCAAGCTCCCCATGGGGTCGGAGCTGACGCCGGTGAACCACAGGCTGTCCGGCAGAATGGGCCTGGTGTTTCTCAGGGAGGGGGGCAGCGAATCATCTTGAAGCAGGTGGCCGTACCGTCTGACCAGCTCCCCCTTGGCCTTTTTCAGGGAGCCCTTGTACTGATAGTTGGCCAGTTCCTCCGGGTCGGTGAGAAACCACATAACAGATACCTCCTTGTCATTTGTTGCCGGCTCCCATTATAGCACGACCGGCCCAAAGATACTAGGCGGTTATTGGGACAGTCAGACAAAGCCCAAAGACCGGCCAGTTCAGGGTACAGGATGGCCCCGGAACCTCAAGAAGAAGCCAAGCTTGCCCACAGGCCCAGGTAGGGAGTGCCGGCCGCCGCAACCACTGGTTGACAACGGGGGAAAACAGCAGTTGGTGGCTTTTGTTCCTCTTTTCGGGTAGGATAGAAGCAGGATCACAACAGCAAAGGAGAGGAGGAACGGCCATGGATCTGGGCAGAAAAATACAGGAACTCCGGCGGGGGCAGGGGCTTTCCCAGGAGCGGCTGGCGGAACAGATGGCGGTGAGCCGCCAGGCCATCTCCAAGTGGGAGAGCGGCGGAGCCATCCCGGAGGTGGACAAGCTGATCCAGCTGGCCCAGCTTTTCGGGGTGACGGTGGATGATCTGTTGGGGATCGCTCCCCGACCAGAACCCCAGGGAGCGCCGATGGAAGGGGAGGGGCCTCCGGAGCCGCCGGAAGAGAACGGGGAGACCCAGCCGCCCCCCAGCCTGGAGGAACGGCTCCGGGCCCTGGAGGGAATGGTATCCGCCCTGATGGCGGAGCGGCAGCAGGGCCGGCAGCAGAAGAAATGGACGATGTACCTGCCCCTTGCCGTCACCATTCCCGCCCTGGTCCTTACCGTTTGTTTGTCCGCCTACCATGCCGGAAGGATCCAGTGGCAGCTTCGGAACCTCCAGGTGGATCTAAGCAGGCTCAACAACGAGGTTATCAACCTAAAGTATAAGGATACCCCCCTCCGGGACCCCGCCCCCGAGGAAGAAGCTGCCGCCGGTCTGCTGGCGGACTGGGACATCTCCTTCCAGGACTACGACCTGGAGGCACAAACCATCTCCTTCCGCCTTTCTGCCACCCCCAAAAGCCTGCGGGAAGGGGTGACCGGGGAGTTCATCCTGGCCCGAAAGGACGGGCCTGCCGTCAGCCTGCCCGCCGAGGCGGTAGCAGGGGCGATGTTCCAGGCGGTGGCGGACATCCCCTGGGAGGGGGAGACCACCGTTTCCCTTTCCCTCCTGGACGGGGAGACGGGGGAGCGAAACCTCTGCCTGCTGGGGACCCTCCGGAGCCCGGGGGACAACCTGCGGCTCCACACCACGGCCCTGTACAACGGCTCTACCTCCTTCCCGGAAGGGAAGGTGAGCTTCCAGGGGACTGTCCAGTGGGAATGCTGGTACCACGGCGGGGAAGTCGGCATCCCGGTGAAGAACTACGCCGTCTCCGCCCAGGCGGCGGTTTACATCGACGGGGAGAAGATAGAGACCTTTCCCTTTATTCTAAATGGTTCGGAGGACCAGGGGAGCCTTTTGGACCTGCGCCTTCCCCTGGTGGGGGAATACCCCCTGGGCCCGAACCGGCGCCTGGAGCTGGTGATGGAAGCCACCGACGCCCTGGGCCAGGAGTACCGGGAAGTGCTGGCGGCCTACGCCGCCGATGAAAACGGAACCATCGACAGGGTGGAATAACAACCGCGCCCGGAGGAAAAAGGCCTCCGGGCGCGGTTCCTGTCCAAAAATTTTGTTTTTCACTTGACTTTATCCATTAAAAGTATTAAAGTATATAATCAGTGACAACTGGGAAATACCCGGAAAAAGGGAGGACAATCATGGTCATCACGGAATTTTTGGAGCGAAACGCCCGGCTTTATGGGGCGGAGACCGCTCTGGTGGAGATCAACCCCTCAGAGGAGCGGGACAGGGCGGTGACCTGGCGGGAGGCCAGCCTCATCGAAAGGGCGTCGCCGGACGCCCCCTACCGCCGGGCCATTACCTGGCGGGATTTTGACCGCCAGGCCAACCGGTTCGCCAACCTCCTCCTCAGCCGGGGGCTGGAACGGGGGACCAAGGTAGGCATCCTCCTGATGAACTGCCTGGAGTGGCTGCCCATCTACTTCGGCATCCTCAAGGCAGGGTGCATCGCTGTGCCCCTGAACTTCCGGTATTCCTCCGACGAGATCAAATACTGCCTGGAACTGGCCGATGTGGAGCTGCTGGTATTTGGTCCCGAGTTTGTGGAACGGATGGACGCCATCGCCGGGGAGATCCCCAAGGTCCGGATGCTCTTCTTTGTGGGACGGGACAAGCCCGCCTATGCCGAGGACTGCATGAGGCTGGTGGGTTTCTGCTCCTCCGGTCCGCCGCCGGTGGCCCTGGCTCTGGCCGACCACGCCGCCATCTACTTCTCCTCCGGCACCACCGGCTTCCCCAAGGCCATCCTCCACAACCACCGCTCCCTCCTCTGCGCCTCTGAAACAGAGCAGAACCACCATGGCCAGACCCGGGAGGATGTCTTCCTCTGCATCCCGCCCCTCTACCACACCGGGGCCAAGATGCACTGGTTCGGGAGCCTTTTGTCCGGCAGCCGGGCGGTGCTGCTCCGGGGGGTGACCCCGGAGTGGATCCTCCGGGCGGTGACCGAGGAGAAGTGTACCATTGTCTGGCTGCTGGTGCCCTGGGCCCAGGACCTTTTGGACGCCATCGATTCCGGCAGGGTCAAGCTGGATAACTACCTTTTGGACCAATGGCGGCTGATGCACATTGGTGCCCAGCCGGTTCCCCCCAGCCTTATCAAACGGTGGAAGACCGTCTTCCCCGGACATCAGTACGACACCAACTACGGCCTCAGCGAATCCATCGGCCCTGGCTGTGTCCATTTGGGGGTGGAAAATCTCCGCAAAGTGGGGGCCATCGGCGTTCCCGGCTATCAGTGGGAGGTCAGGATCATGTCCGCCCCCGGGGTGGAGGCGCCCCAAGGGGAGATTGGGGAGCTGGCGGTAAAAGGTCCCGGGGTAATGCTCTGCTACTACAAGAACCCGGAGGCCACCGCCGAAGTCCTGAAAGACGGATGGCTTTATACCGGGGATATGGCCCGGATGGACGAGGAGGGCTTCATCTACCTGGTGGATCGGAAGAAGGATGTGGTCATCTCCGGCGGAGAAAACATCTACCCGGTGCAGATCGAGGACTTCCTGCGGCGGTACGAGAAGATCAAGGATGTGGCGGTTATCGGACTGCCGGACCACCGGCTGGGGGAGATCGCCGCGGCGGTGATCCAGGTAAAGGAAGGGATGACCTGCACCGAGGAGGAGATCCAGGACTTCTGCCAGGAGCTGCCCCGGTACAAGCGCCCCCGGAAAATCATCTTCGCCCCGGTGCCCCGGAATCCCACCGGCAAAATCGAAAAGCCGGTGCTGCGGGAACGCTACTGCCACGGCCGCCTGGTGGAGGCCCAGATCTCCGGCTGACGGCCTGACCCATACCGATTAGGAGGGATCCCCATGTTCGATTTTGCCATAAAAGCCATTCTGCTTATCGCCTTCTTTGGTGTTATGGTGGGCATTGGCATCTACTGCCGCCGCCATGCCACCGACGTCAGCGGCTTTGTCCTGGGGGGCCGGAACGTCGGCCCCTGGCTTACCGCCTTTGCCTATGGCACCAGCTACTTTTCCGCCGTGGTCTTTGTGGGTTACGCCGGACAGTTCGGCTGGAAGTACGGCATCGCCGCCACCTGGGCGGGCATCGGCAACGCCATCCTAGGGTCCCTGCTGGCCTGGGTGGTGCTGGGGCGGCGCACCCGGGTCATGTCCCAGCACCTGGACAGCGCAACGATGCCGGAGTTCTTCGGCAAGCGATTTGGGAGCAAGGCCCTTAAACTCTGTGCCTCCGCCATTATCTTCATCTTTCTCATCCCCTATACCGCCTCCCTTTACAACGGCCTTTCCCGGCTGTTCGGCATGGCCTTCGCCATCGACTATTCGGTCTGCGTCGTCGTTATGGCAGTGCTGACCGCCGTCTATGTTATCGCCGGGGGGTATATGGCCACCGCCATCAACGACTTTATCCAGGGCATCATTATGCTGGCGGGGATCGTCGCCGTCATCCTGGCGGTGCTGAACAGCCAGGGAGGCTTTCTTGCAGCCCTGGAAAAGCTGGCCCGGGTCCAGGGAGACAGCGCCATCCCCGGGGCCTACGCTTCCTTCTTTGGCCCCGACCCGGTGAATCTTCTGGGGGTGGTCCTCCTCACCAGCCTGGGCACCTGGGGCCTTCCCCAGATGGTCCAAAAATTCTACGCCATTAAAAGCGAGGCCGCCATCAGCAAGGGCACAGTGATCTCCACCGTCTTTGCCCTGGTGGTGGCCGGGGGCTGCTACTTCCTGGGGGGATTTGGGCGGCTCTTTTCCGGCCAAATTGACCTGGCCGCCGGTGGGTACGATTCCATCATCCCCACCATGCTCTCCGGCTTGCCGGCCATCCTCATCGCCGTGGTTGTTATCCTGGTCCTTTCCGCCTCCATGTCCACCCTTTCCTCCCTGGTGCTGACCTCCAGCTCCACCCTCACCCTGGACTTCATCAAGGGAAATGTCATCAAGGAGATGGACGAGAAGCGTCAGGTTAAGTGGATGCAGGGCCTTATTGTGGTGTTCATCCTCATTTCGGTGGTGCTGGCCCTGATCCAGTACCGCTCCAACGTCACCTTTATTGCCCAGCTGATGGGGGTCTCCTGGGGGGCCCTGGCCGGAGCCTTCCTGGCGCCCTTCCTTTACGGCCTTTACTGGAAGGGGACTACCACCGCCGCCTGCTGGGCCAGCTTCCTTTTTTCCACTGTGGTAATGCTGGCCAACATCTTCTGGCGGGGGAGCTTTCCGGCGCTGCTCCAGTCCCCCATCAACGCCGGGGCCTTCTGCATGATCGCCGGGCTGGTTATCGTCCCCCTTGTCAGTTTGGCTACCAAAGCTCCGGACAAGGCCCGGCTGGAGGAGATCTTCTCCTGCTACGAGCAGAGAGTCACCGTCACCGTCCGGGATTCCATCGGGGAGGAATAAACCGGCCTTTTCACCGCCGGAAAAACACCGGCCTGAATAATTCTTCAAAAACAGGATGTATCCCTTCGGGGGCACATCCTGTTTTTCATCTGGAAGGCTCTCTTGGGGAAATTCTTGCGGGCTTCCAAAGATTTTCCCCTTCCCATCTTCAAAAATTTTTCATATAATGTTTACAATGCCCATATTGCCCTGGAGCCGGCTCCAGGGTTTACAATGGTTTTCGCAAGGAGGGAAGAAGCTATGGAAAAGAAACGGATCGCCGCTTTGCTCCTGGCGATAACGCTGGCGGGGTGCGCCCTTCCAGGCGGGGAAGAGGAGGCCGCATCCCCGGAGCCCGCCCCGTCCCCCTCCCTGTCGGAGGCGGAGCCCTTCCAGGAGCCTCCGGTCCGGGATGACCAGGAGGAAGGACCTCATCCTTACCTGAAGCAGCTCCTGGAGGAGACGGCAGCCGGCCTTGTCTCCCCTGGAATGAGCCAGTACGACCGGGCCAAGGCTGCTTTTGACTACCTGATCCGCTGTACCTCCATGGAGGAGCCGATAGGTCTGGAGCTGTGGCGGATCAATGGGGGAGGGGAGACCCCCATCCCCTTTGTGGAGCAGCGGGCCCTCAGCCCCCTGCGCTTCGGGGTGGGGATGTGCGAGGACTACGCCGCCGCCCTCACCCTCCTCCTCCGGGAGATGGGCCTTTCGGCCCAATATGTCCCTGGCCTTACCTTTTCCGCCGAGGGCAACCTGGTGGATCACGCTTGGACAGTGGTGGAGATCGACGGCGTTTGGTACCACCTGGACAGCCAGCTGGAGGACAACATTTCCCGCCGGGGAACGGTGCGGTACAAGTATTTCCTCCGGGGGGACGCCTCCCTTTCCGTTTCTCACCGCTGGGGCCAGAACCTCATCGATTCCGGTCTTCTCACCCCGGAGCAAAACGAGGAGATTGCCCAAGACTGGATCCCACCCGCCTGCCCCAGGGACTACCCTTCCCCGGAGCGCAGCAGCTTCCAGGAGCAGATGCCCCCGGATGTCCCCGCCCTCCGCCGGGAGGCCGCTGCCATCCTGGCCGCCTGGGAGGCGGAAAACGGACCCCTTCCCCCCATGACCCTCAACACGACCCCACCGGTGTTCGGCCTGGACGGCTACGGGCCGGCCGATGAGGGCTGACCAACCAACGAAAGGATGTTTCCCATGACCTGTCGTATCCTTGCCCTTTTTCTGGCGGCGCTGATGATCCTCACCGCCTGCTCCGCCCCTGCGGCCCCTGCCCCCCAGTCTCCGGAGCCGCCCCCGTCCTCTTCCGCCCTGGAGCCCCTGCCGGAACCGCCCCAGGAGCCGGAGCCGGAACCGGAGGTTGACAACAGCTGGACCTTTGACGCCCCGGAGAACCACGGTATGGATCCGGAGGTGCTGGCAGATCTTCACGCCGCCCTTCCGAACTCCGCCATCTCCTCTATGGTCATCGTAAAGGACGGGGCCATTGTGGATGAATACTACGCCGACGGCTACGATGAGAACAGCACCTTTGCGATCCACTCCTGTTCCAAGTCCTTTACCAGCGCCCTGGTGGGCATCGCCATCCATCAGGGGTATCTGAACGGGGTGGAGGACCTCCTCTCCGACTACCTCCCCCAGGTGGCGGAACTCCCGGGGACCAAGAAGGACCTTACGATCCGGCATCTTCTCACCCAGACCTCCGGCCTGGAGTGGTATGAATGGGGGAGCGGATACCACAACTGGGAGGAGTTCCGGTCCGCCCCCAACTGGGTGGAGTATATCCTGGGCCGGAACCAGGCGGCGCAGCCGGGGCAGCTGTTCAACTACAGCACCGGCAATACCCATCTGCTGGCGGCGGCCCTGGAGGCGGCCACCGGAAAGCCCCTTTTGGAGTACGGCAAGGAAACCCTTTTTGACGCCCTGGGGATGGAGACCATCTCCTGGGGCACCGACCCCCAAGGGGTTGCCGACGGAGGCAACGGGGTGGTCATCAGTGCCCGGGACGCCGCCCGCTTTGGCCAGCTTTACCTCCAGGGAGGGGTTTGGAAGGGCCGGCAGCTGGTCCCGGCGGAATGGGTGGCCCAGTCCACCTCGGTGCAAAATCCCGGCCCCGGGGGCAGCACCGGACAGTACGGCTACCAGTGGTGGATCCGGCCCTATGCCGTCAACGCCTTTGGGATCTACCGTGCCCCTCATGGGGCAAAACAGTACGACGCCTACCACGCCTTTGGGGCCTGGGGCCAGTACATCTTTGTGGTGCCGGAGCTGGAGCTGGTGACAGTTATCACCTGCGTAAAGCCCCAGGACAGCTATGCTCCCCGGCCATTTTTTACAGACTTTGTTTTGGCGGCCTGTATCCCGGAGGAAGCCGCCGGTGAAGGAGGAACTGCCCAATGAGAAAACTGGCGGCGCTTTTGTCCCTGCTCCTGGTCCTTTCCCTCTCCGGCTGTTCCGGCCGGGGAAAGGCTGGTTTTGGGCAGGATGATCTTGTCCTTACCGTCTCCGGCAGGGAATACCGCGTCCGGGACAATATCGCAGTGGTGTTAGAGGCCCTGGGGGACGGCTATCAGTACGCCGAGGGCAGGTCCTGTGACTACGACGGCCTGGATAAGACCTATACCTACCCGGTGGCTACCTTCTACACCAACCCCCTGGCGGAAGGGGATCTCCTGGAGGAGATCTACTCCCAAAGCGGGGAGGTCTCCACCTCCAAGGGCATAAAGGTGGGCTCCTCCAGGGCCGATGTTTTGGCGGCCTACGGCGACCCAACCGACCAGGACGACTGGCTCCTTTTGTACCGGGCAGGGGAGGGGCCGGGGAATCCAGCCCTTTGCTTTGAGATAGAGGACGGCGCCGTTGCCGCTATTTTCCTCACTGTAAAAGCGATGTAAAGGAGGGGACAGGATGCTTGTGCTGGAGACGCTGAAAGCCTTTTCGGAAACCGGCAGGACCGCCCTCATCCACCCCCTGGGGAGCCTTTCCTACCGGGATTTGGAGATCCGGTCCGACGCCTTTGCCCGGTGGCTTCTGGATACCCTGGGGGAAGACCGCTCCCCGGTGGTCCTGTGGGGAGACAAGGAGGCGGACCTCCTCCCCTGTCTGCTTGGCGCCCTGAAATCGGGCCGGGCCTATGTTCCCATTGACAGCGTAATCCCCAAGGACCGGGCCGCCCAGATTGTGGCGGCTGTGGATCCAAAGGTGGTGGTAGCCTTTACCGGCGAAGAGCTGCCTTGGGAGGGAAGGACCCTTTCCCCGGAGAAACTGGAGGCGGTTCTTTCCGCCCCAGGGGAGAAGGTCCCCCCGGAAAACTGGGTACAAAAAAGCGATCCCGCCTACATCCTTTTTACCTCCGGCAGCACAGGCCGCCCCAAGGGAGTGCCTATTACCGCCGGAAATCTGGATGCCTTTTGCCAAGGGCTGCTGCCTCATTATCCCAAGGAGGGCGGCGTCATCCTCCATCAGGTCTCCTATTCCTTCGATGTTTCCGGCTGTGCCGTATACGCCGGCCTCTGCCGGGGGATGACCCTTTTCACCGTGGACCATCAGATGGCCGCCGGACTGGGGGAATGCTTCGACGCCCTGGAGCGGTCAGGGCTGACCCTTTGGGTCTCCACCCCCTCCTTTGGGGAACTGTGCATCCAGTCACAGCGCTTTGACCAGAGGCTTCTGCCCCATCTTCGGCAGTTTCTTTTCTGCGGTGAGGTGCTGACCCATGCCCTCTGCGACGCCCTTTCAGAGCGGTTTCCGAAGGCCCAGATCCTCAATACCTACGGCCCTACCGAGGCCACCGTTCTGGTCACCGCCGCCGAAGTTACAGAGGAAATGCGCCGGGACAGCCTCCCCATCCCCATAGGAAAAGCCATAGACGGCGTGACACTTCGTTTGGAACAGGAGGGACGGGAAGTTACAGAGGAAGGGCAGACCGGTGAACTGCTGATCCTAGGCCCCACCGTCGGCCCTGGCTACCTGGGACAGCCCGATGAGGCGAAAAAGGTGTTTTTCATCGACCCGGAGACCGGCCTGCGGGGCTACCGCACCGGGGACCTTTGCTTTTTCAGAAACGGTCTTTACCACTACTGCGGCAGGGCC
This sequence comes from uncultured Angelakisella sp., assembly GCA_910585535.1. GTDB lineage: Bacteria > Bacillota > Clostridia > Oscillospirales > Ruminococcaceae > Angelakisella. The sequence goes on along the minus strand of CAJUFK010000059.1, from coordinate 4,901 downwards.
GACAACCAACTAAAGCTGAATGGCTACCGCATCGAACTGGAGGACATCGAGGAAAACCTCCAAAGGCTTCGCAACGTCCGGCGGGCGGCGGTGATCCCCGTCCGGGACCAAGAGGGGATCGTACAGTATCTGGCGGCCTTTCTGCTCCTTCAGGAGTCAGACGGCCTCACCCCGCTGAAACGGGCCATCGCCCTGAAAAAAGAGGCGGCGGCCTATCTGCCCCCCTACATGATTCCCCGAAAGATCCTGGCAGTGGAGTCCTTTCCCCTCAATGTCAACGGTAAGATCGACCGAAAGGCTCTTGCCGCCCGATTGGAGAAAACGCCATGACCCCTTATTCCGGCCTGTTGTTTTTCTATCTGCTGGCGCTGCTGCTTCTCCCCGCTGTGGTTTTGGGCCTGCTGGGCAAGCCGCTGAAATTGTACGGCTTTCTTTTTTCCGTCCTGATGATCTGCGCCGTCTTTTGGGAAGGGGGACAGCTGCCCGCCCTTGCCGCTTTCTGCTTATGGGAGGGGGCGGTGTTTTTGGCGTACCGCCGTTGGCGGAAAAGGATCCCGCTTTGGCCGGCGGTTTGTCTGGCCCTTCTCCCCCTGGCCTTGGTCAAGGCGGGGGAGGTTTGGTCCGCCCTTGCCGCCTTTCGGCTCCTGGGGGTCAGCTATATGACCTTCCGGGCAGTAGAGGTGCTGCTGAACCTCCGGGACGGAACGGTAAAGAGCCTCTCCCTCTTCCGGTGGAGCTATTTCCTGCTCTTCTTCCCCTCGGTAAGCAGCGGCCCCATCGACCGCTGCCACCGGTTCCTGGGGGACCTGGATGGTGGAATCACGCCAAAGGAGTATCTGGACCTTCTGCGCCGGGGCGTTTGGAAACTCATCGGCGGGGCCTTCTCCGCCATCGTCCTGGGGGGGCTTGTCTGGCAATACTGGCTGGCCCCTCTGCCGGAGAAGGGGCTTCTCCCCACCCTGTCCTACCTGTACGGCTACCCCTTGTTCCTCTTTTTCAACTTCGCTGGGAGCAGCAGCATGGCCATCGGAACAGGGTACCTCCTGGGGGTTCGGATGCCGGAAAACTTCCGCCAGCCCTTTTTCAGCGTGGATATGAAGGATCTCTGGGCCAGGTGGCACATCTCTCTGTCAACCTGGCTGCGGGACTACGTTTACACCCGTTTCGCCTTAGATTCCCTGAAAAAGAAGCGCTTCCGAAACCAGCGCACTGCGTCCTATCTGGGGTATCTTCTCACCATGATGGCCATGGGGATTTGGCACGGCCTTGGGCCGCGATACCTCCTGTACGGGGCCTACCACGGCGCCCTGATGTGCCTGAATGAGGCCCTGGATCTACATTGGAGGCCCTTCAAGAGGTGGAAAAAGCAGGGATGGGGGCAGGTCTGCTGTGTCCTTGTGACCTTCCACCTGTTTGCCTTTGGACTGCTGATCTTTTCGGGGAGATTATTTTAACTGTAAAGGAGTGTGAACCGATGGAACAGAAGATCGCGGAGATTATTGCCGGGCTTTGCGGAGGGGAACCGGAGGAAATCGAGCCGGAACTCCTTCTCTTTGAGGAGGGCCTGCTGGATTCCTTTGCCGCCATCCAGCTGGTCTTGGCCCTGGAGGAAACCTTCGGCCTTTCTTTGGACATGGCGGTCCTTTCCCGGGAACGCATCGCCACCCCGGCGGCCATTGCGGCTCTTGTCCGGGAGGGGCGGGGATGAGAGCTGCGGCGAAGACGGTCCTCCTTCCCGCTGCGGCTCTGGCTCTGGCGGTTGCCCTGGCTTTTTTGGGGGTTGGAGCCGCTGTCACCGGGATGATGCCCCCCTGGCGGGACAGCGTAGGGGATAAGAACCACACCGAAAAGATCACCGGGCAGTATCTCCTCCGGCAGTCCGCCGCCCAGGAGGACACCCTCTTGATCTTCGGCTCCAGCGAGCTGCGGACCACCGAGATCTCCACCCACCCGGCCAACTTCTTTGCCGGAAAGCGGGCGGGCTTCCAGGTGGACCTTGTGGGCCGGGGTTCCTGCCAATCTTTGATCCATGCCCTTCAAATCGCCGCGTCTGGGGAGGCGCTGCGGGGGAAGAAGGTGGTCCTTATCACCTCCCCCCAGTCCTATGTCCCGGAGGGGATCGCCCCCGACCTGTTTATGGCCAACTTTTCCTGCCAGCAATACCTGGAACTGCTGGCAGATGACAGCCTGTCCGGTGAGATCAAAACCGCCCTTTCCTGCCGGGTGGCGGAACTGATGGAGGAATACCGGGCCCTGCCCGACGCCGCCCCGGTGGACCCGGCCATCGCCGCCCTGGCAGAGCATACCGCAGCTCCAACCATCCTCTCCGCCGTGAGGGACACGATCCTAGCCCCTTACTATGGGTTCAGCCGCTGGCTGTACAGTGTGAAGGATCAAGTTTCGGTCCGGCAGATCCTGGCGGAGGGGGAGGACTGCGCCGCCTCCGGGAAGCTGCCTGTTATCGACTGGGAATTGGAGGCGCGGGCTGCTGCGGTCCAAGCGGAGGCAATGACCGGCAACAACGGCTTTGGAATGCTGGACGGCTATTACACCACCTATATTGGTTCGCGCCTGGAACGGCAGAAGGACCGGGACAAGGACCTCAGCTACACCCGGTCCAAGGAGTACGACGACCTGCGGCTTCTCTTTGCCGTCTGCCGGGAGAAAGGGGTCGAGCCGCTCTTTATCCATGTGCCCCTCCACGGGGAGTGGAGCGATTACACCGGCTTTTCCTCTGAACGTCGGGAAGAATACTACCAAAATGTCCGAAAGATCGCAGAGGAATACGGGGTCGCAGCCTTGGACCTCACCGGTTATGAATACGAGGAATACTTCATGTGCGATACCATGCACCTGGGATGGAAGGGGTGGCTTGCCGTTGATAAAGCGCTTATCGACTACTATTACAGCGGGTAAGGAATGGATCTTTTCCCATCCTGCCGCCCGGTACGGCTGGTATCTTTTGGCGGCGCTGGGACTGCTCCTGTTTTGGCTCTGTTCCCCGGAAGGGGAAATCGCCTTTGTGTACAGCGCGTTTTAACGCTGGCTCTCTCTTCCGTCCCGGGGGAGAGGGCCTTTTTTCGTCAGGGTGCAATAAAAGCGGGATCTTTTGCCACTTATAGAGTAAAGATAACTTTAGCCGAAAGGAGCTTGCTGACCATGAAAAAGCTGTTTGCCCTGTTCCTGGCCGCCGCCCTGACCCTCTCCCTGTCCGCCTGCGGGGGAGGGGATGCCCCCTCCGCCCCGGAGCCTCAGAGTCCGCCCGTCAGTACGGAGCCTGCCGCCCCCTCTGACCCTGGGGGACCCTCTGCCGGGGAGCCGGCCTCCCAGCCGGGCCGGGAGTGGGATTTACAGCCGGGGAAGGTGCTTCGTTACAACCAACCGGAGGAGCCCGAGGGAAGGCCCTATAGCTGGGAATTGGGCACCGAAAAGGAGTTGAATGAGTTCAAGGCTCTGCTGCAAACAGCGGATATTTCCTATTTGACAGCCTGCGACTGGACCGATGTGGAGGCGGAACTTCCGGTGAAAACCGAACTGGAGATTCTCCAGGCCCTGGAAAACGCCCAGCCGGGATTTTTCGAGAAGATGGAAAATCCCGCCACCGGCGGGACCTATTCCATTGGGCTCTATGACCGGGAGGGGAAAGAGCTGTTGTCGGTCGGTTACGACGGCTTTTGGTTCGCCGTGTCCTTTTACACGGAGGAAAAGATCAGCAGCTATATCTTTGACGGGAGCCGGATGAGCCTGGACCTGCCCTCCCTGGAAAAGTACCGCAGCGATTCCCCCTTCTTCGGTCTGGACCCCGGGGAGGTGGTCTCTATGGAGGATGAGCGGTTGGTGGTTCCTTTGAAGCGCGAATACGGGACTCAGGCCGAATTGGACCGGTGGAATGACCTGATCCGGACCGCCAGGATCAACCGTTTTGTGGTCTGCCGCACCGGCGCCCAGCCGGGGGAGCTTCCGGTGGCGGTGGAGGGGCAGCTCCGGACCCTGCTGCAAAGCGCCCAGCTGGATCTTTATCCCCCGGAGACCAAGGAGGACCCGGTCACCGGCGGCGGAATTACGATCATCGCCTACGGCGAGGGAGGACAACCGTTGTTCACCGCCGCCTACATCGGCAATTGGTTTACCGTCCGGTTCGGGGAGGAGGAGACCAACATCATCTTCAACGGGGAGGCTGACGCGGATCTGGAACTTCTGCTGACCATGGACCTGGCCTGAACACCTCCTTTCTGCCTTTGGCATAGAATGGGGCATACGGCTCCCCTGGGGTCGTAGTCCATCCAAAAAGGAGTTGATGTGCCATGTCTGCACAACCATCCAATATGCCGGAGGTGACCCTGCCCGCCACCACCCTGGAGGCCATCGATCCCCCGGAGATCGACCCCAAGACCCTCCAGGAGCGGATCTGTAAGGCCATAGGGCGGTTCGTGGTCTGCCGCTTCCTCATCGGGACCGGGGAGACGATCACCGTATCGGGGCTGCTCAAAAGCGTGGGAAACAGCTTCTTTGTCCTCCTGGACCCCTGCACCAACGCAGAAACCACCTGCGACCTTTACTCCCTCAAACTGCTCACCGCCTACCCCGAAGGAGTACCGGAAAGCCAACTCTACTGCAACCGCCGCCTTTACGACATCTGCTAGACCCTCCCCGGCGGTGGGCTAGCGCCCACACGCACACCCTCCCCGGCGCTCCGCGCCTAACGGTTGTACGCTGGCTTGAGTTGTGCCTGGAGTCGAAAGCAGCAGAAGGCGAGAAGTTGAAATCACCCATTGCCAGGTCGTAGGAGGCGATTTTGCGCTTCGGACAAAACGCCGTTAAGACTCCAGGCAGGCCCCACGATAATCACTGCGTGACAAAGGGTCTAAAAGTTTCGCTCAAGCCTTTTCAAAGGCTGGGCG
>CAJUFK010000058.1 GCA_910585535.1 uncultured Angelakisella sp. | reverse complement strand
AACCCTTAGGCGCGGAGCGCCGGGGAGGGTGTGCGTGCGGGCGCTAGCCCGCCGCCGGCTTCATCTCGTCGGGGTGGATCTCCCCGGCGGCAAAGAGGGCGTTCTTGGTCAGCGTCGGACCCACCAGCTCGTAGATCAGCACCGAGAAAAGGACCACGTTGCGGACCATGGCCCCGTCGGACAGCTGCGCGGCGGTAAGGGCCATCCCCAGGGCCACGCCGGCCTGGGGGAGCAGGGTGATACCCAGATGCTTTTGGATCTTCGGATCACAATGGGTCAGGGCACAGCTGCTATAGGCCCCAAAAAACTTCCCGGCGGACCGGGCGGCAATGTACACCCCGCCGATGAGCAGCACCATGGGGTTGCCCAGGATCTGGAGATCCAGTTCCGCGCCGGAGAGGATGAAAAAGAGGATGGACAGAGGGGTGGTCCACCGGTCCAGCCGCTCCATGAGAGCGCCCGAGGTCTCACAGATGTTGCAGAACACGGTGCCGGTCATCATGCAGACCAGGAGTAGGGAGAACCCGCACTGGACGGGGCCCAGCCGGAACTCCACCATGGAAAGACCCACCGTGAGAAGGACGAAGGCCACCGAGACGGAAATGCGGTTGCCCCGGGAGTGGAAATAGCGTTCGCTCCAGTCCAGAACGAAGCCGGCCCCGGCCCCCAGGAGGAGGGAGAGGACGATTTCCAGCACCGGCTCCAGCACCACGGTGACAAAGCTGACGCCCCCCTGCTCCAGGGCCCCCGCTACCCCGAAGGAGGCGGAAAACAGCACCAGGCCCACAGCGTCGTCAATGGCCACCACCATGAGGAGCAGCCGGGTAAGGGGGCCGTCCGCCCGGTACTGGCGCACCACCATCAGGGTGGCGGCGGGAGCGGTAGCGGCGGCGATGGCTCCCAAGGTGATGGCGGAAGGGATGGAGATGGCTCCGGGGAAAGCGAAGTGAAGCCCCACCAGGGCGGCGTCCACCACCACAGTGGTCACCACCGCCTGGAGGATTCCCACCGTGACCGCTTGGCGGCCCATATGCTTTAGGTCAGCCAAACGGAACTCGTTGCCGATGGTAAAGGCGATGAACCCCAGGGCGGCGTCGGGGATGATTCCCATGGCGCCAACGTCGGCCATGGTGTGAAAGCCGATTCCCGCCAGTCCCAGCCGCCCCAGGCAGTAGGGTCCCAGAAGGAGTCCGGTGACCAGGTAGGCGGTGACGGCGGGCAGTCCCACCAGGCGGGCAAGACGGGACATAAAAAGCCCCCCGATCAGCGCCAGAGAAACACAGAGCAAGACATTTTGCATAGCAGACCTCGACCTTTCCGGTGATATTTCTAAAAGATAACAATACCACTTTTGGCGCAGAAATCAAGGGGAAGTACTGGGGAAGATTTCTTCTCTTTTACCGGAAATTTCGTTGAAGTTTACAAGGGCCGTCGGACCTGCCAAAAAGGAGAGGATGCTGTTCCATCCCCTCCTTCTCCATTTGACCGAGACCGGACTACAGGGGCAGCGACCCTGCTGCCCCCAGGGCCAGGATCCCCAACAGGACCGCCCCTAAAATGATCCCTGCCGCCTTCCAGGGAGAGAGAGCGCGCCTGGGGCGGTATTTTAAGGTGCGGACGTATTCCCCCGCCCGCTGGCGGAGGGTGGATTCATCAAAGCCAGGGCGGCCCGGACGGAGAAAGAGGATCGCCTTTTCAAAATATTCGTTCTCCATATCTACAACCTCTACCACGTGCTTGTTGACTCCCTTCAGCATCGCCTGTCCCCCTGTTCTCCTTGGGCCTGCCGCCCATTCTTTTTCCTTATCTTCTCTCCGGAAAAGGTTTTTTATACATCTTTTTCCGGAAATGGGCGAAAGAAAAATATACCGGAGGTAATCTGCTGTTTTCCACACTTTTCACTTAGCTTTCCACAGGAGTTGTTGAAAACCCGGTGGAAAATGTGGATAACCCCTTGTCCCTCCGTCCCGGAAATGGCCGTTCTGGTATGTTAAGAACTTTTCCCCCTTTCCGCGAGCCTTTGTTCTTTTCATACAGACAGTTATTTCCCCTTGTCACCAAACAACGGTTTTCCCCTGAAAACGCCCTGTTTTCCGTAAAATATGTATTTTTATGTATCGTTCTGGAAAATTATTCTGTTTGCGGCAAGGGGTGACAAATCTCTGCCTCTTCTGGTATACTTGGTCAAAAGAAGGAGGGAGTGCCATGCCCATCACCATAGAGCGGGAACCGGCGGGGATCCGCCTTAAGGGAGCCGGAAGGCAGTTCGCCCTTTCGGAGACCCTGGACTGCGGCCAGGCGTTCCGCTGGCGGCAGCGGGAAGACGGCTGCTGGGAGGGGGTCGCCGGGGGGCGGTACCTCTGCCTGGAAAGCCAGGGGGAGGATATTTTTCTCCAGGCGGTACCGGAGGCGGATCTTCCCTTTTGGCGGCAGTATTTCGACCTGGAACGGGACTACGAAGAACTGGCGGTCCTCTTCCGGAAAAATCCCTGCCTACGCAGGGCCTTGGCGTCCTGCCCCGGGATCCGGGTCCTTCGCCAGGAGCCCTGGGAGGCCCTTTGCACCTTCATCCTCAGCGCAAACAACAACATTCCCCGGATCAAGGGGATTGTGGAGCGCCTCTGCCAAGGGTGGGGGGAGGCCGTCCCCGGAACCTGCCTTCCCGCCTTCCCCAAGCCGGAGGCCCTGGCCCCCCTGGGGGAGGAAGACCTTGCGCCCCTTCGGGCGGGATGGCGGAGCGCCTATCTTCTGGACGCGGCCCGGCAGGTGGCCGGGGGGCGGCTGGACCTGGAGGAGACCGCCTCCCTTCCCACCCAGGAGGCGGAGGCACGGCTCTTGGAAGTAAAAGGGGTGGGGAAAAAGGTGGCCCAGTGCGTCCTCCTCTTTGGCTTTGGCCGGGTGGAGTGCATCCCCATGGACGTCTGGATGAAGCGGGTGATGGCGGAACTGTATCCCCGGGGCTTCCCCGGCTATCTGCGGCCCTATGGGGGCATCGCCCAACAGGTGCTGTTCCACTACTACCGCCAGGGCCGGAGCTGAGAAGCCGTACCAATCGCCGCCGCACGTTTCTTATCGGCCAATCTGCGTACTTCGGCTAATGGTACAACCTCTGAAAAGTCCGGGCACAGAAAAGCCCCGTTCCCGATAAGCCGGGAACGGGGCTGCATCATTTTTTGCCGGGAGCGGGGGTCAGTGGAGGTGAACCTCCAGGATCTTCATTTGAAAGACGCCTCTGGGGGTGTGGACATCCACTACGTCCCCAACCCGGTGGTCCATAAGGGCCTTGCCGATGGGGGACTCGTTTGTAATGTTTTTAATCCCTTGGCTGTCGCCGCTGCCTTCCGCGCTGCCGACGATGCGGAAGACCCGCTCCTCGTTAAAGGCGGAATAAAAGAACCGGACGGTGGAACCCACGTGTACCACGTCGGGGTCCAGGGTGGAGGTATCCACCGCCTTGGCGGTCTTCAGCAGCTCCTCCAGCTCCTGGATCCGGGCCGCCACCGAGGACTGCTCCTCCCTGGCGGCGTTGTACTCGCTGTTTTCCGAAAGGTCGCCGAAGCCTCTGGCCACCTTGATCCGTTCGGTGATCTCAGGCATCTTGACATTTTTCAGCTGCTCCAGCTCTTTTTTCAGCTTTTCAAGGCCTTCCGCAGTTACAGTATTTTCCTGTGCCATGGTCATACGCTCCTTTGCTCTCCAGAAATCATACCTATCATTATAAAAAAGCGCCCCCCGCTTGTCAAGCGCATACTTACCGTTTTCCCGCCGCCGGCACCCGCTTCTTCCCGGGCAGGGAGAAGTAGCTTGTGTACTCCTCCAGCACCCCGGAAATGGCGTTGGCGGGGATAGAAACCTTGGTGCCGTCGGCCATCTGGACCTCCCGGCGCTTCTGGGCGATGCCGTCCACAAAATCCAGGTTCACCACCCAGGAGGTAGAGACCTGGCAGAACCGCTGCTCCAGCAGAAGGGGGCGGATCAGCTGGTAAAAGGGCCTGCGAAGGGTGGAACTCCGCAGCGTCCCCCCATCCCCCAGGTAACAGGTGACGGTGTGGGTATCGTAAGCCATATGAGAAATGTTGGAAAAGGGCAGCAGCTGCTTCCCCTTTTGGGTGGGAAAGGCGAGGCAGGGCTGGAGAGAGGCGTCCTGGGAGATGCTGGACTGAATCAGCCGGTCCAGCACCTGGAAGAGATCCTGGTCGCTGACCGGACGGACAAGGCAGGCGGCAAGGCCCAGGGGGTCGCCGGGGGTGGGCTGGAGAAAGGCGGCCTGGGCGTTGGAGGTAATGGCGATAACCTCCCCCTTGGGCTCCTCCCGGCGGAGGACGGCCTCCGGGGAGAGCCCGTTCATCCAAAGCTCGCTGCTGTGGCCCAAAAGGTAAAGGGGAAAGGTCCTCCCCGCCCGGATGCAGTCCACCAGGTCGTAGAGGGACTGGAAACGCCGGATCTTGGTAACCGGCCAGGGGTGGGCCAGCCGGTATACCTCCAGAAGGTAATCCAAATGCTCTAATTCATCGATATTGTCATTACAAATGGCGATGTCAAACATTTCAAACGGCTCCTTGAGATGAGAATAGGGGTTTTGGAGGATCTTCTCCTTATTATACGGGACCAGGTGGAGATTGTCAAAATCATTTCCAAAAATCGTTGGAATGCCCAAAACCGATGGGCGTTCCACCCCCCAATCCAGTCAGATGGCCTGGAGCGCCTGGTCCAGATCCCACAGGATGTCGTCGATATGCTCGGTTCCAATCGAAAGGCGGATGGTGTTGGGACAGATCCCCGCTTCGGCCTGCTCCTCCCGGGTCATCTGTCCGTGGGTGGTGGTGGCGGGATGGATCACCAGGGACTTTACATCAGCCACGTTTGCCAGAAGGGAGAAGATCCGCAGGCGGTTGCAGAAGGTCATGGCGGCCTCCTCCCCGCCCTTGACCCGGAAGGTGAAGATGGACCCGGCCCCCTTGGGGAAGTACCGGAGGTAGAGGTCCCGGCATCCGCACTCCGGCAGGCTGGGGTGGCTTACCGACTCCACCTTGGGGTGGTTTTTCAGGAAATCCACCACCGCCAGGGCGTTCTCCACATGGCGTTCCACCCGGAGGGAGAGGGTCTCCAGCCCCTGGAGGAGGAGAAAGGCGTTGAAGGGGGAAAGACAGGCCCCCAGGTCGTGGAGAAACACCGACTGGACCCGGGAAACAAAGGCGGCCTTCCCAAAGGTCTTTACAAAGCTTTGGCCGTGGTAGGCGTCGTTGGGCTCCACCAGGGCGGGAAAGCGGCCGCTGGCCTCCCAGTCAAAGGTACCCCCGTCCACCAGCACCCCGGCGATGGTGGTCCCGTGGCCCCCCAGGAACTTGGTAGCCGAGTGGACTACAATGTCCGCCCCATGCTCAAAGGGGCGGAAAAGGTAGGGGGTGGCAAAGGTGTTGTCCACCATCAGGGGGATTCCGCTGCGGTGGGCAATTTGGGCGATGGCTTCCATATCCGCCACGGTGGAGTTGGGGTTTCCCAGGGTCTCCACAAAGAGGGCCTTGGTGTTCTCCCGGATGGCCTCCCGGAAGGATTCGGGGCGGCCGGGATCCACAAAGGTGCAGGTAATGCCGTACTGGGGCAGGGTGTGGGCCAAAATGGTATAGGTGCCGCCATAGATGGTGGTGGCGGCAACAATGTGATCCCCCTGGCCGCAAAGCCCCAAAAAGCCGTAGACGATGGCGGCGGAACCGCTGGCTGTGGCCACGGCTCCCACGCCCCCCTCCATGGCGTTGACCCGGGCGGCAAAGGCGTCGCAGGTGGGGTTGGCGATACGGGAATAGATGTACCCCCCTTCGGAAAGGTCGAACCGCCGGACCGCCTGCTGGGCGTTGTCAAAGACGAAGGAGGTGCTTTGGTAGATCGGTACCGCCTTTGCGCCGGTGGCGGGGTCGGCCTGCTCCTGACCGGCGTGGAGCTGGATGGTCTCGAATCTCATTTTGTGGTCGGACATGGGGAACGCTCCTTTGCTGTTGAAGTGGTACCTTTGATTATACGGCATTTGGGGAGATCCGGCAATGGTTTTCTGGGGGGAAGGGGCGAAAAATCCGGATGTTGGGACGGTAATTTGGCATTGGAACGCAATTCCCTATTTTCAAACGGCTTTGGCTGTGCTATAATACCATGGTAAACAAAATGGCGGGGTGCGTCTTGAACGCTGCATTCCCAGGCATCGGGTGCCGGACGGACAGGGAAAGATCCGGACGGGCATCCCTGCCTGCTGTCGGCTGAGGCGGAACCGCTGTTGGGAGGTATCATATCATCATGTCGGGAACTACCATGAAATACGCTGCTAAGGGAAGCAAGAAGGGCTTTGGCCTGGGGAAGGCACTGGCCCTGGTTCTAAGCGCCGCCGTTGTGGCCGGAGGGGTCGTTGGCTGGAACGCCCACACCGCCAAGGAGGCTCGTCTCCAGGCTGAGGCGGAGGCTGCCGCAAAGGCCGAAGCCATCGCCGCCGCGGCTGCGGCCTACAGCCAGGAGCGCAGCGCCTTCTCCGACCTGGTGGTGGAGGGGATGGCTGTTGAAAGCATGAACGCTTCGGAGCTTTCGGTGACCTTCCACGACCAATGGGAGGAGCGGAAGGAGGCCAGTTCCGCCAACACGGGAGGCGGCTGGGTTTCCCCGGCCACCGGTGTTTTTAACGCATCGGCCTACGGGTACAGCGGGGCGGACCAGATTTCCTACTGGCGCGGGGTCAACAGCGACGTTGTGGGCTGGCTTCGGGTACCGGGGACCAACATCAACTGGCCCATCGTACAAAATATCCACGATGTCAATTATTATACCCACCTAGGGTATGATAAGCAGTACAGTTACAACGGCGTCATCTGGACCAATCCCACCACGCGGACCAGCTCGTCGGCGTCGGGGCTTTCCAGCAACACGGTTATTTACGGGCACAACTGGACCAACTACGGGGCATCGCCGCGGATTGGGTACTCCGGGGACGTTATGTTTGCCCAGCTGACAGGGTTCCACTGGCTGTCCATGGCCCAGAGCTACCCTTACTTCTACTACTCCACGGCGGAGGGCGGAGAATTCACGGTAAAGATTTTTGCTTGTTTCTACACGGAGCTTGCGTTTAACTACATTGCGTCCGAGGGGGACATGAACTACATCATCAACGAGGCCCGGCGGCGGAGCCGTCACACCTTTGACGTTGATGTCAACGCCTCGGACAAGATCGTGACGCTATCCACCTGCACACGGGCTTATGGGCGGACGAGCAACCAGCGGTTCGTGGTGATGGGGCGGGTATTGCGGCCCGGGGAGAGCATTGGGCCGGTGACGGTGACTGCGAACCCCAACCACAAGCAGCCATCGGTCTGGTGAACCAGAAGTAAGAAGCGGTATTCATAACCGGGAGATGCCGGATGGGCGGGGGATTATCCGTCCTGCAAGGCATAAAAACGCAGTCCAGCCTTTATGGCTTACAAGTTTTTGTAACCCAGCAGGGCGGAAAAAGACCCGGCCAGATGGCGCCATACGGTTGGGAATACCGCTTCTAAGTACAAGGCTGCAATCGAGACAGGGAAAGTCTAGGCCGCCCGTTTCAACTGACGGCCTCACACGGCGCAGCCGCCAAATCCTGCTCCTGATTGCCTGCGCTGTGCCTATGGCACCAAAAGCACCACCAAGCTGTGGGAACTTCTGACATTGGTATTACGACAAAGCTAAAGGAGAGATTCATCATCGAACACAGCCGATTACGCTGGCGCACCTTGGCGCTGGGGGTTTCTCTGGTTTTAACTCTGGCGGGTTGCTCCGGAGGAAAGGAGGTCGAGCCCTTTGCCGAACCTCCGGAATCCATCGTCCAGGAGCCTCTTCCCTGGTGGCAGGAGGCCGACTGGGAGGGCGCCAAAAAGATCTCCACAGGGTACCCGACCAATGCCGGAGTGGGCCTGGACCGCTTCAAGGACGGACGGGTCCGGCTCCGGTTCCATGACCCCATGCTGACAAAGACCGAAGGCCACGACGGCCAGTGGGAATTTACCTTCCTCACCGAGGACGGGGACTCCGCCGTGGTAGCTTCCAGCAGCGATGCTGATACCCCCGCGGTGGAAACCCTCTCCTGGACCGGCGGCGTGGAAATCCATTCCACGGTGGAGGAGGACGAGACCCTTACCCTCTATATGAAGGAGACCCCCTGGGAGGGGGAGCTTTACGGCATCCGGGCTAAGGCCGTCCATGAAACCGGCATCACCCAGACCATCGAGACCTTCTGCCGGGTGGAGGGGGATGTCATCACCCTGGAGGAAAGCACCCTTCCCGACTTCTCCCAGGATTCCGCCCAGTTCCGCTACCTCCAGCTGGATACCGGGGACGAGCGGGTGATCCTCTCCCTTTACCGGGACGGGACCTTCCACCTTTCCCGCCGGGGGGAGCGCACCACGGCGGACGAGCTGCTGTGGGGCACCTGGGACGACGGCAACACCGCCATCACCCTTTGGCCCGACCCCCAGTGCTGCGGCCCCGACGGGGAGTTTCGCCTGGACAAGACCGGGGGATTGCGGGTCTACAACGGCGGGGGCCCCGGCTCCCTGCCCTTCCCGGAGGGCACCGCCTTCCAGAAGGTGGGGGATCTTCTGGATCTGCCCCTCTTTGACGCCGCCGTGGTAAGCAAGGTGGTGGAGGGCGACCGCCCCGCCATCTTCCTCAGCCGGGAAAAGGACGAGGAACTGCTGGACGCCTTCCGGGAGATGATGGAGGACGCCGCCCAGCTGAAGCAGCCCCAGTGGACCGAGGACCCGGAGGACCGTCCCAATCTCCAGTTCGACCTGAACCTCAACGGAGAGGACGTCACCATGGTCCTCTGCCCCTGCATCGTGGCGGGTACCGAGGATAAATACCTCCTGGTCCAAAAGGATTCCTGGATGGGCCGGGTGACCTACACCTACTATCAGACCCAGCAGGGGAACGACTACGACCGGATGGTGGCCCTCTTTGAGGAGCAGTACGAAAAGGATCCCCAGGTGTTCACCGCCGCCATGGCAGCCCAGACCCGGGCCCAGACAGCGGCCATCTCCAACCTGGACTGGTCCGACGACTTCCCCCTGGACGCCAACGGCATTCCTGTGACCTATAAGGCCGTCCTCCGGGAACAGAAGGCCACCGGGTACGCCTCCCTTCGGGGCGGCCAGACCTGGGGAGCCGGGTCCCGGACCAGCCAGGCCAAAACCGGCGTCTACTACTGCACCGCCGGAACGGTGGCGGTGCGGGCCAACGAGATCCCTTACGGTACCAAGCTGTACATCCGCACCCCCGGGGGCGGGTTCATCTACGGCTACGCCGTGGCCAACGACACCGGCACCGGCCTGGTGGAAGGGATTATCGACGTGGACCTTTTCTATGACACCTACGAAGAAAGCGTGCTGAACAGCGTCCGGTGGGTGGACATTTATATTTTGGAATAACAGGCTCTGAGAGCCTTATGAAAGAGAAGAGGCGATGATCCATGGGCTTTGATGTCAGCTGGCATCCCATCAGCCAAAGGGAAATGCACCGCTGGTACTTCGACCGCCTCCCGGAGATGCGCCGGGGGGATTCCTCCGGCCTGGAGGCCGTACTGGAGCGGTACGACCCCGGCAAGGAGAAGGGCCACCAGGGCTTCTGCCGGAAAAGTTACCGGGAGATGCTGGTCCAGGGTACCAAAATCGGCCCCGACGAACCCTTTTCCAAGACCCACGGCTTTATCCTGGCGGCGGTTCAGGGCTTGTTCCGCCCCTATTACTACACCCGGGGCGGGGCTTTCTCCTTCCTGATTGCAGAATACCCGGAGCTGGCCGCCTACACCCTGCCCTTTGAGGAGATTGTGGGGGAGCAGTTCCCCGCCCCCCTGGAGAGCCGTATCACCGAAAATTACAGCGGCGGGGTGTACATCCCCGAGGACCAGATTCCCCGCCTGGCCTCCGCCTACCTAAGCGGAAAGATCCGCCCCCAGCTGGAGGAGTGCTTCGGCAATACGCTGCCGGTCTTCCTCAAGGCCCTGGGCCATGCGGGCAAGGAGGGCCTGGGCCTTCTGGAGGCCACCGAGGTGGTGGAGCCCAATCCCCTGGACCTGTCGGCTACCTCCTGCTGCTCCTACCTTATCAACTGCGATCCCGAAGGGGTCATGCTCTACTCCGAGACGGTAAAGGCCCAGCTGGACACCGCCATCCGGGCCAGCGGCGGGGATCCTGCCACCGCCTCGGTGACCCGGGAAGTCCGGGTGGAGCAGACCCCGCCCCCGGCTCCCCCGGAGGCCCCCGAGGACCCGGAGCCCCCCAAAGCGCCCCCCGCCCCAGCCCAGGCCCCAAAGAAGAAGGGGTTCTTTTCCCGGCTCTTCGGGGGTAAATGACAGAATTTTTAGGGATCTGTCCCCAGAGGATCCGCCGGCGGCTTGCCGTCTCTTTTGGGGATACGTTCTAAGGAGGTAAGGCCGAAATGGTAACAGTTGTCATCGTCGCCCTGGCGGCGCTTCTCATTGGGGGAGCCGTCGCAGCGGGTATCTTTCTGCTTCGGGGGCCCCGCACCGATTCCCCGCCCCGGCCCGAGGGCCTTACCCCGGAAACCCGCAAGCGCCTTTCCGAAATGGCCAAGCGGTGCGATCTGGGACGGGAGATCGTGGGGGACCTGGCCCAGGTGGACGGCTCCGCCCTGTGGCCGGCGTATCAGGACCGGATCACCGACCGGGCCCAAAAGCGGTGCCTGGCGGAAAATCTGGACGGTTGCCTGTCCAAAAAGTTCCCCCTGCGCCGGAAGTATTCCTCCAGCGAATACCGGGAGGACACCGCCTCTCTGCCCACTCCCCGAAGCGAAGCCCTGCCCTTTAAGCCCCTCAGCGTCCACAATACGATCAAGACGCTGTATATCCGCTTCTACCTGGAGGACCACAACGCGGAGCTGCTGGCCCCGCCGGTCTACACCCCCATGGTGCTGAACCTGGAGCAGCAGGCCGCCTACCTGGAGCAGGTCCGGCCCCTGATGTCCCAGGCCTCCGGCATCCTCCAGCAGGTAAAGGAGGCCTCGGACGAGGACATCCTCAAGGTGGTCTATGCCGCCTGGTCCATGCGGCGGCCCAACAAGGAGATGCGGGAGGCCGCAGAGATCCTTTTCCCCGGCCACCCGGGTGACCACTTCTTTCTGTCCGTAGCCCTGCGCCAGTGGTTCCTTCTTCTCCAGCGGACCCTCACCGAGTACCTTTCC
The DNA here is from genome assembly GCA_910585535.1 of uncultured Angelakisella sp. GTDB lineage: Bacteria > Bacillota > Clostridia > Oscillospirales > Ruminococcaceae > Angelakisella. Next base: position 8,675 of record CAJUFK010000058.1, on the reverse strand, counting down.
TGGCTGGTGGAGGACTATGACTGCCGCCGCCGGGGGCTGGTGAACCAGGTCCGGGCCCTGGAGGCCCTTCGCAAGGCCCTGGAGAAGCGGAACCCCGCACCACCCGCAGGGTTCCGGGTGATCTACCACTACCGGGTGACCAAGGGCGGCCACACCGAAGAATGCGACGCCTTGGTGCTGTCCACCACCGGCATCTACCCGGTGGAGGCAAAATACTTTGGCGGGGAGGAAGCCTTCTCCGCCGACGCGGCGGCCTCACCGGGCCTTGTGCGTGCAGTCTTTCTTTGGGACTACTTCTCCCCCGTTCTGGAAAAGATGGCCCCGGGAAAGGGCAGCAGCCTGATCCATCCCATCCTGTCGGTGGCTGGAAAGGCCCCTTTCCAGCACGCCAGCCCCTGCTCCATCCTCCGGCCGGAATCGGTGCGGGAGCTGATTACCTCCCGGACGGATGTTTTTACCGAAGAACAGGTGGACGAGCTGTTTAAGATCTTCCGCTCCCAGGGAGAGCGGCCTTCGGCCCAGGCGCTGCCGGATTACGCCGCAGCTATGGAGCAGCTGGACCGGGGGATCCTCAAGGAGTTCCGCCGGGTGCGAAAGACGGCGGAGAGCCTGCCCCACCGGACCTACCAAAAAAAGGCGAAATGACACAAAAAAAACGCCAGCCCCATTGTCCCGGGGCTGGCGTTTTTTAGGGCGTGTCCCAAAAGTCAAGGTGCCCAGATTTTTCGCAAGGGAAGTGGGCTTGCAAGGAGAAAAGCGCAAGGCGTACTCGTGTACGGCGAGCATTTTTGACGCGGCAAGCCCACTTCCCTTGTAGAAAAAAGATGGGTGCCGGGACTTTTGGGACACGCCCTAGGGCTTACAGGCCCAGTTCCGCTTTCATCTTGGCCAGCTCGTCGTCCACTGCGGTGGCGCCGGCGCCGCTGTACTTCTCCTCCAGGGCCGCAGCCTCGTCCTTGGGTGCGGCGTTGAGTTCCGCCATGGCGGTCTCCCGCTGGAGCATCCGGTCCGCTTTCTCCTCCATCCGCTGGAAGGCGCTCATGGCGTCCTCCGCCTTGTCCGAGGCGGCGCCGATCTCGTTAAGCTTCCCTTGGGTCCTGGCCACCGCCACCTTGGCCTTGATGGCCTCCCGGCGGCGCTTCAGTTCCTCAATGTTCTCCACCAGCTTGTCGTGCATCTGGCGCATCTTCTGGGCGTTCTCCCGGGCGGCCTCGTAGGCCTCCAGAAGGCCCTGGCCGGAGGTTTCCAGCTGCTGTTTTTTGGCGATAAACACCTTGGCGTCGGCCTCGTTCCCCGCCTGGAGGGCCTTCTTGGCCAGGGCGGCGTACTTGTCCACCTCCGCCTGGTTGGCCTCCACCTTGGCCCGGGTGCGGCTCTCCTCCGCCATGACCCCGGCGGTCTCCTTCTTAACGTCGGCCAGGCTCTCGGTCATCTCCAGCAGGTACTGGTCGATCATCTTGCCGGGATCCTCCGCCTTGTCCAAAAGGGCGTTGATATTGGATTTTACAATGGTGCTGAATCTGTCAAGAATACCCATGCTTCTTACTCCTTTTTATTTGTTGTTCGGCTCTCCGCAGCCTCTTGCTGATACTTCGCCGCAAGCCGTTCCGCCTCGGTGTCCCCAAAGGTCTCCAGGGGCTTTTCCAAAAGGTCCTGGGCCGCCTTGAGTTCCTGGGCCCGCTTTTCCTTGGCTTTGGACCACCAAAGGTATCCCCCTGCCCCCAGGAGGAGCAGGACGAAGAGGCCCGCTACAACCGGCCACGGGGATTTTGTAACGGTCATGATCCGCTCCGCAGTGTCGGCAAAAACCTTGCTGAAATACTCCTCGTCTGTCAGGCCGGAGGTGTAATAGTACCGGTCCAGGTAGTCCCGGAGGATCCCTACCGCCTCGTCATCCATAACCTGCTTGGTCTGGGAGCCTGCGGTATACCCCGCCGTGTAGCCGCTGTCCCCGCTCTCCTGAAAGACCAGGAGGAAGTGGGCCTCGTCGGTGAAGAGCCGGTCATAAAGCTCCTCGGCGTACTCCCCCAGCTCCTGGGGGGACGGAGAGACGGAACCGTTTATTGAAGGGGTGAGATAAAGGTAGGGCTGGATCCCTGTCTTTTGGTAAAACTCCTTCATCCCGGCCAAAAGATCCTTTTCGTCGAGGATCCACCCCAGCTCGTCGGTGTACCAGCCGGTCTCCCGGACTGCGCCGGCGGGGAGGGGCTCCCGGGCCACGGTGGAAGGGGCCACCGAACTGCCGCCTCCCCCGGAAACGGCCCATAAAAGGCCGAAAATGAGGAGAAAGACGGCTACCACCATCACCACTGTAAGGCCGCCGTTGCCGTTGTCCCGCTGGGGCGGAGAAGGCTCTCCGCCGTTGCCGCCTCCGCCTCCGCCGTACCCCCTGGTGGGGACCGGGGTGGGGACGATGACGGTGCGGGTGCGCGGGAATCCCCAGCCGAAGCCGCCCATTGGCGCCGGGGGCCTTCTGGCAGGACGGGGGGAATAGCCGCCAAAGGACCCGCCCCGGCTCCCGCCGGAAAAGCCACCGGAACGTCCCCGGCCTCCCCCGGAAAAACCACCGGAACTGCGTCCTCCTCCGGAAAAACCGCCGAAACTCCTGCCTCCGCCGGAGAAGCCCCCGCCTCCCCGGCCTCCGCCGCCTGCTCTGCCCATGACCTCACCCTCCTTATGCTGCTTTGGAAGCTGTAAAGGCTGGACTGCGTTTTTGTGCCTTGCAGGACGGAAAATCCCTCGCCCATCTGGCATCCCCGGTTATGAATACAGCTTCTTATTTATCATAACACAGAAAGATGAAAAATTCCAGAGAAAATCGTGAAGAAAGGATGACCGCTCTCTTTGTCAGAAGGGCAGGACGATATGGTCGCAAAGCTGGGCGTAAACCAGGGAGAAGTTATCCCCTAGGTAGGCCGCGCAGTCCCCCTTGATGGTCAGGGCCGGGGTGATGGGGGCGTTGCTGCGGGTGGGCAGGGTGAACACCACTGTGGTCCCCTCCCCCGGGGCGCTTTCCACGGCAATGGCTCCCCCGTGGTTGTAGATGATCTGCCGGGCCACTGTGAGGCCCAGGCCCAGGCTCTGGCCCAGAAGGGGCTCCCCGCTGGCTCCCCGGGAATAGAAGGGGAGGAAGATGTTCTCCATCTCCTCGGGAGGGATGCCCCGTCCCAGGTCGGCCACCTTAATCAGCGCCTTCCCTCCCACGTTCTCCCCGGTGACCATAACGCGGTTCCCCGGGCGGCTGAACCGGAAGGAGTTATCAATGAGGCAGAGCAGGGCGGTGGCGATCTTTCGGAAATCGCAGAACACCCGGGCCTCCCCCTCCTGGGGCTGGGGCAGCGCGTAGCTGAAGGAGACCGAGTTCCCGTGGAGCAGGCTGTCGCTGGCATCCAGAAGACCGCCCACCTTCTCCCAAAGGTCCACCACCCCCCAGCCGGACCGGTGATCCGGGCTGAAGTCCAGGTAGTTGCTGAGCAGGTTGGAGCAGTGGAGCAGCTGATAGGAGCTTTGGATGATGGAGCGCACCTTGCCCTGGTACCGCTCCTCCCCGCTGATCTGCATGGCGCGGTTCATGGGGATGGCGGAGCTGGTAAAGTCGCTTACCAGCTGGTTTAGGCGGCTGGGAAGAGCCCCCAGGCAGGAGTCCACCACCTGCTCCATCCCGGAAAGCTCCTGGTCCGCCACACAGGTGAGGACAGCGATGGCGCCGGTGATCCGCTCCCTTTCCCAGATGGGGGAAAAGGCCAGGGCGGCCCGGGAAGCCTTAAGAAGGGGGAGATCCTTGCGGAAATTCTCCCCGTCTCCCAGCCTCCGGATACAGTCATCCACCACATCCTGGGAGAGGACCGACCGCAGGCCGTCCGGCAGGACCATAGAGGGATAGTGGGTTCTGGCATATTCGTTGGCCTGGGTCACCTCCAGCTGGTGTCCGACAAAAAACACCGGGATGGGGGCATTCTGATATTGCAGGATCAGTTCACTTTGGTTTGGATAAACCTGTTTTTTAGGGCGTCCTCTCTTTTTTTCCATGTCGATCTCCTTTTCCATTCTCATTGGCCCTCAAAACTTCCTCTTGGAGCGCCAAACCTTGACCCATATTTGTCGTTTTGCAGGAACCCCCTTGGATCGCTTCAGCATAACTTCACAAAACAAACGGGTCTCTCACTTGAATAATGTTTACTTTCTTTTTTTCTCGAGTCTATTGTACCATATTAAAAAAGAAATGTCACGATTTTTGAATTTTATTTTGAAAAATTCTGCAAAATTTCGCAGAATTATCTCTAATAATGAAGTTTTCCAGGCTGCAAATAGCATTTTGACAAAAAAGTGTGCGATTGGAAAACACTTTCCTCTTTCCATTATGTAACGGCGCCGTCGGTTTTAGCTCCGCAGGAGGCAACTTCCCGGATTTACCAGACTGATCCGCGAAATTTCCATGGTCCGGCGGGCGGCCCGAATTTTTATTTTCGGCCGCCGGGTCCTTTCAGGAAAGGCTGGGTCGCTGATAAATCATGATTTCCTAAAAATTTGTGAAGGTTTTGTCAGCAAGGGGCTTGAGATTTTCCGAAAAATGGAGTAGAATAAGCTAGGAAGGGTTTTGATCCCCCAAATAATAAAAAGGAGCGTGTATTCATTATGGCAATCAAAATTGGCATCAATGGCTTTGGCCGTATCGGCCGGCTGGTATTCCGCATCGCGGTGGCCCAGCCCGAGACCTTCGAGGTCGTCGCGGTGAACGACCCCTTTATCAGCACCGACTACATGGCCTATATGACCAAGTACGACACCATCCACGGCCGCTTTGACGGCGTTGCCGAGTCCAAGGACGGCAAGTTCTATGTCAACGGCAAGGAGGTCAAAACCTTTGATAAGATGAACCCCGAGGAGATCCCCTGGGGCGAGCTGGGCGTGGAGTATGTCGTGGAGTCCACCGGCGTCTTTACCACCACCGAAAAGTGCCAGGCCCACCTGAAGGGCGGCGCTAAGAAGGTTGTCATCTCCGCCCCCGCCAAGGACAAGGAGACCCCCACCTTCGTCATGGGCGTCAACCACACCAGCTACACCACCGATATGACTGTGGTCTCCAACGCCTCCTGCACCACCAACTGCCTGGCTCCTCTGGCCAAGGTCATCAACGACAAGTTCGGCATCATCGAGGGCCTGATGACCACCGTTCATGCCACCACCGGCACCCAGAAGACCGTTGACGCCCCCTCCAAGAAGGACTGGAGAGGCGGCCGCGCCGCTGCCGGCAACATCATCCCCTCCTCCACCGGCGCCGCCAAGGCCTGCGCCCTGGTCATCCCCTCCCTGAAGGGCAAGCTCACCGGCATGGCCTTCCGCGTCCCCACCCTGGACGTCTCGGTTGTGGACCTCACCTGCCGTCTGGAGAAGCCCACCACCTACGAGGAGATCTGCGCCGCCGTCAAGGCCGCCAGCGAGGGCGAGATGAAGGGCATCCTGGGCTACACCGACGAGGATGTGGTCTCCAGCGACTTCTACACCGATCCCCGCACCTCCATCTTCGATTCCAAGGCCGGCATCATGCTGAACGATCAGTTCGTCAAGCTGGTTTCCTGGTACGACAACGAGTGGGGTTACAGCAACAAGCTGCTGGATCTCATCAAGCACATGAGCGCGGTGGACCACAAGTAAGCGGCTTCCTTTCCCGCAGTATAAGGCCGGCCCCTTTCCGTTTGGGAAGGGGCCGGTTTTTTGCGCCTTGGGCGGGAAAAGCGGCTCTTTACTTTACGGTGACCAGCTCATACGCCCGGGTGCCGACGCCCATTTTTTCGGCGTGTTCCAGGCAGACCCGCCAGTCGGTGACAGGGAAGGCGGCGGTGAAGCGGTCAGAGGCGGGATCGCTCCCCTCGATAACGCTGCCGGCCATGGGGGGCATTTTGTTGCAGGCGTCGGCGCAGGCCTGGTCCAGGGCCACTGGGTCAAAGGAAGCGAAGAAGCCCACGTCGGGGATCAGGGGGATGTCGTTTTCCCCATGGCAGTCGCAGAAGGGGGAAACGTCGATGACCAGGCTCACGTGGAAGTGGGGGCGGCCATCCACTACGGCCCAGCTGTACTCCGCCATTTTTTTGCCCAGGATCTCACAGCTGTGGTCGCTGGGGGGGAGGATGGCGTCGAAGTTGCAGGCCCCCAGGCACCGGCCGCATCCCACGCACTTTTCGTGGTCGATGGAGGCCCTGCGATCCCCGCCAAAGGAGATGGCGTCGTGGGCGCACTGGCGGGTGCAGGCCCGGCAGCCTGTACAGCGGGACTGGTTCACGTGGGGCTTGCCGCTGGCGTGCTGTTCCATCTTGCCGGCACGGCTTCCGCAGCCCATGCCCAGGTTTTTCAGGGCGCCGCCGAAGCCCGCTTGCTCGTGGCCCTTAAAGTGGTTCACCGAAATGATGATGTCCGCGTCCATCACGGCGTGGCCGATCTTGGCCTCCCGGACAAACTCCCCCCGGGGGACGGGGACCAGGGTTTCGTCGGTGCCTTTAAGTCCGTCGGCGATGATGACCTGGCAGCCGGTGGTGGCGGGGCCGAAGCCGTGGAGCATGGCCACATCCAGGTGATCGATGGCATTTTTCCGGCTTCCCACATACAGGGTGTTGCAGTCGGTGAGGAAGGGGATGCCCCCCTGCTCCCGGACCAGGTCGGCCACCACCTTGACATAGTTGGGGCGCAGGTAGGCCAGGTTGCCCTCCTCCCCGAAGTGGATCTTTAGGGCGACGAACTTATTTTTGAAGTCGATTTTTTCCATCCCTGCGGCCTGGATCAGCTTACGAAGCTTAAGCAGCAGGTTTGTCCCTCCGTGGACATGGAGGTCGGTGAAGTAGACTTTGGAAGGGTTCATATTGATTGCTCCTTTACCGTTTATTTTCTTATATTTTAGCCGAATTTTGCCGGGATGTAAAGGTAAAGGAGGGGTTGGGGAGTAGACGAACTGCGTTTATTAAAGCACAGGCTGGCAATCGAGCCAAGTAAAGTTTAGGGCCGCCCTTTTCCAAAGGGCGGTAGGTCCAGGGCGAAGCCCTGGTCGCCCTCCGCAGAGGGCGAAATCCCTTCGCATCTTTCCGGAGGGAGCATTTTTCTTTGCTACTTTCTTTTTGCGATAGAAAAAGAAAGTAGAAAGCTGCCGCCCTGCAATCGAGTTCCCCGCAAATACACCCCGGTGGGGTGTTTTGCGCGGACGCAGTGCCCTCCTGCGGCGGTAAATATCCGCAGTTAAACTACTCCCAGAGCTTTGGGGGGATTGGGGGGTGGGAGGAACCCGGGATTCCTGTTCTAAATTATACTATATTCGTGCGAAAATGTCAAATATAAATATCATAAAAGATACTGTGTATCTTTACTGGCAATGAAACTTGTAACCTTTCTTGATACAATCTTTACAAGTAGGGGGGGATTCCATGATTGCCGAAAAGATCAAAAATTTACGGGAGAAAAGCGGATTGACACAAGCCGAATTGGCACGAAAGCTGGGTTTGAGCCGTTCTGGCGTCAACGCATGGGAAATGGGTTTCAGCATTCCATCCGCACAGTATTTGATTGGTCTGGCAAATCTTTTTGGAGTTTCAACCGACTATCTTTTAGGGGTGACCCAATCTGAGACCGTTGACATCTCCTCTTTGAGTGAGGATGAAAAGAAGATTATCTATTCTTTGCTGACATATTTTAAGGAAAACCGGTGCGCTGTAAAGATCCCGGAGGAGGATGTTCCCAAACTTTTGGAGGAGTGCCGGCGGATCCAAGGCGGCGGGGGCCAGCTGCCGGAGTCTGTCCAAAAAATCTTAGATAATTTTGAGGCTTGATTTTTGTTGAAAACACAGAAATGTCAGCAAAAAGCGTGGTGTTGTTGACTTTTCTATCAAAGCAGCATATACTTTAGGTGGAAGATGGACCATCTTCCACTAATTCGCTGGTGTTCCTCGACCGTCAACAGGGGGCCTTAATTCGCTGGTGTTCCCCGACCGTCAACAGGGGGCTTTAATTCGCTGGTGTTCCCCGACCGTCAACAGGGGGCTTTAATTCAAGTGCGGTAGGTCTTCTACCGCACTTTTAGAAAATGAGGGTATTTTTATGATACGATTTTACTATATTGATACAGAGTACATAAAATATCTTCAGCAGATGGAACCTCGTGTTCCAAATATACAATATTCTGAACATGATAAATTTGTATGTGGGATTGTCTTAAAAATCCATGATATGGAATATTATGCCCCCATTTCACACTTCAAGAAAAAGGTTAGAACAAATATTTTAATCACAGATAAGGGTAACCCCATCGCATCTATTAGATTTTCGTTTATGTTTCCCGTTCCGCAGGCGGTGTTGACTGAAATGGATTTTTCCGAAATAGCAAAAACGGATCGCAGCTATGCAGATCTATTAAGCAAGGAATATTTATTTTGCAATACACATGAGGATAAGATACATAAAAAGGCTTTAGAAGTATATAAAATAGGTACAAACAGAAATCACCCCCTTAATCGCTGCTGTTGCGATTTTAAGAAATTGGAGAAAATCTTTCTCCATTGGCAACTGGAAAAGCAGAACGAAGAAGCTACCGTGTAAAAGGGCCTGCCAGGTTGGCGGGCCTTTTTCTATGCCGTTTTTCGGGCCGCCTGGCGGCGGCCTTTAGAGGGTCGGCGGGACTTCCTTCGGGACCCGCC
>CAJUFK010000057.1 GCA_910585535.1 uncultured Angelakisella sp. | reverse complement strand
CGGCTCCGGGCAGGAAGGCAAGGTCGATCATCTTGCCGTCCACGGTAAAGACGCCGATGCCCTTGTCCGCGTTCTCCCGCATAGCCCGGACAATCTTTTCGGCGGCGGCGATCTCCTTTTGGGTGGGGGCGAAGATCTGATGCACCGCCGTAATCTGCTTGGGATTGATAAGGCTCTTGCCGTCAAAGCCCATTTCCTTATTCTGCCGGACCTCGGCGATAAAGCCGTCCATATCGTCCAGGTCGGTAAAGACGGTATCGAAGCACTGGACCCCGGCGGCCCGGGCGGCCAGGAGCATCTGTCCCCGGGCGGCCAGCATTTCGATTCCTCCGGGAACCACGCCCACCTGCATACACTTGCGGAAATCGCCGCCGGAAATAGCCACGCCGAAAAGGCGGTCAGAGGCGGTGCAGATCTCATAGGCGTTAAGGATGCCCTTGGGACTCTCCAGGGCAGCCATCAGGAGGGTACGGCCCTCCTCCACCCCAAACTCCCGTTCGGCGGCCAGGGTGGCTTCCTCCACCGTCTTAACGTCCTGGGCGCTTTCGCACTTGGCGATGCGGATGCCGTCGGCCCCGCCGGCTACACAGACCCGGATGTCCTCCTGCCAGTGGGGGGTATCCAGGCCATTGATCCGGACGATGACTTCGGTATCGCCGTAGTCAATGGTTTTCAGGGCATGATAGAGGGAGAAACGGGCGGCGTCCTTTTGGTTTTCCGCCACGGCGTCCTCCAGGTCCAGCATGATGCTGTCTACGCCATAGATATAGGCGTCCTTAATGAGGCCAGGTTTTTGGGCATTCATAAACATCATGGTACGGCGGAGACGGAAGCGTTCCGGCTTTGGACGAGGGATCATCTTACGGCACCTCCCCAGGGAATATTGGAGCTGCTGGCGTCGCAGCTGCGGAAAACGGCGCATTCCACCCGGGCTTTCAGGGTGCAGTCCAGGGCGCCCTTATCCACCACTGTCACCTGGACGTCGGTGACCTCCAGCCGCTGGAGGGTTTCCAGGACAGCGGCTTTGATCTGCTTACCGTACTGGTTAAGAACACTGCTCTGGATGTCCAGCTGGATCCCCTGGTTCCCAGGTTCCACTGTCACCTGGGCGTCGCTGGATTCCAGCGTCCCAGCAACGGCCGGTTTCATGACCTTCATCACAACACAACCTTTCTGTTCCGTCGTTCGGGAGAAGAAATCCGGGTTTTTCCCCAAAAAATCCTTCCCATTGCCTTTATATTGTAGTATATTTTTGGGTATTCGTCCAATACAAAATATCTGAATTTTGTATAATGTATCCCTTATAACCTTCCCCGGCGCTCTGCACCTAAGGGTTGCGCCAAGGCTTGGGCTGTGCCTGGAGTCGGAATCGGCAATAGGCGGAAGACAGCAGCGCTCCTTTTCCCAAAGTGACAGGCGCGGTCGGCAACGTTCTTTCTCTGGGATCCCCTTTCGCAACAAGGCCCTTGCCCTTCAAAACAGGTCCCCGCAAGGGGACGCTTTTGGAACGGACGGACCTACCTGGGCCGAGGCCAGCCTTGTGCAGGGCAATCGCTAGGGCGTGCCCCTGATTGCCAACACCTCCCTGAACACAAAGCCACCTACCCCCAAAAAATCCACCCTTGTCTTTTCACCCAAAATCATGTACTATGAAGGTGGAAGAAAAAGGAGGAAGCGCCTATGAATGTCCGCCAGGCACAATACCTCATCGCCGTACATGAGGAAGGAAGTATCTCCGGGGCGGCTAAACGACTCTTTATTACCCAGCCAGCCTTGAGCCAAACCATCCAGATGGTGGAAAAGGAAATCGGCGCACGGGTCTTTGACCGAACAACTACCCCTATCTCCCTGACCTGCGCCGGAGAACGGTATATCGCCTCCGCCAGGAAATTGGTCTCCCTGGAACAAAACCTCCACCGGGAAATCGAGGAGATCCGCCAGGAAACCAGCGGACGGCTGCGGGTGGGGATCTCTACCCTGCGGTCTATGGCCATCCTCCCCCGGGTCCTCCCCCGCTTTTTCCATCTGTATCCCTCGGTGGAGCTGGAACTGGAGGAAACCGGCTCCAGCTCCATGGAACAGCTGGTCCTGGGGGGAAAGGTAGACCTGGCCCTTCTCCTCTCCCGGAGCCAGGTGGTGGAGGAACTTACCTATATCACCCTCTGCCGGGAGCGGCTGCTCCTCTTTGCAGGACCTCAAACCGCCCTGGCAAAACGAATCCCCCCCTACAGCGGCATCCCCATCGACGAGGCCCGGGAGGAACGGTTCATCTCGGTCTTTCCCGGACACGGAACCCGGACTACCCAGGACCATATGTTTGAGGAGTACAAGATGAATCCCCGGATTCTCTTTGAAACCCATAGCGTGGAGGTGGCCCGGCGGCTTGCCATCACCTGCAACGCAGTGGCCCTCTTCCCGGAAACGCTGCTGAGCAACTGGCTCCAGCCCACCGGAATCTATTACCCCATCCTGGGGGATCAGTTTTTACGGGAACTCTACTTCTGTTACCACCGCGGCAGCTACGTCCCCCGGTATATGTGGGATTTTATCCGAATCGTCCGGGAGGAGTGCTTCTCCTGGGAACCTGGAAAAGGAGAGACAACATGACAGACGCCATCTATGAAGAATCGCGAATCTACCCCACCGATAAACGGGGACAGCAGGAACTCTGCGCCCTGTTGGAAAAGGAGGGCATCCGCCGGGACGGCAGCCTGGAGTATACCCTGGGCCTCTACGACCAGGAGGGACAGCTGGCCGCCACCGGCTCCTACTATAAAAATACCCTCCGGTGCCTGGCGGTGGATTCCGCCCACCAGGGGGAGGGCCTTCTGAACCGAGTGGTCTCCCGGCTTATGGAGCTGAAAGCCGACCAGGGGGACCTGCACCTTTTCCTTTACACCAAATGTGACAAAGCCCCCTTCTTCGCTGACCTGGGCTTCGGGGAGATTGCCCGGGTGGAGGGGCTCACCGTCTTTATGGAGAACCGCCGGGGCGGTTTTGCCCGGTATCTGTCGGGTCTGAAGGGGGACTGCCGGGAGGCCGCCGGAGATCACGCCGCCATTGTGATGAACGCCAACCCCTTCACCCTGGGGCACCAGTGGCTGGTGGAGCAGGCAGCGGCCCAATGCGGTCTCCTTCACCTCTTTGTAGTCACCGAGGACGCCTCCCTGGTGCCCTTTTCGGTCCGGGAGCGGCTGGTCCGGGAGGGGGTGTCCCATCTGCCCAACGTCCTGGTCCACCAGACGGGAAGCTACATGATCTCCTCCTCCACCTTCCCCTCCTACTTCATCAAGGACGAGGGGGATGTGATCCAGGCCCAGGCCCGGCTTGACCTCCAGGTGTTCAAGGCCATTGCCGCCACCCTGGGGATCTCCGCCCGGTTCGTCGGGGAGGAACCCTTCTCCCAGGTCACCGCCGTGTACAACCAAATTATGGCGGAGGAACTGCCCAAGGCGGGGCTCCGCTGCATCATCCTCCCCCGGCGGGAGGAGAAGGGCCAGGCTATCAGCGCCTCCCGGGTGCGGCAGCTGATCCACGACGGCAGGCTGGAGGAGATCCGCCCCCTGGTCCCGGAAAGCACCTGGCAGTTCTTCCAGACGCCGGAGGGGGCGCAGGTGACGGAGGCCATCCAAAGGGCCGGAGAGGTGGTACATTACTGATAAAAGCCCGGAGCGCTAGAAAAACGCCCCGGGCTTTTGTTATTGCTTCGCGATGATTTCGTCCTCTCTGTCCGACTGCTCCATCCTCTCGATCCGTTTGCGGAGCCAGCCGCCTTGAAAGTAGTAAAGGAGGAAGGCCACCGAGGTGACGGTCCAGGTGATGGGGTAGCTGAGGCAGACATTACGGATGTCCCGCCAAAGGGGGACGGCCAGGGCGATCCAGGCCACACGGAGGACGCAGATGCCAATACAGGTGATTATCATGGGCAGGATGGAGTCCCCCGCTCCCCGCACTGCCCCGGAGATGATCTCAATGGTTACATAGGTGATATAGTAGGGGGCCAAAAGGCGGAGGACCACCATCCCCTGGCTGATAACGGCGGCGTCCTTGGTGAAAAGGTGGTAGATGCTCTCTCCCCCGAAAAAGACAAGGCCGCTGAACAGCACCGCTGTTCCCGCCGACATCCCCATACAGATCCAGATGCTCTTGTGGATGCGGTCGTACCGGCCTGCCCCGAAGTTCTGACCGGAAAAGGTGGTGATGGCCACGCCGAAGGCGCTCATGATCATCCAGAAGAAGCCGTCAATCTTGCCGTAGGCGGTCCAGGCGGCTGCGGCGTCGGTGCCAAAGGTATTGATGCTGGACTGGATGATGATGTTGGAGATGGAGTACATAACGCTTTGAAGCCCCGCCGGAATGCCGATAACCACAATCCGCCGGAGCATGGGGAGATCGAAGGCGATCTGCCGCAGGTTCAGGTGGTAGATCTGGGTGGTCCGGGTCAGGGAAAGCAGCACCAGCCCGGCGCTGACCACCTGGGAAAGGAAGGTGCCGATGGCCACCCCCAGCACCCCCAGGGGAATGACCACCACCAGGAGGACATCCAGGGCGATGTTCAAAAGGCAGCAGACCATGAGGAAATAAAGGGGCCGCCGGGAATCCCCGATGGCCCGGAGGATCCCCGAACCCATGTTGTAGATGAAGTTGGCGATAATGCCCAAAAAGTAGACCCTGATATAGGTGACCGAGTGGGGCAGCACATCTTCCGGGGTGTTCATGGCCCGAAGGGCCCAGGGGGAGATAGCCCAGCCCACGATCATCAGGCCAAGGCCCCCAGCCAGGGCAAAGGCCATGGTGGTATGCACCGCCCGCTGGGTGCGCTCCCCGTCCCGGGCTCCGTACAGCTGGGAGATAATCACCGCCGCGCCGGAGGCGATGCCTACAAAGAGACCCACCAAAAGGTTGATGAGGGTACTGGTGGCTCCCCCCACGGCGGCCAGGGCCTGCTTGCCGACAAACTGGCCAACGATCACGGCGTCGGCGGTATTGTACAGCTGCTGGAAAAAGGTCCCCAAAAGGATGGGGAAGAAAAAGGAAAGCAGCGTCTTCCAGATGACGCCGCCGGTGATGCTGTTGGTCTGTTCCAAGGTGGTTTTGCCTCCTGTATCTCGCTTCTCTTTTCTCTTTCGATGATATAGGATAACACAGGCGGCGGGGTTTGTCTATAGGGGAAGGAAGGAAAGGAAAAAAACCTGCCCGTTTCCCGAAAAACTACTTTACTTGTCGTAGTAGTTGTGCTATACTGTATCTACTACGTCAGACGTAATAATCCGGGAGGTGAAGAAATGATCGGCAGCGATGTGATCCGGGGGTACTGCGACACCATCCTCCTCTGTCTGCTGGCCCAGGGGGATTCCTACGGGTATGAACTTTCCCGGGCCATCCGGGAAAAAAGCGGCGGAGCCTACGAGATGAAGGAAACCACCCTCTACTCCGCCTTTGCCAGGCTGGAGAAGCGGGGCTTCATCGCCTCCTACCAGGGCCAGGAGAGCTGCGGGCGTCCCCGGACCTACTACACCATCACCGCCCCCGGGCGGGAGTATCTGCGGGAAAAGCAGGAGGAGTGGCAGGAGACCAAGGCTCTCATCGACCGGTTCGTCTCGGATCTGGAGGAGGAGCAGCACTCATAGGACGAGCCTTGGCAGACCCGGCGGAAAACGAGATCAGAAAGCGAGGAAGGTTTGTATGGAGAAGATCCAGCTGTTTGTGGACAATATGTTTTTATCCCTGCCGGACACCCCGGAGGTCCGGCAGGCCAAGGCCCATATCCTGGAGGGGATGGCGGACCGGTACGAGGCCCTTTTGGCCCAAGGAAAGAACCAGGACGAAGCCTTTGGCGCGGTCATCGGGGAATTTGGCAGCGTGGAGGAGCTGCGCCAGGAGCTGGGGCTGGGGTCCCTCCCCCAGGGGGACGGGCCTCTTCCCTCCCCCGCCCCGGTCCCCTTCCCCCAGGAGGAGTACGACCGCTTCCGCCGGCTGTTCCCCCTGGCCATGGCCGGCGGGGTGGTCCTCTGCATCCTGGCCGTGGTGGCGTCCATCGTTCTGTCCCAGCTGTCCTGGGCCCGGGCGTGGAACCTCCACCACATCGGGATGTTTTCCCTCATCGCCGTGGCGGTGGGAATCTTCGTCTACTTCGGCGTCCGGGAGGGGGGCTACCAGGCCCGGCTCCGGGCCTCCCAGGGGCTGCCCCCGGAGGACGGGGAGGAGCGGGGGCCCTTTCACGGGGTCATTATGATGGTCACCACGGCGGTCTACCTCTACCTGGGGTTCTTCCGGGGGCTGTGGCACCCGGGGTGGATCGTGTTCCTGGTTGGGGCGGCGCTGGCCCGGCTGGCGGACCGTTGGGAGGAAAGGCGGTAAACAAACAGAAAACCGCCGGGGCTTTCCCTTCTGGGAGGGAAGGTCCCGGCGGTTTTTTACTCACTGACCCGGCCACTCCATCCTGTTGCCGAAGTAGTCGTTGAGCAGGTGGATGAACACCTGGGCAGCGGTGGAGATGTAGCTGTCCCTGGCCACCGCCACGCAAAGATCCCAGTAGGGGGAGCAGGCGGCGTCGATGGAATAATACTCCCCGGGGTAGGGCCCCTGGAAGATTTCCTTGTATTGCAGGGGGATAAAGGTAAGGCCCAGGCCCTGGCAGGCCAGGCGGTGGGCCGTTTCGTAGCTGACGGTGGTTAGGACAACCTGGGGGGTGATCCCCGCCTGCCAGAGGATGTGGTCGCTGATCTGGCGGATCCGCCGCCCGGGACTGACCAGGACAAAGGGCCAGTCCTTGACGTGGGCAAGGTCCAGGACAGGATAGGGGCTTTCCGGATCCGGGCAGGCGTACCGATCCAGGCCGCTCCCCACCGGGGCCGCCAGGACAAAGGGGCTGCGGCTGATGGGATAGAAGGCGATGCTGCTCTTCTCCTGCTGGGTGCTGTTGGCGAAGCTGTGCATCACCGCAAAATCCAGATGCCGGGAGGCCAGGCCGGCCTCCAGCTCGGTGGAGCTTTTTTCCTCCAGGGCGATGGAGACGTGGGGGAACTTCCGGTGGAACTCGGGAAGGATCTGGGGGAGGAGCCAGGTGGCCAGGTAGGTGGCCATCCCCACGGTGATCCTGCCGGACCGGAGACTTTTCATCTCCCCCACCTCCTGCTGGAAGTCGCTGTAGATGTGGAGGATCTCGGTAGCAACGCTATAGTACCGCTCTCCCACATAGGTGAGAGTGAGGCCGGTGGGGCTTCGCGTAAACAGCTTGGCCCCCAACGATTCCTCTATGCGCTGGACGCAGTGGCTCAAGGAGGGCTGGGAGAGGTAGAGCTTCTGGGCCGCCTTGGAGATGCTGCCCTCGTCGGCGATAGTTTTCACGTAGATCAGTTCCCGCTCGGTCATAGGGCCTCCTTTTTCTTTAGGTGGTTATCCAGTGCTGGCGCAGGGGGATGAGGTAGAGGGATATTAGCCCCCCTATGTAATACAAAAGCTCGGCAACGATAAGGCAGATGACCATCCAGAATTTGTTTTCTATCCCCCACCAGTCACGAATATGTGGTATGCTCCAAATGGTCAGCCCAAGAGCCACCGCCACCCGGATGATGTCGAACCAGAAGGGGTTGGACAGGATGGTCCCGCAGTTGGGGCACTTGGGCTCCTGGTGATAGAACAGGTAGACCTTTTCGCTGGAGGACATGGCGGGATAGTGCCCGCAGACGGGGCAGGCAAGCTGCTTTTTCATCCCTGCTCCGGCAGCTTGCAGACGTTCACCCAGCCCTTGGCTTCGCTGGCCTGTTCCAGCTCCTGGCAGGTGAGGGCCACGGCGCTGCTGGAGGTCCCGCAGGCGGGATAAACTGTGTCGAAACGGCGGAGGCTTTCGTCCAGGTAGACCTCCAGGGGGTCCGCCAGGCCGAAGGGGCAGATCCCTCCTACCGGGTGGCCGGTGAACCGCAGGGCATCTTCAGGGGAGAGCATCCTGGCCTTGAAGCCGAAGCGGTCCTTGAACTTGCGGTTGTCGATTTTGGCGTCCCCTGCTGCCAGGATGAGCATGGCGCTTTCCCCGGCGTAGAGGGAGATAGTTTTTGCGATGCGCCCCGGCTCCACCCCCAGAGCCCGGGCGGCCAGCTCCACGGTGGCGCTGCTCACCTCAAAGGTGCGGATGCGGTCTTCAAAGCCCCGGGCAGCAAGCCAGGCCCGGGCGGTTTCCATTCCCATGATAAACGCTCCTTTTCCGCCGTCTCTGTCTTGGCGGTTTTTCTGGGAACCATGATACTACAAATAGGTCGGATTTGCAACCCAAACAGTACCTAAGAACCTGGAAACCGACGCAGTATGGCGGGAAAAAACCTCGTCCATCCGGCATCCTTCGGTTATGAATACAGGTTCTAAAGACTCTTTATCCGAAAAGCATACCCATTTTTCTTGCTTGGTGGAGACAAGTTATCATTACTTTGTAATAGAGAAAAATATCTTAATGGTTTTCTTTATCTGCATACACCCACACACTAATGTTTGTAAGGTTTATATAATTATTTTCAATAAAGATTGTATATTTTACGTGTATATACTCGCCTGCATATATGCTATACTAAATTATAAAAAGATGATTTGATGTGGAATAAATATACCTAAAATAGCAAAGTCTGAATCTTTTATCAGTTTAATATTGTTTGGAGTGGCGATAATGAAAACTAAAAAAATCAGTTTCTTCTTTGGCTTTTAAGTTTAGCCTTTTTTTATATGGTTCTTACTCCACTAGTTGACCATTATTTGATTTTATACACTCATAAAACATTTACGCCCCTCCCTCTATTTTATTGGAAGATAATTTCTAGGTTTATCTTAGGAAGTATTACCATAATCGCAAGCTGTAAGATATGGAATTGTACTCCAACGTTATCAGCAATGCTATCATCGCTAATCATTGAATGCTTGATTTTCAGCTACAGTTTGCTACAATTAAAAGTTTCTTCCTCTGACGATTCAATGGCTTTTTTCTTCTTAGGCGTTTCGCTAACATTAGTATTCCGAACGATTTACTTAATCAAACAATGCAAGCACAGCTGATTCTAATTAGGCAAATTTGTGATATAAAGGAATCCCTATAGTAGCATAATCCTGCGTATTTCTCAGAAAAATTTTTCTTCACAATAAACTGCAAACTTCCCGGATTTGCAAACCAAAGGATTGACACCGGCTTCTCGGAATAGTATAATAGTCGCGATACCGATTACCGGCGCTGATGGGAAGAACCCGTCCCGCCCCCTGCCAGAGAGAAAGGCCGTGGCTGAAAGCCTTTTGGGGGATACCGAGGACGGAGGGCCATCCCGGAGCTCCGGGCCGAAGAGGCCCGGCGGGCCCAGGCACGTTACCGCCTGACGAGAGGCGCCGTTCTGTCCGGCGCAATCTGGGTGGTACCGCGGAGCGTTCAAAAAGGACCTTCGTCCCTGGGCTTTTGGCTTTGGGACGGAGGTCTTTCTTTTACAGGGGCTAAGACTCCAGGCAGAGACTAAGGTATCCCGCTATTTATCAAAGGACGGGTTGACAGCGTAGAAATTCTTGCTGTCCATGGCCTCGGTGACACGGCGGAGGCATTCGCCGAACCGCTGGAAGTGGACGATCTCCCGCTCCCGGAGGAACTTGATGGGCTCCCGGACCTCCGGGTCGTCCACCAGGCGGAGGATGTTGTCGTAGGTCACCCGGGCCTTCTGCTCCGCCGCCATGTCCTCCATGAGGTCGGCGATGGGGTCGCCCAGACATTGGAAGGTGGCGGAGGAAAAAGCCATCCCCGAGGCCGCCGAGGGCCAGACCCCAGCGGTGTGGTCCACAAAGTAGGCGGCGAAGGGGGACTTCTCGATCTGCTCCATGGTCAGGTTCCGGGTCAGCTGGTGGACGATGGCCCCGATCATCTCCATGTGGGCCAGTTCCTCGGTGCCGATGTCGGTGAGGGTCCCGGCCACCGCCCGGTCGGTCATGGAGTACCGCTGGTTGAGATACCGCAGGGAAGCGCCCAACTCCCCGTTGGGGCCGCCCAGCTGGCTGATGATGGCTTGGGCGGCGTTGGGGTCCGCTTTGCAGATCTTCACCGGGAACTCAAGCCTTCTTTCGTAGGTCCACATAGGTCACGCCTCCCCTTCCCAGGGCCAGGGCCCGCAGACCCAGGTCCATTTCACCGGATTGGTGACATCAAAGGGGGTCACCGGCCCGTAACGGAGGTTCAGGGCCTCCATGGCGTTTTGACGCTGGGCGTGGTACTGGTGGTACAGGGCCATAGCGTCGGCGTCCTCGCAGTGGGTGTCCAGGTAGAGCTGGAGCTCCACCATGGCGAAGCTGGCGGTACGCAGCTCGTTCCAGAGCTTCATTTCCTCATTGCACATGATCAGCACCTTCTTCCCGCAAAAGGCATATCCAGGACGGGGAACAGGGTCCCCCGCTCCAGGGCCTTCTCCCCGCAATAGACCTCTCCCCATCGCTGCCAGGGGGTGTAGGTCATCCCCACGGCGAACCAGGACAGGGCGCCCTCGTGGTCCAGCACCGCCTTGGCAAGTTCCGTGGCGGGACTGCGGACCGGCTGCCGCTGCTGCTGCGGAGGGGCGGGACGGCGCGCCGGCTGCTGCCGGTAGTTCATTCGTTCAGACATTGGATCTCTCCTTTCTCACGCCCGCAGAGGGCGGGCGCGGCAAGGGCCTCCTTGGGCCCACACCATCCTATGACGGCGGGGACCGGAAAGACACACCCCCGCCCCTGGCGGAGATCCCCTTTCCCGAAAACTTTCTGCGATTTTTGAAAGGAGACACGACAATGGAAAAAGAAAAATGGCTGTTTGCCATGTTCATTGAAAAAACCAAATCCTACAACAGGCTGACCAAGGCGGCGGTGGAGCGCCATGTCGCCAACCTGAAAGCCCTGGACGACCAGGGGCACCTGGAGCTTGCCGGCGTCTTTAAGGGCTACCCCGGCGTGGCCGGGATGTACCTTTTGCGGGCGGCAAGCTACGAGGAAGCCGAGGAACTCTGCAAAAAGGAGCCCCTTGTTGTGGAGGGCTTCGCCACCTACAAGCTGAAAGCCCTCCAGGTGGCGGACCGGGAAAACAACTACCTTCTGTGAAAGATCGCCGCAAAAAAGCGGCCCTCCTTATATATAACAAAAAACAACAAACAGAAAGCGAGCGAAAAAAAGATGGAATGGACAGGACTCAACGATCTCCGGGAACATTTTTTGCGGTTCTTCGAGGAAAAGAGCCACACCCGGCTGGCCTCCTTCCCCCTGGTGCCCAGGGACGACGCCAGCCTGCTGCTCATCAACTCCGGCATGGCCCCTATGAAGAAATTCTTCCTGGGGCTGGCCACCCCTCCCAACAAGCGGGTCACCACCTGCCAGAAGTGCATCCGCACCCCGGACATTGAAAACGTGGGCAAAACCGCCCGCCATGGCACCTACTTCGAGATGCTGGGCAACTTCTCCTTTGGGGACTACTTTAAGCACGAGGCCACCGCCTGGGCCTGGGAGTTCCTAACCAAGGAACTCCAGATCCCCGCCGAGAAACTGTATATCTCGGTGTTCGAGGACGACGACGAGGCCTGGGACATCTGGGTGAAGGAGGTGGGCATCGACCCCAGCCACATGGTCCGGTTCGGCCGGGAGGACAACTTCTGGGAGATCGGCTCCGGCCCCTGCGGCCCCTGCTCCGAAATCTACTTTGACCGGGGCCCCGACAAGGGCTGCGGCAAGCCTGACTGCCGCGTGGGCTGCGACTGTGACCGGTTTATGGAGGTCTGGAACCTGGTGTTCAGCCAGTTCGATTCCGACGGCAACGGCACCTACACCCCCATGGCCCACCCCAACATCGACACCGGCATGGGCCTGGAACGGCTGGCCTGCGTCATGCAGGGGGTGGACAACCTCTTTGAGGTGGACACCGTCCAGAACATCATGAAGCACATCAGCCGTGTTGCCGGGGTCACCTACCACGACGATCCACACAAGGACATCTCCCTCCGGGTCATCACCGACCACGTGCGAAGCACCACCATGATGATCGGGGACGGGGTGGTCCCCCAGAACGAGGGCCGGGGCTACGTTCTGCGCCGCCTCCTCCGCCGCGCCGCCCGTCACGGAAGGCTGCTGGGCATTCGGGAGCCCTTCCTGTACCAGGTGGCGGACACCGTCATCGGGGAGAACAAAAACGCCTACCCGGAACTGGTGCAGAACCGGGATTACATCGTCAAGGTCATCCGAATGGAGGAGGAGCGGTTCGCCAAGACCATCGACGCCGGCCTGGAGCAGGTGGGCGAGATCATCGACGGCCTGACCCAAAAGGGGGAGACCGTCTTCCCCGGCGCCGACGCCTTCCGCCTTTACGACACCTGCGGCTTCCCCATCGACCTCACCAAGGAGATCTGCTCCGAGCGGGGCCTTACCGTGGATGAAGCGGGCTACCAGGCCAACATGGAGGAGCAGCGCACCCGGGCCCGGGAGGCCCGGAAGGCCATGGGGGACCTGGGCTGGACCGAGGACGCCCTGAAGGACCAGGACTTCACCACCAGCTTCGTGGGATACGATAGCCTGGAAAGTCAGGCGGTAATCCTGGCCCTGGTGGCCGGAGGGGAGCTGGCAGACACCATCGGGGACGGAGAGGAGGCCACTGTGGTTCTGGACAAAACCCCCTTCTACGCCGAAATGGGCGGCCAGGTCGGGGACACCGGCGTCATCCGCAGCGGATCCTCCGTCTTTGAGGTCACCGACTGCCGCAAGAGCCCCACCGGCCACTTTGTCCACATGGGGCGGATAACCCAGGGGGTTCTCTCCGCCGGGGACAAGGTGGAGGCTGTGGTGGACAGGGAGCGGAGGGCTTCCATCATGCGGAACCACTCTTCCTGCCACCTCCTCCAGGCGGCCCTCCAAAAGGTGCTGGGGAGCCACGTCCACCAGGCGGGATCCTATGTAGACGACAAGATCTGCCGCTTCGACTTCTCCCATTTCTCGGCTATGACCGAGGAGGAGATCCAGAAGACCCAGCGGCTGGTCAACGAGATGATCCTGGAGGCCAATCCGGTCACCGCTACCGAGATGCCCCTGGAGGAGGCGCAAAAGCTGGGGGCCATGGCTCTCTTTGGGGAGAAGTACGGGGACACCGTCCGGGTGGTGGACATGAACAAGCGGTCCATCGAATTCTGCGGCGGCACCCATGTGGACAACACCGCCAAGCTGGGGCTGTTCCGCATCCTCAAGGAGTCCTCCGTCGCCGCCGGTATCCGGCGCATCGAGGCCACCACCGGCTGGGGGGTCCTGGACTACATGGAGGAGACCACTGGGGTGCTGAACGCCGCCGCCCAGACCCTCAAACTGGGCAGTTCCTCCGAACTGGTGGAGAAGGTCGCCCAGATGACCGCCGAGTTGAAAGCCAAAGACAAAAAGCTGGCCGAGGGAGAGCAGAAACTGGCCGCCTTGGAGGTGGACGGGCTCCTTTCCGGGGCCAAGGAGGTGGGCAGCGTCCGGCTCCTCCGGGCCGCCTTCAAGGACAAGAAGCCCGACGCCCTGCGGACCATCTGCGACGCGGTGCGCTCCAAGGAGCCCAAGGCGGTGGCGGTCCTATCCTCTGTGACTGACGGCAAGGGGACCATCTGCGTGGCCTGCGGCCCCGAGGCGGTAGCCGCCGGGGCGGTGGCCGGGAAGGTGGTCAAGGCCCTCTGCGCCCTCACCGGGGGGAGCGGCGGCGGCCGTCCCGACAGCGCCATGGGCAGCGCCAAGGATGTCTCCAAGCTGGAGGAAGCCCTGGCCCAGGCGGAGGAGGTCCTTCTGTCCCTGGTAACCAAGTGACCTGAACGAAACAACAAGCCCGCCCCCTACCAGCACTGGAAGGGGGGGCGGGGCACTCTAAAGGAGGTATTCCCATGTCTGACTGTGTATTCTGCAAGATCGTTGCCGGGGAAAATCCTTCGGCCAAGGTGTACGAGGACGAGGTCTGTGTGGCCTTTAAGGACCTGGAGCCCAAGGCTCCGGTCCACCTGCTGGTCATCCCCAAGGTCCACATCCAAAGCGTGGACGCCGTGACCCCGGAGAACAGCGGGGTGGTGGGGCATATTTTTGAGGTCATTCCGAAGATCATGGCGGAGCAGGGGGCAAAGACCGGGTACCGGGTCATCACCAACATTGGGCCGGATGCCGGGCAGACGGTACCCCATCTTCACTTCCATGTTTTGGCGGGGCAGGAGATGGGCTGGACCCCGGCGTAAGGCCAAGCACAAGGCAGCAATCGAGCCAGGCAAAGTTTAGGGCCGCCCTTTTTCAAAGGGCGGTGGAGTCCAGAGGCGAAGCCTTTGGTCGCCCGCCGCAGCGGGCGAAATACCCCTGGGCGGTGGCCGTCTGTACGGATGTATGAGGCGGGCCGCTGAACCAACGACCAAACGAAAACGGGCCTGTCAAAACCAGGCCGCAGGAAAAAACAAACGAAGCCGGGAAAGGGTTGTAAGTTACCCTTCCCCGGCTTTGTTTTCTCGAAGTGACAACCTGCGGCCGGTAACGAGCCTGCCCCGTCACCCAGCCGCGGGAGCGCCCTCCCTTTCGCCCTGTACAAACTGCCCTTCCAGACAGGGCCACAGGCCCGAATCTGGAACGAGAAGCCCCAAGAGCAGACGCCCGGCACGACCCCAACAACACCAGCTTTAAGAATGGTGCTCTTTCAGCAGATAGCAAAGCCCAAAGATGGGCATGGACAGCAGGAACCAAATCACGCTGTACAGCAGACAAATCTGCCCCCGAAAATGGAAGGGCAGGCGGGAGTAATCCCAGACATCCCAGCCCAGTTTGAGATTCACCAGCCACCCCGCCGCCAGCTCGTAGGCGGTGATGATGGCCGAGCCCAGGGCGCACCGGGCCCCGGTCCCCCAGTCCTTCACCGCCCCGCTGACCCGGTAGAGGGTGGAGAGGCAGAGGCCCCCGGTCACCCCCATGGTCCAGTGGGTGTATCCCCGCCATAAAATTTCCAGCAGGCTGTAGCCCACCGCGCCCAGGCAGAACAGCCCCCAGTATTCCCGTAGTTTCTTCCCGTATTTAATAAGCCCCGCCTCCTAAAAAGATGGTACTGATACCAGTCTTTCCAGAGGCGGGGCTTTTATGCGAATCGGGTTCGATAGCCGCATCGGCGGCACAGATCCTGGGTGATCTTTCGGTTCCGGAAGCCCTGGGCCATCTCCTCCAGAGGGGGACGGGCCAGGATGTCCCCAAGGTCCTCGGTGAAAAGGTTCCCCAGGGGGCACTCCCCTTCCCCGTCCAGGCAGCAGGGAACCACCGTCCCGTCGCAGAGAATCCCCAGCATACGGCGGGCGCCGTAGCAGGTACCGGGGCCTGGAATGGCCGGGGCGGAGAGGCTGGGCCAGGCGAACTCCTCCTCAAAGCTGAGGAAGATGTGTGGCTCCAGGGTCAGGGAACGCTCCCCGGAACGGGCCGAAAGGTCTCCGGCAGAGGGGAATTCCCGGCTTAGGAGGTCCAAAAGGCGGCGGCAGGTGCCGTTGGTTTCCCGGGAGGGATCCAGAGTCCAAAGGCGGAAGACGGTGTGCTTTCCCCGCTCCGCCGCTTTCCGGGCGTAGGAGGCCGCGGCGGAAAGATACCCCTCCATCTCTCCGTGGGCCTGGGGCTGGTAGCTGTGGAGGGAGAGGTTCACCTGGCGGAGGGCGGGGGCCTCCAGGAGGGCCGGGCTCAGCTCGGGCAGAAGGACGCCGTTGGTGGTGAGGTTCACCTGAAAGCCCCTCTCCCCCGCCAGGGTGAGGAAGTCCGGAAGGAGAGGGTGGAGGAGGGGTTCCCCCTTGATATGAAAGTAAAGGTAGCGGGTATAGGGGGCCAGTTGGTCCAGGACCCGGAGGAACTGCTCCCGGGTGAGATAGCCGGGGGGACGCTGGGTCGGGGGGCAGAAGGGACAGCGGAGGTTGCAGATGTTGGTGATCTCCAGGTAGACCTTCTGGAAACGGGGCATGGGAGGCCACCTCCTTTGGGGGAATAACCGGGACAGGCCGGGCATAGACTGTACCGATAGGCGGACAGTGTTTCGACAGGACACGACCCGGTCCGACACTGTCCTGATAACCGGACACCATTTGTGATATACTGGCATTGTAGAGAAGGGGAAGCCTTCCAAAACTGTGACAAGGAGGATGCAAAGATGAAGGAACTGTATCTCACCGTTACCGAGATGACCTTTTTACTGGACGGGGAGGTCCTGGGGATCGGACAGACCATCGCTGCCGCGCCCGGACCGGAGCGGCCTGGGGATCTTTCCTCGGTTCTGTCCGGGGGGACTGTGCGGATGGGCGATTTCTTCCCCGCCGGGAAAACCATCCCCCGGGGGCGCTGGGACGCCCGGCTGGAGGGGGAGGAGGGCTTCGCCCTCACCTTCCAGGGGGATCGGTTCCTTCTCTCCGGCAGCGCCCGGGAGGTCTCAGCGGTCCGGCGGAAAACCGCTGTGCGCTAATCCGTCTCCCCCAGGTACTCCTCCAGGCAGAGCCCCTGGTCCATAATGGCCCGGGCGTGTTCCTCCCCTACAAAGCGGAAGTGCCAGGGCTCGTAGTTGATGCCGGTGATCTCCGTCTTGTCCTTGGGGAAGCGGAGGATAAAGCCGAAACGGGCGCAGTTCTCCCGAAGCCAGACGGCCTCCGGCTCGTTTTCAAAGGCCTCCACCAGGTCGCTGTACTTGGTGTAGTAGTCCCCGGAAACGATGTCCATGGCCAGCCCCGAGTGATGCTCGCTGGTGCCGGGAGGGGCCACCCACTTGGCGGCCTCCACCTTGGCGGTGGCCTCGTCGTAGCCCATATTTTGGTACTCGGCGATCTTGTTGGCGTATAGCATCCGGCTGCGGTCCATGGTGCGGTAGCCGGAGACAATGGCCAAACTGTACCCGTCCTCCTTGGCGGCGGCGATGAGTTCCCGCACCTTCCCCGCGATCCGGCTGTCAAACTTATAGCCCTGGACCTCGTCAAACTCCATTTCCAGCTCCTTTTCGATGGAGTGGGTGGGGTTGATGAGGACCAGCTGCCAGTCGTCTGGGTCGATGGCCGGGCCGGGATCCGGTTCCGGTTCGGGGACCGAGACCGGCTCCGGGTCTGGGCTGGCGGAGGTCTCGGGCTGGGATGGGGTCTGGCTTGGGCTTTGGGCTGTACCGGAGCTGCCCGGGCCCTCCTCCCCTTCCCCCCTTAACAGCCACCAAAGACCCCATCCCGCTCCAAAGAGGAGGAGCATCAGGACCACAAGGAAAACGGTCCGCCGGACCAGGTACTTCATTTCCAGTTTTTTCTTACGGTTTGCCATTTCTTACACACTTTCCATTAAATTCTCGTAGAAAAATCCTACTGCCGACAGGGCGTAAAGGGGGGCGGTTTCGCACCGGAGGATCCTGGGGCCCATGGTGCAGAGGCGGATGCCCCTTTCCCGGGCCTCCTCCGCCTCCTGTGGGGAGAATCCCCCCTCGCTGCCCACCATCAGGGCAAGCTCCCCGGGGCGGGGCTCCAGGAGGGGACCCAGGGGGCCTTGGGCCTCTTCATAAAAGAGGATGGGGCAGGGGCTCTCCCCCATCTCCCCAAGGGCATCCCCAAAGGAGAGTAGAGGCCGGATCTCCGGGACCAGCCCCCGGCCCGACTGCCCGGCTGCCTCCCGGGCAATTTTTTGCAGCCGCTCCCGCTTCTTCTCCATCCCCTTTGGATCGGGGCGGGAGACGCACCGGCTGGTGAGAACCGGGACCACGGCAAAGACCCCCAGTTCCACCGCCTTCTGGACGATGAGTTCCAGCTTATCCCCCTTGGGAAGGGCCTGGTAGAGGGTGACCCGGCAGGGCAGCTCCCCCCGGCTGGGGGCGCGGTCCCGGACAGCTGCCGTTACCGTCTCCCCCGCTATGGCGGTGATGACTCCCTGGGCGTCTTGGCCCCTGCCGTCGCAAAGGACCACTGTCTCCCCAACCCGGCAGCGGAGGCTTTTGGCGATGTGCCGCCCATCCTCCCCAGTTATGGTTATGGTCTCCCCGGACAGGTCGGGGACAAAGAACCGGGGCATTACAGCGTCCCCCGGATGGCGCACCAGCCGTCCTTTTCTTCCACCTGGGTGATGGTGAGTCCCTGGGCGGCAAGGGCGGCCAGAACCTCCTCCTTTCGGGGAAGGATGATCCCGGAGCAGACCGCGGTTCCGCCAGGCTTTAGATGCCGGGGGAAGGTGGGAGCCAGGGCGATGATGACGTCGGCCACGATGTTGGCAGCGATGAGGTCAAAGCCGTTCCCCAGCTTCTCCGCCAGATGCCGGTCGTGGACCAGCTCCCCGCAGACCGGGGTGAACCGATCGGGCCCGAAGCCGTTGAGGGCGGCGTTCTCCCCGGCGGTGCGGACCGCCACCGGGTCGATGTCCACCCCCACCGCCTCCTTGGCCCCCAACAAAAGGGCGGCGATGGAAAGGATGCCGCTCCCCGTCCCCATGTCCAGCAGGCGGCAGCCGGGGGTGACGGCTTCCTCCAGCATCCCGGCGCAGAGGCGGGTGGTGTGGTGGGTCCCGGTGCCAAAGGCCATGCCGGGGTCCAGGCGCATCACCAGCTCCCCCTCCCCCGGGTTGTACTCCTCCCAGGTGGGGCAGACTACTAGCCGCTTGCCGATCTTGGTTGGATGGTAGTAGTCCTTCCAGGCGGTGGCCCACTCCTCCTCCTTGACGGCAGAGGTATCCACCGTGTAGGGGATGGGCTCCTGGTCCAGCCGGGCGGCCAGGTAGGCGATGGCCTCGGTGGGGCTCTGCTCCGGGCTGATGTAGATGTGAATGATAGCGTTGTCCCGGTTTTTCGCCAGAAGCTCCTCGTCGATAAGGTCGATATGGGCGATCTTCGGGGCCTCCTCCGTCAGGTCGGAGTAGTCCTCAATGTAGATGCCGTAGGGCACCACCATCTGGGCGATGGCGGCGGCGGTGTCGATCTCCTTTACAGGAACCGTAATCTGTACGTCGGTCCAGTCCATGTCAGCAAAGCGCCTCCTTTACAAACTGTACAAGGTCCTCCGGCTTTTCCGCCGTAAACACAGTGGGCAGGCCCACAAGGCTTCCCGGCTCCGAAAAACCGAAGCCGTAGGTGAGGGGCACAAAATCCACCCCGGCTTCCAGGGCCCCTTCCCCGTCGTACCGGCTGTCCCCCATCATCACCGCCGTGGCGGGGTCGGTCCAGCGGAGCTGTTCCATCACCTGGCGGATCAGCGCCGCCTTGGAGGGATGCTCGTCGGTCCCTGCCGCGATGGCGTCAAACCACCGGGTCAAATCGAACTGGGCCAGGGACTTTTCCGCCATGGTGTGGTGCTTCAGGGTGGCCACCGCCGCATAGGCCCCGGGGGTGTTCCTGATGAGGTCCAAAATCTCCGGGATGCCGGGGTAGACGGCGGCCTCCCCCACCCCGATGGTCCCGTACCGCTCCCGATAACAACTCACCATCTCCTTGGCCCGTTCCGGGGCGGCGTGGTGGTACCGGAGGAAGGAGTCCTCCAGGGGCGGGCCGATGAACTTCCGAAGGTCGCTGTCCGGGATGGGCTCCATCCCCATGACCTTCTCCACATGGCGCACCGTGGCCATGATGCCGGGGGAGGTATCCACCAGGGTACCGTCCAGATCGAAGATAAAAAGGCGGTAGCTCATTCTATGGCCCCCCTTCCGGCGATGATCCCCCAGGCAAAGGCGCAGTAGCTTTGGATGGCCTCCCGCTCCCCCTCCGTCAGCCGCTGGTCGGAATTATCCCCGGACCAGTGGCAGAGGCCATAGGCGGGCTGGACCGTTCCGGCAAGGGTAGAGGGGGCCGGAATAAGGCACATCCCCATATGCATGGCGAAGTGGCAAAGGGCCTGGAGGCAGATGTCGCATCCCCCCTGGGGGGTCCCGGCGGAGGCAAAGCCCCCGAATTGTTTCCCGGCCAGCCGGGCCTCCGCCCAGTAGTCCACGAAGCTGTCCATAAAGGTCTTTACCGGGGCGGAGACGTTGCCGAAGTAGGTGGGGCTCCCCAAAAAGAGGGCG